>JAHJUV010000005.1 GCA_018828825.1 Planctomycetota bacterium | reverse complement strand
GCCCCCGCTCTTGCTTTCGCAAGAAAGCGCACGGGCACCCCTGCAAAAATGAGTATATTACCGGTTTTTCGGCCGGTCAAGGTTTTTTATCTTGTTCCGATTATTTCGAGTGATTTTTTGAAAATCGGCAACGGTTCGACCTTGATTTGCGGATTTTCGAGTTTTCCGGTCATTTCGACCTTCAAAAACGCCGGCCCGAATCCGGCGGTAAGTGATTCGAAAAATCCTGGCTCTTCTTTGCCCGCGGCGCTGTAAGCTGTGAAGCTGATATTTATCGAATCTGTCGCGGGCTCGTAAGTTCCCGTCCCCCTCATCGATGCGGTAGGGCCGTAGAGGTCGAACCTCGTTATTTGCAGTAAGTTTCCTTTTACAAACGCCTGGACTTTTATATTATCGAACGCAAGGTCTTTTTTGGCCGATTCGAATATAGCAGTTCTTATTTGCGACACAATTCCCGTTTGTCTGGGTTTAATGCCGGTGGCCTGGAAGAGGAGTCTGCCTCTCGCCTGCTGCGGTTTTTTGAAGTCGCCGAGTACGTGCAGTTCGCCGTTTATCGCTCCGCCGGTATCTTTCTCTATTGCCGAACGGGGCGAGACAAATTTTTCGGTCCCGACATCTATAAGGGCTATGTCAATCTGGTAATTTGAAAAAGTGCCATTGCTGTCGGTTTCGAATATGGCATCTCCGGAGATTTTTCCGCCGAGGCAGTCTCCCACAAATCCCTTGATGATTATTTTCGGGTCGTTGCTGTCGTAAGGAATCGACAGTTTCAGATTTTCAATCGGTCTGTCCTTGAACGAAAGGCTCTGAACATCGAGAAGCAGTTTAGAGTATTCCATCCCTTTGCCGATGCGGTATCTGGTATCTACGTTGAGCATCGCGTATATATTGGAAATCGGTTTTGCCCGTCCGACAGAACAGTTTTTGAATAGGGCAGTACCTTTAAGGTCGAGTATTTTGTCGCCCTTATCATTTTTATAGAGTTTTACATCATCAAAATTCAGGTCGAATTTTCCTGCCGGTGCAAGTTTGGTATAGTAATTTTCCGCTTTTCCCAGGACAGCGGTAAATCCCGGGTCGAAATTTATGTCAGTTCCGGTGAGTTTAAGCTGGGCGGAATCGACCTGCTGCTGAGCCATTTTTATTTTTCCGTTCAGAGTAATTCTGGACGGACTGTCGAATTGAATCCTGCCGGCGGGGGTAGCGGACAGTTCGCGAAGTTCGATATTTTCCGGGCTGATGATTATTTTCCCGGTGATATTTTTCAGCGGCATATTTAGTTTATTTAAGAATACTGCGTTGCCGAGACAATCGACAGTGATTTGATATTCAGGGCATTTTATCCTGGCGTTTTTGCCTATAACAGCGTCGAGATTTACATTTCCCGCAAATTGAAAATCTTCGAGCATTTTTACACTGCCCTCGCCGAGAAAGGGTTTGATTGTATTGCTGTCGAGCGATAGTTTGGAAGCGGTCAGTTTCATACAGTACCCGAGTGGTTCTGCGGCCGAGCCGGTCCATATAGTTCCCGTAGCGTTGATGGGGCTTTGGTTGAAATCGGCGCTGAAGTTTTTTACCTCGAGCGTCAGCGGCGTCAGGTTTGCGTCGAGTATGACGTTTTTCAGCGGCTGCGACAGCATAGGATGTTTTATTAAATCGCCTCTTATATTAAGCTTTGCCAGGTAATCAATCGGCATTTCATTGTTGTCGATAGAATGAATATTAATATCCGCATCGCCTTCTGCCTGTATCTCGAAATTGCTGAAGAATTTTTTCTGTTCCTGCGGAAAGGCGCCTATAAGTTTGTTATCAATGGCTATATCATTGGCCTGAATTTTGAAATCGTATTCCGGGTTTGGCGTATCGGCTTCGGTGATTCTTCCCTGCATTTTAATGGTTCCGCCGTCTCGCTGACTTATGACATCTTTTAATTCTATCAATCCGCCGTCAACGCCGATTTTTCCTGTGATTCCTGTTACCGGATACGGAAAATACTGGCACATAATCGAGACGTCGAGCAAATCCGCGTACAGCCGGAATATTCTGGTGTTCGGTGGTTTGGCGGCATAGATAAAATCGCCCGAAACCATTCCCGACGGCGAGAAGATGTACCAAAGCTTTTTATGGTTCTCAAGCAGGGCGGCGTACAAGTCCTCGTCGAGCAGCATATTATTGCTCGAAAGCACGACATTGCTGTCCATCGTCTCGCCGAACCCATCGCAGTAGCCGTTCATTGTGATATCGACTTTGCCGTGCGAAGCTTTGAGGTCTTTCATAGTCATACTGGTTTCGGTTACGTCTATTCTTCCTGCCATGTGTTCGACCAGATATGGGAAATCGAAATATCTCATAGAGACATCTTTGCAGTTGAGGTACCCCCTGCACTGCGTTTTGGCGATTTGCGTCGCCTTTCCGGTCAGGACAACATTGAGGTCCAGCAGTCCCTGCGGGTCGAAGTTGTCGAAAAATACCTGTAGCAGGGGAATAAAGCTTTCGAAGATTCTGCTTCCGTGCGCAAAACAGTTATCGGCAGGGTCCCGACGGACATTCAGATTTTTCATCCTCACGCCGAATACGAATTCCGGGTCTGCGAAGTTTCTTACAGTTCCGTTAACGTCGATAACGGTCTGCGGCCCGATAGCGATAAGGCCCTGTTTAAAAGCTATTTTTTCCTTGTCCGAGGTGATTTTTGAATAAAAGCCGTTTATATTGCATTTGCTGCCGAACAATGTCATATCGAGTCTTGGCAGATAGCCTTCGAGTTCAATTTCCTGTGTTTCTTTTTTTGTCCATTTGATTGATACTCTGTTTCCTGCTTTTTCCTTTAGACCGGCTTCGGTTATGGTGAAAAGATAGTTTCCATCCTCGCTGGTTGTCCTGGCATTGCCGCCTTTGATATTACAGGCGATGGTTTCAGCTTCTATACCTTTATTGACTTGTGTGAATTTTATCTCGCCGTGTTTGAATTTAAGTTCCGGCAGAAATTCGCCTTTGCCTTTGCGTGGCGGTTTCAGAACTGCGACGTTCCATTGTTTTTCGTCGCTGTTGTATTGGATATTAAGACTGAAATCCTCAATCCTAAGGCTCTTAAGCTGCGGCTTGAATTTGAGAAAACTTGTCGGTGCGAAATACGCGTCAAGTTTTTTCGCGGTCAGTATCGCATTGTCCGGCGTTGTTTTCAGTAATGGCCCGATGCGTATATTCTTAAAGCTTATTCTCCCGTTAAAGCGAAACACGACAGAATCAATATCGACCCTTGCCCCTGTAAGCTGCTTGATTTGACGTATGGCGATAGGCCTTAACAGATTTCCGCCCCAGTTATAGAGAAACCACATAAAAACAGCGACAATAATTAATATGATTAGTCGTATGATTTTCTTGTCTTTTTTTAACAAATTCCCGGTTCCTCGAATTTTCAATCCCCGCTTTCGCGGGGACAAGTCTTAAATCTTCGATTTCTTTATTGCTTTATCGCCTATGTCTTTTCTGTAATAAGCTTTTTCAAATTTTATTTTTTCCGCAGCCTCGTATGCCTTGGCCTGTGCGTCGGCGATTTTGTCCCCCAGTGCCGTTACGCCGAGAACTCTTCCGCCTGAGGTTACAATTTGACCGTTTTTCTCAGCGGTTCCGGCGTGGAATACGACCACATCTTTTATAGCTTCTGCCTCTTCGATGCCGGTGATGACTTTGCCTTTTTCGTAATCGTCCGGGTATCCGCCTGACGCCATAACAACGCACACCGCGGCCCGGTCGTCCCATTCGAGCGTGATTTTATCGAGAGTTCCGTCGCAGGTTGCCAGCATCGCTTCGAGCAAATCGCTTTTGAGTCTTGCGAGTATCGGCTGGGTTTCCGGGTCGCCGAACCGCACATTGAATTCGAGTACCCGCGGCCCGCCCTGTGTAATCATAATTCCTGCGTAAAGGATACCTTTGTAAGGAGTGCCGTTTCTGTTCATACCATCGACGGTCGGCACGAGTATTTCCTTTGTAATCTGGTCCATAAGTTTATCCGTAACAATCGGAGCCGGGCTGTACGCTCCCATCCCGCCGGTGTTCGGCCCTGTGTCGCCGTCGCCGATTGCCTTATGGTCCTGCGAGCTTTCGAGAACATATATATTTCTCCCGTCGACAAATGCAAGTATCGATGCTTCCTGCCCGAGCAGTTTATCTTCGACTATAATTTTTTCGCCGGCCTTTCCGAATATTTTCCTTTCCATAATTTTTTCAGCCGCGATAATTCCCTCACAAGGCTCATCGCAGACGAACACTCCTTTTCCTTTGGCAAGACCGGCGGCCTTTATCACTACCGCTTCATCTCTGCTGGCGATATAAGTCTTGGCATCCTGAAAATTGTCGAATGTTCGGCTCTCGGCGGTGGGTATCGCGTTTGTCTTCATAATCTGTTTTGAAAAGGCCTTGTCCGCTTCGAGCTGTGCTGCCGCTCCGCTTGGCCCGAAAGCCTTTATCCCCGATTTTTCAAACCGCTCGACGATTCCTGCTGCCAGCGGGTCTTCCGGCCCGATAACGGCAAGGCCGACCTTATTGTCTTTGGCAAAACCTAAAAGTTGAACGTAATCATCGGCTTTAATATCGACATTTACGCCGCATTTAGCGGTTCCCGGGTTGCCCGGAGCTATGAAGAGTTTTTTAAGCTCCCTGGATTGTGCCAGTTTCCAAGCTATTGCATGTTCACGTCCGCCGTTTCCGAGCAATAATACGTTCATCCCGTTAGAAATCTTTCTTTATCTATGATTAAATTTAATATATTATTACTTTAAACAGGACTTATCTCGTCAGAAATCTCCTTTCCACGGATAATTTCTAACGGGATTCATTTCTTACCTCATCTGTTTATTATTTAAAGCGTTAATCTACCACAGCACAAAGTCTTTCTCAAGGATTCTTTACAGACAGCCGAATTTGCCGTTGCTCCGGAAGGTCTTTTGTGTTAAAATAGTAAGTTTGATTTTTACAGAGAATTTGCAGAAAAGGAGATACTATTGTGAATAGCAGATATTGTAAGTTTCTGGTTGTTGTATTGATTTTAGGTTTCTTTTTTGCCCCCTCTGCTGCTTGCGCAGCAAGCGAGGGGGGGGCGATAATAAAGTTTGATACTGTTGAGCACGATTTCGGCAAAATTGCTCCCGACAGTTACAGCGATTGTAATTTTCCCTTTACGAATACAGGTAAAGGTGTTCTTGAGATAGACCGTGTCAAGGGAACCTGTAAATGTACAGTTCCTGCTTTAAAGAAAAAAGAATATGCCCCCGGCGAATCGGGCGAAATCACCGTGAAATTTCATGCTCCGAAATATCAGGGTTCCACTTCCCAGCATATTATGGTTTTCAGTAATGACCCTAATAATTCCAGGGTTCAGTTGGTAATCAAAGCTTATGTCCAGACCAAGGTTAAGGCGTCTCCAGAACAGCTGACTTTATCGCTAATTGCACCGGACGCCGGCGTGTCTCCAATAACGCTTACGAGCCTTGACGGAGAAAAATTTGCTGTTACAAAAGTCGAATCTCCCGGAAACGTAGTATCGATTGATTTTGACCCGAACGAAGTTTTGGAAAAACATATTTTTAATCCTGTAATAGATGTAAACAATCTGAATAAGTACTTAAATGGTTTTATAGTTTTTACTCTGAATCATCCGAGTTGTAAAACAATCAGGGTTCAATATAGTTGTCTTAAGGAATTTGAAACCTCGCCATCTGTGATTATAATCCGTAATGCTGTTGTCGGTGAAATCCAGAAGCGGACTATATATCTTACCAGCAATTACAATCAGCCTATTGAAATAGAATCGATTTCTTCCGATAATGGAATTATCAAGGTGGTCGGAAAGGAACAAACCGAAAATCGGTTCAAATTTGATGTAGAGGTGGCCCCGCCTCTGCAGGATGGCAAATTGCGGGTTTTCTCTGATACTCTGCATATTAAAATAAAGG
Organism: Planctomycetota bacterium; assembly: GCA_018828825.1. Taxonomy (GTDB): domain Bacteria; phylum Planctomycetota; class Phycisphaerae; order Sedimentisphaerales; family UBA12454; genus UBA12454. Next base: position 3,954 of record JAHJUV010000005.1, on the reverse strand, counting down.
ACAAAGAACAACTTGACATTTCCTGTCGCGGATTTTATAAGGCGGATAAATAACAAAGTTTTTTAACGCCGGTTTTGCTGTATGTGTTTTGTGAGAAGGGAATCATGAGAAAAGCGATACTTGTCGCAGAGCTGTTGCTGATTAGTTTGTTTTCCGCCAGTTGCCACCTGCCCAGAAGAATTGAACCCGTTAAAAAGCCGCCTCAGTACGACAGACCGCTGCTGCCCGGCCAGTTTGCTTTACGGAAGATAACCAACCCTGCCGACATTCCCGATTTTACATTTGCCTGTTATAACCTGACTAATCTCCGCTCGGCAATTGCGAAGAGTCTGAACTATCTGAAAAAACCGTCCAGCAAGCAGTTTTATCCCTGTGGCGAAATAACACACGAAAAAGCCGTCCAGAGTCTCCAGGCATTTGACGAATTGTTCGAATCCAAATTGTTCGGAGACAAGCTCAAAGAAGCGATACTCCAAAAGTTTGACGTTTACATCTCTGTCGGCTGCGATGACAGAGGCACGGTTCTTTTTACGGGTTATTACACCCCTATTTTTGACGGTTCTCTTACCCGTACCGAAAAGTTCCGCTATCCTCTTTACAAACAGCCTGCTGACCTTGTAAAAGGTCCCAAAGGCGAAATCCTCGGCAGGCGCAGCCGCGACGGTGTCGAGCCTTATCCTTCGAGAAAGGTTCTTGAAATATCCGATTCGCTCACCGGCACGGAGCTGGTCTGGCTTGGCGACCCGTTCGAGGTCTATATTGCCCACGTCCAGGGTTCCGCGAAGATTAGACTGCCAAACGGAAAACTTATGGGCGTTGGCTATGCCGCCAGCAACGGCCACGAATATAAAAGTCTCTCCAAAGCGATGGTCGAGCAGGGCAAAATCGGTGGCCGGCAGATGAGCCTTACGGCGATGATAAATTATTTCAAACAGCATCCCGACCAGGTCGCAAGCTACACACAGGTAAATCCTCGTTTTGTGTTTTTCATGGAGGAAAAAGGCGAACCCCGCGGAAGCCTGAACGAAGAAGTAACTCCGTACAGAAGCATCGCGACGGACAAGACCATCTTTCCGCCGGCCTGCCCGACCTTTATTTCAACCAGACTTCCTTATGAAAAGGACGGCGCAGTTTCAGAAAGACCATACACCGGTTTCGCGCTCGACCAGGATACCGGCGGAGCAATCCGGGCTCCCGGCAGGTGCGACATCTATATGGGCCAAGACGACAAAGCAGGCTCTCTTGCAGGCAGAACATATCAACAAGGTCGTTTGTATTATTTGTTCTTAAAGTAAGCCAGAACTGGATTATTTTAGGGGAATCAAAATGGAAATCGAAGCTTTTCTATTATGTGACGCCGCCACCGAACAGCAGGGCAAACTGAATATCCTCGGCGCCTTCGATAATATCTGGGCTAAACAACTGCCCGCAAAACATCCCCAATGCTCTATTGCCGCAAGAATCCGTTTTGAGACCATCGAACAAGGCGATCATTCCGTCAGAATCCAGATAATCGATGAAGACGGCCACAACATCGCCCCGAAACTCGAAGGCCAGATAGCCTTTCGTCCAGGCCCCAACCTTGGTTCTTCCGCCGCCAATCTTATCCTCAATATCCACGGCCTTGAATTCAAAAAATACGGTAGATATCAAATCGACTTGGCCGTCGACAGCCAAATCCAGGCCTCGCTGCCTCTCCGCGTCAGCGAAGTTCCAACCAAGCCCGGAATGTAAAATTATAATCTTTTAAAAAATCCTTTTTCAGCTTTTCTTGCTGCGGACCGACTCCTTAATACGTTGAATATGCCCTCGGCCTAAAGCCTTGACTTCGCAGCCCAACTCGAAATACCTCTTGATTTTTTCGTCTTCGAGTATGCCGAAGCAGTCGATAATTGCCAGCGGCCCGCCGGCCCATTTAACGATTTCGTCCGGCTCAAGTTTCAAATACGGTTCGTGCGGCACTGCCAGAATCAGCGCTTCAGTTCCTTTCAACGATGCCTGCAGGTCGCTTTGCACCTGCATTTCTTTCAGATGTTCCTGGTTGCGGAAAAAGCGCGACCATGAGTGTCCCGGCGACGGATACGTGTCTTGCTGCTCCAGTTCATACCAGTGCTCGAGATACGGGTCGTGCACGCGCATCTCTGCGCCCATTTCCGTCAGCCTTCGCACAACGATTTCCGAACCGCTGTATCGCGTATCGGCTACATCCTGTCGGTAGCTTGCCCCGCACAGAAGAACGTTGGCACCGGCAATATATCGCCCCATATTTCGCAGGGCATCCCGCGTCAGCGTTGCTACGCGAAGCCCCCTCGTGTCGTTAATGTCAATTGCTGTCGTTGTAATTTTGAAAATATCATCATCGAATCCGAGCAGATGTTTATAAGCCCAGTAGCCCAGTCCGCCGTCTTTAGGAAGACAATATCCGCCGATGCCAGGCCCGGGAAAAATCATATTATTGTGTGTCGGCCGCATCTTAATGGCATTGATAACCTTAATCAGGTCCACGCCGTTGCGCTCCGAAAAAACTGACCATTCATCGAGAAATGCAAGAATAGTCGCACGATAGGAATTTTCCACAATCTTGGTTGTTTCGGACTCTATCGGCCTGTCCATAACCGTCAGCGGGAATTCCTTTGTGTTGAGTACTTCTCGCAGAAATTTCTCCACCCGCGTGCGAGCCTCCCCGTTGCAGCCCGAGCAGACTCGCCAGAAATCCCTAATCGAGGAAACATAATTCCGGCCCGGCATAACCCTCTCGAAACTATGTGCCAGCAGCGGCTCGGTCTCAATACCACGGTTGTGAAAGGCTTTTTTCAGTATCGGCCAGGCAACAAATTCCGTCGTCCCCGGCGCAACCGTCGTCTCTATCAGCGTCAGGCAATTAGCCGGAACTTTCTGCCCGATGGTCTTCATCGTCGCCTCAAGTGCCGCCATATCAGCCTGGCCAGTGCGGAGGTTTCCCAAATCCTGCTTGGCATAATCGCACTGCACATCCACAACAACACAGTCAGCCAGTTGCAGACAATCGCTGTTATAGGTACCGATAAGAGTTTTTTTCTCCAGCACGCAGCGAGATATCATAGGGTCAACTTCAGGGTCTTCCGCCTTGACAGGAGACACTCCTTTATTGAGCATTGGAATCTTCCAGTAGCTTCGCGTACTTGGCCGTTGGCAGCCGATAACGAATTTCCCCGGCTCCCCTGTCTTCTTATCGACGGTATCTGCTACGATAGCCGCCATCACAGCCCCGACAAAACCGACTCCCATAACTACTACGATTTCCTTACCCTCTTTTCGTGCTGCCTCGGTAAGTTTGCTGACACGCTCCAACTCCACCGCATATTCTTTACGCTCTGGAATTGCGAATTTCTCTCCGAATGGACTTGCCGAATACTCTGTCATAACCTTTACCTCCTTTTGGATTAAACATTAGTTTAGCCCTCGCCGGCACGGCGACGCAGAGCCCAAGCGACAGCGCAGGGGTAATAATATAGAATTTTCGACCATTATAAGCAAATCAGACCCTAAAGCAATATCTCTGTGAGTTCTGCCTGTCCACCATAGCTCATAGCGACGGCGGATGGGCTCCGTGGCTAAATTTCTTCTCAATTAATCGTAACTTCTTATCACACACCTACTTACAACTAACTGATTTCTCCTCTTTCAGCAGTTTTTTCTTGACTTTAGTTATAAATATGGTAGAATACCGGTATAGTTAAGCAAAAAGTTAACAAAATCTTATACCTAAACTATGGAAATCCGAAATCCTAATATCTAAATCCTAAACAAATTCAAAGTTCTAATTCCCCAATGTTCCAAACTGTTTTGAACATTTAAGGATACCTCTAAAAATACACCTTGTCATTGCGAGCGCAGCGAAGCAATCTCATTTTTGAAGCAATAATGAAGATTGCTTCGTCGTTGCACTCCTCGCAATGACATTTTTAGAGGCTC
>JAHJUV010000055.1 GCA_018828825.1 Planctomycetota bacterium | reverse complement strand
TCGTTTATGTAGAAAGTGGTTTTTTTGTGTAATTTTAGCCTTTTATCTAACTTTGTGCATATTTTACCATATTATTAACAAAAGTCAAGCAAAAAAGGAAAAAAGGATTTAATGATGAATGGGGGGTGTTTAGGCTATATAATAACTATGAGTTGCTGAGAGGGATATTTGTTGAAACTATTTCTACATTCGTTGCTACTATTGACGGTTTTGTCGGTCATTCCGGCGAGGGCTGATACTTTCGTCAATACCGAGACCAGCGAAACTTATCACGGTTTTGCTGTCCGCAATCCGATTGACGGCGTATCGGATGTCAATACCGTAGAAAAGGGCGTTATTACATTAAACTTAAACCAATTCAAAATAACGCGAGACAAAACAGGCAGAAATAATACTGTCGCTCTTTTGTCCGTGCCGGACCAGATTGCCCTTGGTATGGAGACAACGGCTTTCGAGACCGCACTTGCAGGGGCGGCATCAAAAGGCCCTTTGTTTATCCTTATAGAAATAGATTCGCCGGGCGGAAGAGTCGATATGGCGATGAGAATGAGCTCGGCCATCCAGAAAATCTCAAATTGCGATACTTACGCGTATATAAACGGAGGCGCCTGCGGCGGGGCATACTCGGCAGCGGTGGCGGTATCGCTGACGTGCGATAAAATTTATATGGCGCCTGTGTCCGTTATGGGCGCCGCTACTGTAATTACTATGGACGAGAACGGCAAGCCGATAGAAATCAGGGAAGTCCTCGGCGAAACCATAGGCGAAAAAATCGGCTCGGCCTGGAGGAATTACCTCGCTTCGCTGGCAACGAACAAAAACCGTCCCGCAGTACTGGCAAAAGCGATGGAAGATAAAGACATTGAAGTTATCGAAATTAATAAAGACGGTAAAAGAGTCTTCATTGAGTCGATAAACAAAAGTTCCGACGATGTTGTGATAAAGACGTGGTCGAAAAAAGGCTCGCTTCTTACATTGACCGCTCAGGAGGCTGTGGATTGCGGTATGGCTGACAAGATTTACGAAAACAGGCAGGCCCTGCTCAAAGACCAAAACGCACTTTCAGCACAGATAATTCCCGATAAATCTATGGAAGAGGCCAGAAAGCTTTGCGCCAGAATTGAGAAAAGTCTGGAAAAAATAAACGCTTCGTTCGACCTCGGAGTAAAACAGCTTAAAGCAACGCGAACGCGGGGTCAGGCGATGAAAGCAATGCGGAGTCTTATAAATGACGCTCATTTCGTACTGGGTCTGAAGAGAAAATTCGGAGAGGATGTGCCGGTAGATGAAAAGATGGTTCAGAACTTTTTAAATAGTGTACAGGCTGAATATGATGCGCTAAAAGCTATGCGGTAGGATTTTTAACAGCTATTTATCAACACCCAACTGGTCTATTATCATTTTCACAATATTTTGTGAGGTATTGATGCCCGCAAGAGGTTTAGCAAGCTCGGCAAGTTCGACACTGAGAGCAGACAATTTTTGGGGGGAATCCAAAAGTTTTTCACAAACGGCCACTATCGGGGCAATAGAGGAAAAATAAGGCATAAATTCCGGTACAAGCTCTTTTTGCGAGAGTATATTAACAAGCGAAAGATGCTTTGTTTTCACTATCCTTTTGCCGACCAGGTGCCATAAGTATTTATTTGATTGATACATTATCACCATAGGACAGGCCGCCGCGGCAACCTGCAAAGTCGCACTTCCGCTGGCAACGAGAGAAAAATCGACCTTTTTCGCCGTATCATAAACCGCGTCAACCGCGTAATTGCAACGAAGAATCTTCATCTCATTTTGCCGCAAGGCCTGTTCAACCTGCTCATTGGCGGCAACCGCTGTAAACCGGACACTCGGATGACGCGCCTTGAGCCTCCTGGCTATATGCTGCATCGCGGGCCAGAGTGTTTCTGTCTCGGATTTTCTCGAACCGGGGATAAGCGCTATATGGGCGCCGGAGACGGAAAAGTTGGTGTATTTCTTCGGTGCAATCTGTTTTGCATTGATATCTTCGAGCAACGGATTGCCGACAAACTGACACTCAAGCCCACGATTGCCAAACCAGTCCGGCTCGAAAGGTAAAATCGCCGCAAGCCCGCCGGTGCAAAGTTTTTTTAGTTTCCCAATTCGCCAGGCCGCCCAGGCCCATAACTGCGGCGCGACATAGAAAAGCGTTTTTATGCCGGCAGCTTTGGCGGCTTTGGCAATATGAAAATTAAAACTCGGCGAATCACAGACAATTACAAGGTCGGGTTTGGCATCGGCAAAATGTTTCTGTGCCTTCTTTATGGCCCTGTAAAAGAAAAGGATATGACTAAAGGCATTATAGGTCATCGCTGCTTTCTGCGTTGTGTTGACAAGAAGCAGGCAACCTGCCCGGGCCATATTTTGACCGCCAAAACCGGTGATTTTTATATTATAACCTCTTTGTTTTAAAGCTGTTATGAGTTTGGCACAAAGCTTGTCGCCGCTCGGCTCGGCGGCGCTGATAAAAATCCGATAGGTTCGGTCAGAATCCTTCATAGGCATTTAATATTATATAACTCCATAAAATTCAAGGAGAAATAGGAGAAAAGGATACGAACGGTTCGGCATTTACGGCGGATTGCACTTGCTGCATGGACTGTAGCCGCGGGCTTTGGCATCTTTGAGCTTGATCGGGATAGAACTTTTACTTAGATAGCTGCACGTAGCGAGATGATATTTTTTGCCTGTTTTGGTTACATATACCGTTATGTCGTTTTCCTTTGGCAATACCGGCGCGGCGGGCGGGGTTCGTACAGATTGCGAAATGTCAGCAGTGTTCCAAATGCCTTTGTTTCGTTCTTTGGCAAATTCCTGAAGCTGCTTAAACTCCGCCAAATATTTAAATGGTGTCGTCTCGTCGGCCCGGCCGTAGCCCTGCCGAAGGATTTCGGCATTCACAAAGAAACTCTCTGGGGCACGATACACATATTTTTGATTGGGCTCGTTAACTACATAAACGCTTTCTCCTTTCAGCAGGTTCTCTATAAATACCGCTGTTTCCTTGTTATATTTTTCGGCCGGTTTTACGCCTGTCAGCTCGATTTTTACCTCTTGATTGTTTATGTCTACAATGATTGTGCCGCAGTCAATAATCCGAACAACCGGGCAGAGAGGCGCGTCTGAAAAAGCAGGGTTCTCAATAACGGGAAGTTCAGAATTGAACTTATAAGACGATGCCGTACAAAGCGACAAAACTGTTAGTGTAACGAACAAAAGGAAGATGTTTTTGTTTTTCATAACTCTCTCCTGATTTTAAAAACAAAATTTATTCATAAGGGTAAATTATACCGTATAACAGCAGGATCGGCAAAAAATTTTAAGTTTATAAATCTCTTATTATCTTTGAAAAACCGCCTTTTTGCGGTATAATGTGGCGGGCAAATCGCCGCAATGCTATTTTTTAGTAAGGAAAAAGAGGGTGAAACACAGCAGGGTTAGCAGAATCGTCAACATTCTGACTTCGTTACAGTCGGGGCAGAAATATTCTCCCGTTGACCTTGAGAAACTGCTCGGCGTCAGCAGGAGGACTGTTTTTAGAGACTTAAAGGAACTTCAAAGCATTGGGGTGCCTTATAAATATGACGCCAAGTCAAACAGTTATAGTATCGACCCGAAATTCTTCCTGCCGCCTATCGATTTTAACCTGCAGGAAGCTCTTAGCCTTTTGATGCTCGTACACAAAATGCGGAATCATCTGCCGATGCCGTATAAAAACTCTGCACTTTTGGCCGGTCTGAAAGTGGAGAATAATCTCCCGGCCGATATCCGACAATATTGCCAGAGTTCTCTTGCGAAAGTAACTGTCGCTTCCGACCAGCATGCCTCTATGAAACTGCTCGATAATATATATAACATCGTACAGCGGGCGATTAGAAAAAAACTAATGCTGCAGATTTCTTACGCCTCTTTATACGAAGACGCTGACATAGATACTGTTTTACGGCCGTATCATCTTTTGTATAAAAAGCGGGCGTGGTATGTAATCGGCCATTCCAGCCTCCACCGCTCGGTCAGAACTTTTCATCTTGGTAGAATCCGACAGGCTGAAGCCATAGATAAACGATTTGCTGACGGTGATAATTTTGACATCAACGAATATCTCGGCAGGGCGTGGTGTCTGATACCCGAAGGCAAACTTTATGATATCAAACTAAAATTTTCTCCGCTTGTTGCCCGTAATGTCGCAGAGGTCCAATGGCACAGCACGCAACAGGCTCAATGGAGCGGCAACGGTTCAGTAACACTCACTTTCCGGGTTGACGGGCTCGGCGAGATCGGCTGGTGGATATTGGGCTACGGCAACCAGGTACAAGTAGTCGCCCCGGCGGCTTTACGCAAAAGAGTGCTCGAAAAGGCTCAAAATTTTATCGAGATTCATAAAAAATCTTAAGTTTTGCCTGTTTAATACCTTATGCAAAACCTGTGAGTTCCACAGTTAATTTTGTTAGGTATTTTGTTCATCTTGGGTCGCCTTGGATAAGGCCCCGTAAATTCCGTCGCCAACCCCCCGTATACAACCGCCGCCCCAACAAGTTATCCCCACGCCGCCTTCTCCGTGACGCCGCCACAACCCTTTTGTCTATATACACTTACGATAAAGCGATGAAACAATCTAACAATTCCCCCCTCTAT
>JAHJUV010000054.1 GCA_018828825.1 Planctomycetota bacterium | reverse complement strand
TGGCTATCCTCTTGATAAATAAGTACTTAGACGGCTTGTTAGGGAGTAAAATAGCGATTGTCAATTTTAAGCCAGTTATCGGCGAATGCCGTAAAATCCCTCCAATTCACTATGTGATTATCATCAGGAATTATATCCGCTTCAACGCCGGCAGTCAGCCATTCAAGAGCTATCCGGCTCAAATCACATTCGTCCACTGTATAATCAATATTGAAATCTCCTATTAAAGACGGCAAGAGTTCGAAAGCCAAACCATAATCGCGAGTTTTTGTAGTCGTATTGGTAAGAGTTATTTCATATTCACCTGTTAAATCAAGCAGTATATCTATTTTGGTCAGATTATTCAGTGCATCAGTCTCTGAATATACGATTATGTCGCAGGGATCTGAAGGATATGTGATTGTTATATCTATATTAAATCGCGGCGTTTCCTCATCGTAGTATTTCCAATACAACCACGGTTTTGATTTCCACTCTCTTGTAACATCTCTGTTCCAGCTAACTGTCAAAACCAATCGTTCCCTGCGCTGAGCGTTTATGAAATATGTATGTGTTTGTGAACCGCTGAGGGTATTATATGCCCAGCCAGTCATCGAATTTACTGATGTTCCGGCAGTAACTTTGCCGGCAGATAACGTAAGATATGCACGATAAGCGTCAATCCTGCCATAACCTCGCTGCGAATGCCACGTTTGATTAGTCGGGTCCGTAAAATTGCCGCTTTTATCTAATATATTCGGAAAAGTTGAATTGATAATTACAGCCTTTATGACCTCATTATGGCTGTCGCTCAGATCTGTCGTCTGGTTTGCATATTCAAGAAGTAAGGCTGCAACACCACCGGTCTGAGGAACAGCAAAACTTGTAGCCCCATCTTTGACGGTAGTATAATAAGATGTGTTGCTTCCGATAGAGGTTGTGGTCTGGCTACTGCCGGGACAGGATATTTCCGGCTTATTTCTTCCGTCAATGGTAGGGCCGGGATTTGATATACTTCCAACCCTAAGATAAAAATCATTAGGTTCATCGATTAGTGCCGCTGTTGTAATGCCGTTGTATATATCACCAAAAATATGAGGATTTGATGAATTGTTGCCGCTGGCCAAAGCAAAAACAACATCCCTCGTATTTGCAAAATAATCATACATTAAACTATAATCACTTGAACCATCTGCATCACCATCCAATGCTATAGCAGTAACAATCACTTTGCAATTATTTGTATCAATTAATGCTTCTAATGCATCTTCGACATAGCTGGGTAATATGCCGCCCGAATCGTTAACAACCCTTGCTGAATAAAGATTACAGTCCGGCGATACACCGATATTATTCAGATAGCCTGTCCAGCCTCTGCTGGCAATAATACCTGCGACCCATGTATCATGGCCGGGCACTGAGCCTCCCGTATAGTCCACTCCGCTTGCGGAGTAATCGGAATTGAAAACATGGACGCCGCTTGAATCGTCAAATGCTTCGTGTGTATTCCGGACGTTGCGTGCACTAATTAGCCCAATATTTATTCCCGCCCCGGTGATACCAAGTTCGTGAACCGCTTGAGCATTGGAGCCATCGGCTGCAGTCGAACCCTGCAGAGCATATACATTGCCGCAAATAACCGCTAAAAGCAGCAATATTATCGGACAATATCTATTCAAATACAATCTTCTCACCGCCTCCGTCCTTCGCTGAAGATTATACCAGAAATGGGGGGAAATTGCAATATAACCAGCCTATTATTGGCCGGGCTGCTTGAGCTCTTCTGCCTTTGGAAGGTCTTTTAAGTCGCCTAATCCGAACACTATGAGGAATTTCTTAGTTGTGCCGTAAAGAAGGGGTCTGCCGAGAACTTCTGCCTTGCCGACGATTTTCACAAGGCCTTTATACATAAGAGAGCGGAGCATCTCGCCGCAGGCAACGCCGCGAATAGCCTCCACATCGGCCCGTATAATCGGCTGCTTATAGGCAATAATGGCGAGGGTTTCAAGTGCCGCGGGACTGAGTTTATTATCCGCCCGCTGGCGGAGCAGGTTCTTGAGCCAGTTATTATATTCAGGCAGCGTCATCATCTGAAAACCGCCGGCAATTTCCTCTATCCTGAACGCCCTGCCGTTTTGGCAATATTGCTCATTAAGAGTTTCGATATATTTTCTAATCTGCGTAGCTGTGCCGTTAAATTCGGCAATGGCGCCAAGCCGTTCAGCAGATAAAGGCTCATCAGAAGCAAAAAGTATCGCCTCAATCACCGATTCGGTGGTTATATCCTGCGAGGGATTTTGAACTGCTGCCGTATCGGCATCGACCAAATTTTCGTCCTGAATATCGGTTAATTCAGTTTCCTGCTGCTCGATTTCTTCCGTCATACCTTCATCCATTCAAAGGGGTCCTTGTCTTTTTTGCTGACAAGGATTTTAACATCTTTTAAGCTTTTTTGTAGCTCTTTTGCAACTTTTTTAAGGATAAATCTTTCCGAAACCGTATGGCTGAGGCAAACGACCGTAACTCCTGCTTCCTGGGCCGCGATAGCCTGATGGTGCTTTATTTCACCTGTTAAATAGAGGTCGCATTTTTCAGCAATTACGTTCATTATCAGCTTTCCGCACGAGCCGGCACAAACAGCGGCTTTTTTGACGAGCCGCTTTTTAGGCCCTACGATCCCCGCTGCTTTGGCGCCAGTGGCAGATTTAATTTTTTTAAGGAGCAAACTTAACTGCACAGGTTTTCCGAGAAGGCCTATCCTGCCAAGCCCGATTTTGTCTCCCGTCTCATATAGTTTGATAACATCAAAGGCGGGCATCTCATACGGATGGGCCGCTTTCATTGCTTTTACGACATCTGTTATCTTCTGGGCAGGCACTATCGACTCAAACTTTATTTCGTCAACCTTTTCGAGTTTGCCCTTTTTCCCAATTGTTGGTTTTGCTCCCTCAAGTGGGAAAAATGTCCCAAGACCTGCCGAGCTGAAACTGCAATGACTGTAATTTCCTATCGCCCCGGCTCCCGCTTTAAAAACAGCATTAGCAACTTTCTGAAGTGATTTGACAGGAACAAAAATCACAAGCTTATAATTGTTTTGGCCGGTCTGGACAAAATCGCCAACCGGTTGCGGATTTTTTATCCCGACAATTTCGGCCAGGCCGTCATTTACCCCGCCGAGGGCCGCGTCAAGTGCTGTATGTATCGAATAAACGCTAATCCCGCTTTTCACAAGTTCGAAAACCACCGAATCTTTTGCGACAGTCTTTAAGCCATCCCAGATTACGGGATGATAGCTTATAATAAAATTGCAGCCGGTGCGTTTTGCCTCTCTGACAACTTCTTTCGTTATATCAATCGTCAGCAGGATTTTTTTTACTGACGCGTTGCTATCGCCGATGAGCAAACCGGTATTATCCCAACTCTGTGCCAGATTTGGCGGCGCAATCTTTTCAATCTGTCTAATGATTTCTTTAATTTTCATATTAAATCCCAATTAAAAATATTCCCCTTTAGGGGTTCCAAAAATTTTAACTTTTAAATTTTCAATTTTAAATTATTTATGACACCTCTTTATTAAAATGCTCTGTGTAAAGAGCGGCTATTTTTTTCGTAATCTGTCCCGGTTTGGCACTGCCGATGTCGTGAGCCTCAATTTTTATCACCGGCATTACCTGCATTATAACATTTGTAATAAAAACCTCACCGGCGCCAAGCAGGTCGTCGATGCCAAGGTCTTTTTCCTCATGTTTCATGGAATTTTCGGCTGCGAGATTCAGCACCGTCTTCCTCGCAATGCCCGGCAGTATGCCTGTTTTTAATGACGGCGTTAAAAGAGTCGAATCTTTTACAATAAATACATTACTGACACATCCTTCGGCAAGTCTGCCGTCGATTGTGAACCACAAAGCCTCAGCCGCAAGTTTCTGATGAGCAAGACCCAGAGCGAATATTCTTGAAAAGTAGCTTGTCGTCTTATGGCCAGCCAATACATCGGCAGGATTCTGCCTGTAAGAGTTTAATACAACCGTAATTCCCTTATCGTAATATTCCTTCGGATAAGGTTCGAAACTGACGGCCGTAACAAGCAGCGTCGGCTCCGGCTGCTCGGCATTTATCGTCCCGCTTGTCGCGGTCAGGCGGATTCGTGCTTCTTTAAGACTATTGGCATTTAAAGTTTCATATACAGCGTCAGCGACAAACTTTTTACCTGCCTTGCCATAGCTTTGCGACGGCAGGTCGCCCCGCAGATTGATTTTCAGTTTTTCCGCACTTGTAAAGAGTCTGTCGAGATGGTCATCGAGTGCAAAGACAACTCCGTTCGAGGCCCGCATAGTTTCAAAAAGTCCTGCTCCATACAAAAACCCGCCGTCAGCGCCGCTTATTGAAGCCGCAGAGCTTTCTACTATTTCATTGTTCAAAAAAACTTTATTCATTTTTTGCCACAGAGTTTTTTCTTATTATAGCCACAGAGTTCACAGAGAACACAGAGATTTCCAATTTATTTCATATAAATTACAATTCACTTATATTTAATTTCTCACGATTCATAATATACTTGATGGTTCTTGTTTCTTACCCTTTCTTTTAATGTCGGATAAACACACAGCAGAAAATCTTTTGTATTCTTATACTTCACAATTATGTTTCTATACTCCATACATTTTTTCAAACCAGTAATTCCTTTTTTTCTTATTTTTTCGTCCAGATGTGTTTTCGCTGTTCCTTCCATAGAAATCAAATCATTCCACAATCGACATTCCTCTCTTTTCGCCTCTGGGGCATTAATATCCGAATTTATATTCAGATTATAAACAAGTAAGTTGCGTTTTATCCCCTTCTTGTAAGGAACCTCGTATTTTAAGAAATTATACGGTATTAAGATATCCAAAAAAGTACCGTAGTTGGTTTGGAAACTCCCTAATTTATTTTCAGCCTCTTCAGAGAGAACAAAACCAATCCAGTTCTGGCCTTCCGCCCAATCATATCCTTCAATAAGTGCACGGCCAAAAAAAACTCCTTCTTTTTCATCAACATAAAACTGACCGACGGTTAAACAACCTCGTAATGGAATGTTTTTTTCAAACATTCCTCGAAAGAACGTAGTTGAAGCCGATATCATATGACCAAAGGATACTTCAGAATCATTTTCAGTATAAAATATAAAACTATCTGAAAAAAATTTAAGCCTTACATCACTATATTGTCTTATGTCTTTTAGAACTTCTTTGTATGAGTCAAGGACTCCATTAGCATCAAGATTTTCCACTACATTTCTGAATCCAAGTATATCGAAATATGCAATCCAGCAATCGCCATTGATTATATTACTATTATTCATTTTATTTCTCTGTGTCCTCTGTGTTCTCTGTGGCTATAAAATAATTATTCCTTTCTCTATGGCAGATTTACCGCATTTATTCCGGCCAGTAATGCCTTTGCTTTGATAAGCGTTTCGTTCCATTCCGCCTGCGGGTCGGAATCTGCGACGATACCACCGCCGGTCTGAGCGAAAGCAAGATTATCCTTTATGATAATTGTTCTTATCGCGATATTCAAGCACGCATTGCCTTTTAAATCGAGCCAGCCGATAGAGCCTGTATAGAGACCCCTTGCGGTCGGCTCAAGGCCGTTGATTATCTTCATCGCGCTGATTTTCGGAGCGCCGCTAATCGAGCCGCCGGGAAAAATGGCTTTGAGAATATCTGTAAAATCGATTTTTTCCTTAAGCTGGCCCTGTATTGTCGCAACTGCGTGAAAAACCGTCGCAAAAGCCTCTATCGCCCGTCTTTCGACGACTTTGATTGAGCCGGGCCGGCAAATCCTGCCCAAATCGTTCCGCTCAAGGTCGATTATCATATCAAGCTCTGCTTTTTCTTTCTCGTTGGTGACAAGCTCATTGTAATTTTTCTCATCGACCGTTTCATTGAGCATCCTGGGTCTTGTGCCTTTAATCGGACAGGTAGTAATTGTGCCGTTGTTTATATTTATAAATAATTCCGGCGATGCGCTTACTATTTTGTAATCGCCTGCGTCGATAAACGCCGAGTATGGGCTGGGATTGAATTTGTTTTGCCACAGGAAAAGTTCGAAAGGGGCTGCATTGAAATCGGCACTGAACCGCTGGGAGAAATTTATCTGATAAACATCGCCGTCATAAATATGCTTTTTTGTCTTTGCGATAGCATCAAGGTAAGAATCTTTCGTCATACTTGTCCGCCATAGCCTTGGCGAAGGCGGATTAGAGCGAAAGTCGCTAATATCGAAATTGTCGCAGGGCTTAAAAACCTGTTCATCTTCAGTATTTGCCGCCTGATTTAAAATATCTTCGAGGTTTGCAATCTTTTGCTTGCCGTTTATTTGGACCCCCGGCAGTTCTATCGCAAAAAGATGGAAAGAATTTTCCAGATGGTCGAAACAGATGACTTTGTCATAAAAACATAATCGAATTAAAGGTAATTTTATATCGTCGTCAGAGGCAGGTATATTTTCAATAAACCTGTTGAGGTCGTAGCTGAAAAAACCAATCCACCCGCCCGTAAAAACGCCATCGAGGCCATCTTTAAGGTGATATTTTTTTAAAACAGCCCTTAATTTTTCGAATGGCGATTTATCGTCAGCTGAAATCTCGAAAACTTCCACAGGTTCAGCGGCGAAATAGCTGTATCTGTTTCTTTCGGAACGAAACCCTGCTGCGCCGAGGATTGAGGGATTGTCGAGAGATGAGAAATACCGAACCAGTTTCTGCAATTCGACTTTTACCGATATTTTTTTAGAAGTGAACCGGCATTCTTTTGCACAGACAGGTTCAGCAGTAAAAACCACCATTACAGACTTTCAAGCCGAAGTTTTTTATCGTATTCAATTAGCCCGGCGACAAGATTCTCTATATCTCCGTCCATAATCTTGTCGAGATTGTAAATCGACAGATTAATCCTGTGGTCGGTAACACGGTTTTGCGGGTAATTATATGTCCTGATTTTTTCGGAACGGTCGCCGGAGCCTATCATCGTCTTTCGCTTTTTGTCGCGTTTGGCTCGTTCGATACTCTGATAATGATCGTAAACCCTGCTTCGCAGCAGCCGCCATGCTTTTGCCCTGTTTTTATGCTGGCTCTTATCTTCTCGCATATTTACCGTTATACGGGTCGGTTTATGTTCGAGCTTGACAGCGCTGTTGATTTTATTAACGCTCTGGCCGCCGGGACCGCCTGCCCTGCAGACAAATTCAGATACATCGGCCGGGTTGATATAGATATCTATTTCCTCCGGCTCAGGCAAAACCGCAACGGTAACAGCGGATGTATGCACCCTGCCCTGCGTTTCGGTTTCCGGGACGCGCTGAACACGATGCCCGCCGCCTTCATAACCCAGATGCATCCACACACCCAGGCCTTTTACATTGAATATAACTTCGCGGAAACCGCCAATCTCATTTGTGCTGAAATCGAGCAGTTCAACTTTCCATTTTTGTTTTTCGGCGTAGTGAGTATACATATTATACAAATCACGAGCGAATAGTGCCGCCTCGTCGCCGCCGGTACCGGCCCGAATTTCCACTATAACCGAACCGACCGCTTCATCGTCAGACATAACAAGAGAATCTTTTATCTGTTCGAAAAGCGATTTCGTCTTTTCCTTGAGCCCTGCCAAATCTTCAGCGGCAAGCTGCTTAAGCTCTTCTTCAGTAGAGGCATCGTCCAAAATCGCCTGTGTCTGTTGGATCTCTGTAATAAGCTTCTTATAGCCGCGATACTTTGTTACAACGGCTCTGATTTTGCCCTGCTCTTTGGAAATGGCGATAAGCTTTGCCGAATCCATAGTTATGGCAGGGTCGTTAAGCTGTTTTTCAAGTTCAGCGTATCGGCCGTCAAGCTCGTCAAGCTTTTTTGTAACTGTTATATTTGTCTCGCTCATAGCCCCTGCTCAAAAAGTACAAAAAAATACGCTGCCGGTACGTAATCTGTTTGATTATGCCCAACAACGTAAGTTGTCAACAAAAATAAACTACTTTTCCTTGTTCTTCTGCGACTTGTCTTCTTTTTTTGCCGTTTCCATATAGCTTTGGCCGTATTTCTTTTGGAATCGTTCGATTCTACCGGCCGTATCGATAAATTTCTGTTTGCCGGTATAGAACGGATGGCACTGTGAGCATATTTCAGCGTGGATTTCCTTGGCCGTACTGCGGGTTTCAAACGTATTTCCGCAGCCGCATTTAACCTTTACGACCTGATATTTCGGATGTATGTCTTTTTTCATTTCTTTTCACCTTAAAATCTGAAGCGTCAATCTCAATTATTCTTTTGCGAAACCCGCCGAAGCAATATTTCTATTTGTTAAACACCTCGAACAATTGCCTTTTCCGCATTTTTCCTTTGCGTCTATTCTTTTATGCGAAAGCGGATAAAGCACAACATTATATCTGTTTTTCCGAACAATGCAAGTACTCTTTATCCGAGGTTTTACGGCTAAAAGTTAGTAGCTTGTCAAAACCTTATTTTTAG
>JAHJUV010000004.1 GCA_018828825.1 Planctomycetota bacterium | reverse complement strand
GCGATTCTGTCGGCCATATTGCTGAACTTTCCCGCCATAACAGCGTTCCTGCCGCGATAGAACTCCGCGCAATTGCAAATGGCATTATACCACAGCGCGTTCACCTCTACCGCTTTGCCATGCCTCGGCGTAAAAGCGATATTATCGAACTTCGCGTCCATCCACGTGAGCTGCGTATCGATATTGCCGCCGGTTATCAAACCGTCATCGTCCGCTTTTATGCCGAATTTAGTGCCCTGCTGATAAGAATCGATTACCCAGCGAATCACAGGCATCATTTTCGAGCTAAAATCCCTTGAATTACCGCTCATCTTATAATATCTAAAAGCCGCGTGAATAAACCACAGCGATGTATCGATACTGTTGAAATGCGCCCCCGTCTCGTCGTCGCCGAAATAGTTCGCTATCATACCCTCATCGGCGTGATACGCAAAGTTAAGCAAAACGGAAGATGCGTCTTCGTACCTGCCGCAACATAATAGCGCCCCTTCAAGAGCAATAAAAGCGTCCCTGCCCCAGTCGCTGAACCACGGAAAGCCCGCCAGGATAGATTTAGTCTTTAGTTTGTCTGCTTTTCGGTCAATAATAAACTGCTCCGCCGCGACAGCGAGCGATTGAACTATAGGGTCTTTGCTCTTTAAATCGTTCAACAGATGCCTTTGGCCAAGCTTAAGGTCGTCGATAATCACATCGATGTCCAAACCCGTCATTTCCTTTGGCATATCGCTGTCGCCGAAACCTGCCCAGAGAACGATTTTAACGGGGCCATCGATAGTTCTTCTGAAAAACCCCGGCGACCACAGGTCCTCAATATAATCGAACCCGCGTTCCTTTTCCCGTCTATACAAAAAGTTATACCACCACTGTATATCTTCTGTAAAGGCCATCTCGTCGCTCGTAAACAAAAGCTGGCCCTGCGCAAGATTTTTGTTTTTGACCGCCGGAAAATCATCCTGCCATTCAAGATAAAAATTATCGCCTGCCCTTGCGAGACTGTGATAATTCCTCATCGCCGCAAACGGCCTGACGGTAAACTCGAATTCCTGTCGTATATCGCTGAAATTATAGACTATCGCCGTTATATCACTATCCGGCAGCAGGTATATGCTCTTGGTAAGATTGAACTGGCCGGTAGAATACTCGAAATGAACCCCTACATCTTTTCTGAACCCGCTCGGCATCGGCCCCGGCTTTTCGTCTGAAGGCGGGTCGAACTCGAAATGACTGAGATTATATCGCTGATTTTCGACACTAATCGTTTCGAGGCAGTTCGCCAGCCCGACGACCCTCTTGGCCGGCGGTCTCAGCGTTCCCGTAAGAAGCCCATGATAACGTCTCGTATTGCAGCCGCACAATGTGCCCGAGGCAAAACTCCCCCGCCTGTTCGTCAGCAGCCATTCGGTCTCTATCCGTCTTTCGTATTCTTTCTGCTGATTTTGCTGCTGTTTCGGTTTTAAAATCTGTTGGGCAAGCTCCGCCATCCTGGCAATTCCTTTTCTATATCCGAGGCCTCATCACGATTATCTCAAAACTTTTTGCCGACTCCGCTGGCTTTTGCCGCATCTTTTTTCAAGATTGCCCATCACATTCATAAAATTAATATATGAGTCATAAGGCGAATTATAAGGATTAAAATATTTATGCACATCGCCGTCCGCGAAATACTTCGTGCACATATAGTAGAAATGGTCTGAGCTTTGCAGTTTTCGCCAGTCCGACAAAAGTGTCTTGTCGCCGACTTTTTTTATCTTTTGCTCCATACGGTAAAGCTCATGCAAAGCGTTCGACTGCATAGGATTGCCCAGCCACGCCGAAAGGTCTCTTTCGGTATCGGCCCAGCTTATCAGCCCCGGCACATTTATCACATCCGTCGCCGGGTAAGATTTAATCGCCTCGGATGGCGTCTTGAAGTTATTGTCCGGATGTTTCATAATCTCATCCGGTAATTGCCGCATAAAATTGAATATGCCCGTATCTTCCCATTGATGTTCGCCGAATGTTTCATAATCCATAAACAGGTTGACTACATATCCGTTGCCGTTGACTCTGTTTACCCAATGGCTGAATTTCTCCGCCATCAGCGGCCACTCGCACCAGTCCCTGTTCGAGAACCGAAATGCTATATCATCGCTCAAAGCATAATTTTTCAGCAGCAGTTTAACATTTCCCTCTTTCGGCGGCTTGTAAAGAAAATTGGGGCTTCTGCCTTCCAGTATTCTGTCAGCCCCTTCGGTAATAATACCGTCGAATACGCCCATTTCTTCAATCGCCGCGGCAAGGTCATTGCTGTAAATCAGTTCGGTATTACGGAAAACCTTCGGCCTTTGCCCAAAAAGATTCTCTATCGTATCCATATGCTTGAAAATCTGCTCCTGAAATTCGCCGCGAGAGTACAAAAAGCTCAGGCTGTGATAATACGTCTCGGCAAGAAATTCCACACAGCCCGTCCTCGCCAAAGCGTCAAATGTGCTCATCACCTCCGGAGCATATTCGGCCAGTTGTTCCAAAAGCACCCCTGTAATGCTGTATGCCACACGAAACCGGCCGTCATAGCGCCTTATCAAATCAAGAATTAGCCTGTTCGTGGGAAGATAGCACTTATTGGCGACCTTCTGGCATATTGCCCTGTTCTTGAATGTGTCGAAATACCGGTGGTCTTCGTCAAAAACCGTGTAGTGCCGAAGCCTGTAGGGTTGATGGACTTGAAAATAAAAGCATACGGATGGCATAAATCAATCCTTTGATAATATTCTTTTTCGGCCGTTCCAGGCCGAGTTAATAATTTCAGACACAAACTGCCTGCTCGATGAGCTGTAAATATATCTGCCTGCACCTTTCGGCGGCGTCTTCCCATCTGAGCTTTCTAACCTCAAAATTCCCGTGTTCTCTCAATGTTATCTGTAATGGCGGATATTTCAATACCGCGACAATTTTATTCGCTATCTCGTTCACATCCCAGAAGTCCGCCTTGAGAACGTGCGTCAAAACTTCCGACACGCCGCTTTGTTTGCTTATCAGCACCGGCACATCGTGATTCAGCGCCTCAAGCGGAGCGATACCGAACGGCTCCGACACGCTGGGCATTACATACAGGTCCGCCCTTTCATAGACTTTGCGGACATCCTCCCCTCTTAAAAATCCCGTAAACAGTATCTTGCTGCCGATTCCAAGCTCAGCCGCAAGCTCAATCGTCTTTCTCATCATATCGCCGGAACCTGCCATAACAAATTTGACATTATCCATAACCTCAAGCACTTTTTTGGCGGCGCCGAGGAAGTATTCCGGCCCTTTCTGCATCGTAATCCTGCCCAAAAACAGTACGATTTTCTCGTCTTTATTTATATCTATCCTTCCAAAGTTAAGCCCGTTGCCGTTCCGCTCAATGCCGTTATAAACGACTTCTACCTTGTCGCCGCTTACCCCGTACCTGGCAAGGATTATATTTCTTGTTAGATAACTTACCGCGATTACCTTGCTGGCCGCGTGCATTCCCGCCCGCTCGATATCGTAAATCATCTGGTTGACATTTTCGCCGCTGCGGTCGAATTCCGTCGAGTGCACATGCACCACAAGAGGCTTGCCGCTTACTGCCGCAACCGCCATAGCCGCAGGATACGTCATCCAGTCGTGTGCGTGAATAACGTCAAAACCCTCCTGCATCGCCAGTTTTACGGCCGATGCCGCATATCTGTGAACCTCGGTATACATATCGCCGGAATAATGAGCCTGTGCCTCGAATTCATCTATCCCCGCAATCCCGCCGCCCATACCGCAGAGCTTTTGTTTATTGCGTATCATTTCCTCGATTTCGTGCCGATATGTCTCAGCGCTCGCATAAGGCTTCAATGCTGAGTCTATCGCCTTGAATTTTATGTTCCTTAGCTCCTGCTCGCAGACTTCCCACTCGGTTTTGCCATTATTTACATCCGCCGGCGTCCGCACCTTCACGCATGTCGACGAATTCTCCATCCGTATCGCCCTCGGCAGGACGAACGTAATCTCAAGCCCCAGCTTGCTCATCGCTTTGGTCAAGCCATAGCATGCCGTACCCAATCCGCCGCTGATAAAAGGCGGAAACTCCCAACCAAGCATAAAGATCTTCAAAACCTTATGGGCTCCAAAAAAACTAATAAAAAAACAATACCTCTTATGAATATAATCGGTTTTTTATCGACCCAGGTTTAATAAATTGTTCCTATAAAATCAGATTTCAGTATCGCCAGCCCCATTTTTTAAGGTTTATCGGACCTTCTGGCTGACATTACTAAAAAAACGATAAAAATAATACAAAAAAGCCCTCTTCCCCTTTATCTGGTTAAGTACAGACGCAAAAAAACCGACTTTCGCCTATCTGCGCACAGGTCGGTTTTATTGCTTCACAATGTAAAATTTCAATCTTACAGGTCTTGTGGCTTTACCGTGCTTCTCCTGTTGGCCTTTGTGCGTTCACAGGCGCAATCGAGAATGCAATAAACCCTATTGCTCAGAGCGCCAAGTGCATCTGCAGATGTCATCATCTTTTTGCTCTTGACGTAGGCTTTTACTTTGCTCGCCACTACCAAAGACTCTTTTCCTTTTGCTGCTTTTTTCTTTGCCATGTTAGATATCCTCCATGCAAATTAAACAACTATTCCTTTTTTTATCGCACCTTTACGTCAAGGCCGACTTCTGGGCCGTATTTTGATGACTTATAAGACCTTTTGCAACAAAAAAATTCCCTAAAACTACAAAATTTTGCACTTATTCAGCCATTCAAGCCCCTTTTTAGATTATACGACCCTCCTTTCTTGACGAAAACATCTTAGGAAGCCTTTTAAAGGCTCTGTGTTGATATCTCAATGGGAGTCAATTTTATGAAAGCAAATGACAGGAAAAAAGACAGTCATAAAGGAGCTTTAGAGGATTACGTAACTGTCGCTATTGCTGAGGATATAGACCTCGCGAATGAATATCGCGATATCCTTGCAAGGCACGAAATCCCCGCTGTAACCGCAACCCAGAAAAGCTATTCTTCCGACATCCTCGGAACTGCGGTTATGGTACCTGAGCATTTCCTCGAACAGGCCCAGGAAATTATCGAATCCCAGCAGGACTTCGACCATTTTCTTGACGATGCCTTCAACGACCCCGATGACTGGAACGATGAACCGAACCTCGACGAATACGAGGAACGTGAAAATTTTTATGATGATGACAGTATTTAATCCGTAAATTAATGAGGTGACGAAAGTGGAAGAGTATAAATCACATAACGAAAATTGCTTTTCAACAAAACGCCAGGTCGCTGCCGACAGACGTTCACGCGGCAGAAGGGCCAACGTTGTTGACAGGAGAAGCGACCTTGACCGCCGCCGCGGCCCCGGCAGGAGACGTCCCGACGACAGGAAAGCCGCTGAAGAAGGCCAGATGACCGATGAACAGTTCGAGTTCGTTATGGCTGTCGATCAGTACAAAAAAATAAACTCCAGACCCTTCCCCACCTGGACAGAGGTACTTGAGATTATAAAGACCCTCGGATACAGAAAAGTCGCCGAGCCCTGTTCTCTCAAAGACCTGCAAAATCAGGATTCTTCAAAGAAAAAAGGATAAAAACTCGTCCCCCTGCATGCGAATGCAAAGAACATTTGTTTTACTGCCGCAGGGGACTTTTTTTGTCCATCAGCAGAACCGTCTTTTTGTAAAGGGCGGGACTCAATTTCTCCTTCAAAATCTTTTTCGCATCAAGGATATGTGTCCGCTGACTTAGATGTGTAACAATAATATATTCGTTATCAAGTTCGCTGACCATTTTCGCAAACTCATCGATATGCATATGTTCGCCCGCAATCGCCCTGTCTATATGTTCGTCATCAACAAAGGTGCACTCGGCTATTAGGATTTTGCTCCTGGCGACATAATCTAATTTTGCGAAGTTGTGATACCGTGTATCGCCGAGGTATGATACCAGCGGTATCTCGACGGGATAATCTATCTCCACATCTTTTTTCTTCAGCGCGACAATCTCGCTGCTCGCCAGGCCGAGATATTCTTCCTTCAGTTTTTTCTTCTTTTCCAGGACGCAGAACCCCAGCGACCCCCTGCAGTGTTTCGTCGCGAACGTCCTTATAATAAGGTTCGGCTTAATCTGGTATTCATCGCCGCTCCGCATCCCAATCAGCTCTGCCGGTATCTTGTTCCCATCGACCCTGCCCCAGCCCTCTATTACCTCGCGCAGCGGAAGTATTAGGTTTTCCGGTGCAAAGACCCGGCCCGGCTTTTGTCCGCAGAAATTCCTGTGCGAAAGGTAATACCCGATTCCAGCCGAATGGTCTATGTGCCCGTGCGTTAAAAGCACGTTATTTATGCTTATAAGCTGGTCCGGTGCCTTGCCGATATCGAAGCATACATCGAGCTGCGGCATACCTATAACGGTCTCTTCGCCCGCTACCGAATAGCCGAGTATCTCAAGTTCGCCGATATTCAATTTTGCCAGGTTATGACTTGCCATAAATACTTAATCCATAGACCGTTAAACCGTTGAAAATCATACTAAATTTTTAACCCATCTCAAAGGTGTTTATTTTTTTAAATATCGCCTCTAAATGTCGCCAATATATACAGGTGCAAAGCATTTATTGGCTTCCAGAGAGTCCAAAAAAACACGAAAAAAGAACAATTAACAACATTTTTGTAATATTCTCCCCTGTTTCAGCTAAAATCCAGCAGAAAACGCTTTTTGACGTCTTTTATTAGACAGTTGCCGGGTTTTTATACGTTCTTTTTCTACCATATCCACAAATAGGCTTTATTCCCCAATCTTAGCCCCTTACAACCTGCAAGCACATTAAAATCCATACCTGCTTCTGGTAAAACAATAAAAAAATATTACAAAAAAATCTTTTGAACCCTTTTTTCCCCTTGACGTATAATAGGTAGGAATGGTATCTTAAATAACCCACACGTACCTCCTCCTTTTTAGGAGGCGCACACGGCATGGCGGTTTCTCTCCTCGGCCGCCTGCCATTTTTTTTGGACTCATTCCGGCAAACCTTTTTGCCGGTTTTTACGTAACATAAATTGGGGATTTATTTCCTCGATCTTTTCTTCAGGGCAGATGGTCGTTCCTCCTTGGCCTTCTGCCCATTGTTTTTATGTGGGGATTATGTGCAAAATTTTTTTGTGTAATGTGACATTATAGGGTTAAGACAAGTTATGCTTTCCTGAGTTCGGCGCTGATTGCACCGCTTAGCGTCGAGACTATAGCGTTTTCCCATCCGTCAACCGTCTGATGTTTCAGCGTGCCGTCTTCGTCCCTGAAACACAGCGAAACGGTAACGCTTTTCTTGCCTGTTGGAATCGGCCTGCCCCTGTAAATACCCTCGAATTTTATCTCTTCCAGTTCGCCCGGCGCCTTGGACCGGATAATCTCTTTTATCCGCTGCCATCGAATCGGCTCATCGACTATCAGCGAAAGGGCCCTGCTTATCGCCGGAAACTTCGGCAATGGTTTCATTCTAACCGTACTCTTCTCGACAGATGCAAGCAGGTCGAAATTAATCTCCGCTGCGCAAACCGCAGCCGCTTTTATTCCCATCTCCGAAAGAATTTTATCCTTTACCACGCCGGCCGAGCCGATTTTCTGACCGTTCAATGTTATTTCCGCGCCCGTCTTTGCCCAGAACACATCGGCAGGATTGAACCCGACCTCTATCGTCCCATCAACCGCCTTTATTCCGCCTTCAATAGCGCCTTTAAGAATCTGAAAATCGCTGTCGCACAGCGCCGCTAAACTGCAATGCTCTGTATGACTGCCGTCTTCGAGCTTTTTAAAAACATTCGCAATTTCATAAATTTTTATATTCTTATTTCCGCTATTATAATTGCGTCCCAGAATTTCAAGCAAAGAACCGATTAAAGAACTTCTCAACAGATTTGCCGTCCTGCTGCTTTCGTCCTGTACGACAAGATGGCTTTTGTCCGTACTGGGCGTTACTAATTTTGCTATACCGTCTTCACAAAAGCCCGGCGTTATCGTCTCGTAAAATCCGCAGATGTTCAAAGCCCCACTCACTACCTCGATGGTCTTCTGTCTTTTATCGACCGGCACCACTTCGATACTGATTTTCTGACTGATGCCGATTTTATCGTAGCCGTAAACTCTTGCGACCTCTTCAATCAGGTCTATTTCCCTTGTAATATCCGGCCGCCACGTCGGAATCGTACACAGAATTTTGTCCGTCTCGCTCTTCTGCGGACTGAAACCCAGTCCGCGAAGTATCTCAAATATCGTCTGCTGCGGCACATCTATCCCGAGCACCTTTTTCACCCTGCCCAGCCGCATCGTAACCATACGATGATTCGGCGCCTTGCCCGGATAAGCGTCAACAACGCCTTCGACAATTTTCCCGCCTGCAGCCTGGACGATAAGCTGTGCCGTTCTCTGCGATGCCCAGTCGATTTGTTCGATATCTACGCCTCTGCCGAATCTGTACGCCGCCTCGCTCGGCAGATTTAAATGTCGTGATGTCTTCCTGATACTGACCGCCTCGAAGGCTGCGTCCTCAAGCAAAATTGAAGTAGTCGAACTGCTCACCTCGGTCGTGATTCCGCCCATCACCCCGCCGATAGCCACCGGCCCGGACGGGTCCGTGATAACAAGCATATCAGGCTCAAGTTTGCACTCGGTCTCGTCGATGCTTACTAATTTTTCGCCTTTTTTTGCCAACCGGACGATGATTTTCCCGTCTTTGATTTTATCGTAATCGAATGCGTGCGGCGGCTGGCCCGTTTCCATCATCGCGTAATTAGTCGCATCGACGACATTATTTACGCTGCGAAGCCCAATTGCCTCAAGCCGTTTCGACATCCACGCCGGTGAAGGCCCGACCTTCACACCCTCGATTATCCTTGCCGTATATCTGCCGCAAAGGTTCGGCTCGGCTATCTCGACGCTAACCATCTCGGCTATATCTTTTTTAACCGGCTCGTAGTTCACTTTCGGCAGCACGACTTCTCTGCCCGCTGCCGCTGCTATTTCCCTCGCTATGCCTATATGGCACAAGCAGTCGCCTCGGTTGCTCGTAATTTCAATATCTATGACTGTATCGTCGCCTGCCTGTTCGATGCCTTCTATGCCGAAGCCTATATTGCTCAAAAGTGTGCAAAGTTCCTGCGGCGATTCTGTTATCGCTACATATTCCTTCAGCCAATTTAGAGATATTTTCATCCCGTTAGACCTCAATTACTTTTAAATTATTTGTACAATCTATATAAAACACGCCTTGCCTTTTCACAACTAAAATCCGTATGACATTAAAGAGGTCTAACGGGATCGGTCAGACCTTTCCCGCAGAAAAATTAAGGTATTTACTTTACCCCCCAGTTCTGCCCGTGTCAACGTTTTACACCGCCGCAGATTAAAGTTTTAAGTTGAAGGCAACCTCTAAAAGCTTGTCCTCGCGAAAGCGGGGATACGTCTTGTCATTGCGAGCGAAGCGAAGCAATCTCGTTTTTGTCCGCCAAGGAACGGCTTATGCCCTATCCTGTTCCCCTTTTGCCAGTTCATATAATCCGTGTCCGCTGTCTCGCAGTTTTCCCTGCCGGCACAATTCATTCCACACTTCCTGCGGAAATTGGTTTGGCGGCCGTATTGCGAAAACTCCCGTATGCCCGCTCGAAAACGCCCCGCGTCCAAGCCGTGAATCGTCGTCCAGCACGGTCAGTTTCAGCCTCTTTTTAAATGCCTTCATCGCACTCTTGAGAATCTCAGGCGTTATGCCTCCGCCCTGCTGGCCCTGCTCCTGCTCTGCCATATTATCTGCCTCCCGCAAACTCAGTTCTTCATTACTGATTCCTCGATGTTTAATGAAGTTATACCTCCGTTTTTCCCAATATCAACCAAAACTTGTCCGCCTCAGGCGGATAATTTTATGATTGGCCGCAGCATCTCACGGGGTCGTCCCGTGTCTAACTTTCTTTGTGCCTTGGCCTGCCCATCCGTAGCCTTGGCGAAGGTGGGTGGCTTGGTGGCTATTTTTCGGCAGAAAGCGCAAGTAAAAACTTGCGCGCTTCAAAAAAATAAAATTTTTTTTCTCTCTATTTAATAAGCACTTACGAATACCCGACATATTTTTCTTGCTCAAAAATTTAGCAAAACGCGCAAGTTCTCAGTAAGGGTAGAGGGACCTATCAGAGCCGCGACCGTAAGCGAGCGGTCCTGTAGTCCGTAAAACGACAACCGTGACGAGCAGCGCAACCGAATAACGAGATTTTCCGAGGTGAATTATGGCAAAAATGAGCGGTATTGATTATCTAATGTTCAAAATTCGCGGCAGGATTGTAAAGGTCGACCCCGATATATATTACAAAATCAGAAATCCCGGACACCTGCCGCCTTACAGAAAATACAATGACGGCATTATCGAAATGCGGCTTAGTGACGGTTATCCGATAATCGTTTGCGGAAAAGAAAAACCGGAAAAATACATTCGGCTCTCACGCTTTGTAATGGACGCCAAAGAAGGCGAAATTGTTGACCACATATTCGGCGACCCGCTCGACAACCGAAGAAAAAATCTCCGCATCGTAACCCCGAGACAAAACGCACTGGACAGAAAAACAAAAAATCCATCCGGCTTCTTCGGCGTCACTATTCACCACCCAAAAGGAAAAGCCTACTGTGTCGGACGCTTTCAGTTAAGTAGCGGAAAAGCTCCATCTTTCCACCTGCCCGATTCTCCTCAAAATCGAATCATCGCCGCATTTGCTCACGACAAACTCGTCCTCCAGGCTGGCGATGAAGAATATGCGCCATTAAATTTCCCATGCTTCAAATCCGAACCGTCCAGAACCTTTCTGCTCCAGGAGGATTTGAGAAAATATAAGAAACAAAACATAAAGAAAATTTAGCCCCCGCCGCTTGAGGCGGGGTTTTGTATTATCTTTAGCCCCCGCCGCCCTGTCCTTCCGTAGTTCTTAACGAAGGAGGATTGAGGCGGGGTTTTTAGGCAGTTAACCATCAAATTTTGACTAAAAACAAAATTTTCATTTTTTGCTTGTTTATTTGGAGGTTAATGCCAATTTTACAAGGGAAACGCCCGGCCTCGAGCGGTCGGAGTTAGATGGAAAATATAATGATAATTGCCTATCACACTGTTTTTACAACTTATGGCACATGGCTGCCAAATGACCCAAGAGGTTCATTTTCAAAACAGATATACAATCAAAAACTGGCAATAATCGCACCAATAAAATACGGCAGGCAAGAAGATATGCCAAATAAAAGAAATCTAAAAAATTTCTGGACCGAAGCGTCAGGACAAATAAATCGTAAACCCTACTTCATAGATGAGAATGCAAGGCAAGTAATTGCTAATTCATTTTCTAAAACAATTAAAGGATACAATTTAATAGTGCCGGCCTGCGCAATAATGAATGATCATATTCATATGCTTATCCTAAGCACAAAATATAAGATAGGATTTATTATCAATCAGTTAAAAGGTACGGCCACGAAAAATTTAAATCTCAAAGATATTCCTTGGACAGAAGGATACTGGAAAGTATTTATATATAATGAGGAAACATTACAATCTGCAATAGAGTATATTAATTCAAATCCTGTTTCTGTCGGGATGCCTCAACAGCATTGGAACTTTATTCGTTCAAATTTGAGTTAATACCCGGCCTCAAGCGGCCGGGGCTAAAGATATTTGAACGGGGTGTAAATAATTGACAAAAACCGCTAATCAGGTAAACTGCTGGAAAATAATATGCTTAAGAACTTAAAATCACGTTTTATAGTCCTCGACGGCCCTGATGGCTGCGGAAAGAGTACGCAAACTGAACTTTTGGTCAAAGAGAAAATGTTACCACAATCTAAACCATTGCTTGAGGAACGAATAATTGCAGGAAAGAACGTACGGCAAAAGTATCTGTCATACCTGCTATAAAATCTAAAATAATCAATTCGTCGGGGTCTGAAGTGTCGTATATTTTTTCCATGTCTTTTCTTACAAATTCATAAAGTATTTTGTAAACGTCCGGACCTTTTTCTATATCTCCATCACAATTATTAAATCTATTCGTTTTTTGCAGCTTTTTAAGTAAAACTTTAAAGAGTTCTGTTATAGTGTGTTTGGCCTGGTCTCTATACCCCTCTGATTTTTCGCTATGATATATATTATCCTTATTAAACATCATCATTTGATACAGCAAATCCGCCTTTTCTTCGGAAATAGCTATATAATCTTTTTTGAAACTTTGTTGAATAATATCCTCCAAAAATTTCCCGATTATTTGGCCATTGTTATCCCCTAGTTCTTTCGAGATCGCCGGAGGAACTTCTTTTTCAGTTATTATTTTTGCAGCAATAGCATCTTCTATATCTTTGCCACAATATGCTATCTTATCTATCAATCGAACAACACAACCTTCTAATGTTGTAGGATTACCAGCTTCTTTTCTCGTTCTTATCGCTTCCAAATTTTTTTGTTTGCTGTCAGGTTCAAGCTTGCGAGTTGTATAATCTTCTCCGCAATGAGAAATAATCCCATCCCTAACGTCCCAAGTCAAATTAAGACCTGGCTTTTCTCTGTCAAGTTTGGCGATTTTATCGACAACTCTAAGACCATATATCTCATGTTGAAATTTCGGTATTATCTGTTTTAGTTTAGGATTTTTGCTAGTTTCGATAATTTCTTGCAAAAAACCTTCTCCTTGATGACCGAAAGGTGCATGGCCTATATCGTGAGCCAAACCAATGGCCTCCGCTAAATCTTCATTCAAGCCTAAACGCCTAGCAACTGTTCTCGCTGCCGAAGAAACAAAAAGAACATGATCCATACGGGTAGAGACATGGTCATTCTGAGGGAAGTAAAAAACTTGTGTTTTATGCCTTAGGCGTCGGAATGCTTGAGAATATATTATTCTATGCGCATCACGTTGAAAATCTGTACGAAAACTATCTGATTCAAGAGGTTTTAACCGGCCTTTTTGGCTTTTTATAGTTGCTAATGGGTTAATATACCTTGTTTTGTCTGGATTTTCATATTTTGACATTCTATCTCCCCGAAAAGTGATATCAAAAGTTCTGTGAGTTCGTCTAATGTTTTTTGAGTAGATAAATACTCCCGAATAGCTCGGCCGTTTTGTTTTGCAGCTTCAAATTTCGATGAAATTGGGGTATGAGCATTATCGGATAATTTTTTAAACTTTTCGGTAAAAGTAATAGGAATATCTTCATAATTTTCCACATACTCAAAGTTGGATAATCCCATTACCAAAGGGTTACAATTGCCTTGAATTAGAGAGCGATCATCATTTTTGAATATTACCAAAGACTTACTGTTAGCCCAAGCTATACCAGCTTCAACCATTGCACCTTCATCAGGTACTCGTCCATTAAGATTTAATACCAAGCCATCGGAATCCATAATTTCAAAAACATCAAGTGAGAATATTGCCATATTTAATATTGTAACAGCCTGCTGAGGATGTATGTTTTTGGCAATAAACGATGGTAATAATTTGGCAAATTCCAGTCCATTTTCTTGTGGCAAAAAACAATTATATCCAGCAGAGCGTAATGCAGATGCTATGCTGGCCATTTCCTCACGTTCTTTAGGGTTAAACAAAGGACCAGCACAATATATTTTATAAGAACGTTCTTCCATGACACCCTTGATGACAAAAGTATTATTTAATCTTCCAATAAAACACAACGTATCACATTCTAATGAAAATTGTAATAACTAGCAAAATAATTTTAAAATAAATATTTGGGGGGGGGAAGAGGGATGGCAGAAAGAGCAACTGTTTTTGGCTAAAAGCACATCCGTGCAAGACCATGGCGGACAGGCAGAGGGCGCAGAGGTATTGAAGATTTAAGGAATTAGGACAAATTGCGACAGTCCCTTGCTAATCGGCTGTAATTACTGTATTCTGAGCTAATAATGGTTAAGGGGTTAAAATCACGTTTTATAGTTCTCGACGGGCCTGACGGCTGCGGCAAGAGTACGCAAATCAAGTTGCTTGGGGAATATTTGAATAACATAGGCTTTGAAGTGGTAACTACAAACGACCCGGGAGGGACTCCTATTGGAGACCAAATAAGGCATTTATTAAAATATGGGGCAAAAAGCAAAATGGATGTACATACAGAACTTATGCTCTTTATGGCTTCTCGATCCCAACTTTTAGCTGATGTTATCTTGCCCGCTCTTAAAGACTATAAAGTGGTTCTTTGTGATAGATTTGTGTCTGCAACATGTGCCTATCAGGGCGCAGGGGGTTATGACGTTAAAAAAGTAATTGATTTAGCTAAATTTGTGATAAATGACTGTTGGCCAGATTTGACTATTATTTTGGATTTACCGGTTGAGGAAGGTCGACTAAGAATTGGTCATAAACCTCATCAAAGAACCAAGACAAATCATGAAGATGCATACCAATCTTATCTTCCTGAATTTGAAAATGCTACAACTGACTTATTTGACTCAAGAACTGTTGAATATCACCGCAAGGTAAGAAAAATATTTCAAAAGTTGCAAGATTATTATCCTAACCCAGTTGAAATACTAAATGTTAGCGAAATAAGCCCACTTGAGGTGAACAAAAAAATTATTCAGATAATTAATAAATATTTCAATTCTTAAATATGAACGTCGAACATCGAACATTCAACGTTGAACGTTCAATGTTGGAAGTTGGAAGTTAAATAATTATGCTTTCTGAAATATTCTGCCAAACCAAGGCTGTCGATACACTTACCCGTGCGTATGACTGCGGCAGGATACCGCACGCATATATTTTCGAAGGAATCGATGGTATCGGCAAATATACAACCGCCCTTATGTGGTCAAAACTTTTGCTTTGCAAATCGCCTGCAAAAAACATCGCCCCGTCTTCGCCCCAAAGGGGCTTCGCCGCGACAAGCTGCGGCAAATGTCCTTCCTGCCTGGCGTTCGAGGTGGACAGTCACCCCGATTTTCATCATATTTATAAGGAGCTGCTCAAGCTCAATAGCGATGCCAATAAGAGAAAGAGGCAGGCACTCGATTTACCGGTGGATGTTATCCGCGATTTTCTCGTCGATAAGGTTCAGCTCAAGCCGAGCCTTTCGGAATCGAAGATTTTTATAGTGAGCGAAGCGGAGAAGCTCAATACGGAAAGTCAGAATTTGCTTTTGAAGACGCTCGAGGAGCCGCCGAACAAAAGCTTTATCATATTATTATGCACCAAGCTTGATAATTTACTGCCGACAACTAAATCGCGGTGCCAGATTGTTCACTTCGGACCGCTGGACGAGGAAAAAATAATCGAATACCTGACCGAAAAAGATGTAAATAAACAGGAGGCAAAATTCTGGGCCAGACTGACCGGCGGCAGTATCGGACAAGCCGACTTATTTTCGAAACTTGCCCCTTCGTTTTACGGAATTAAAAAAGAGCTTCTCGATCGGTTCAGTAAATTTCAGTCAGCCGATGCCGTTGATTTTGCGCAATGGCTCAATTCGGCCTCTTCCGCCCCGTCCGAATCGTGGCAGAAGCTCAAGGGCGATACGAGCAAATCGGATTTGACTCGGCAGGCGAAAAGGGCCATTGTTTCGATTCTTATATCGGCTTTTACCGATGCGATGAAGATTTCGTTCGCGGGTGCGGAGAAAATGACGAATTTCGACCAGCCCCAGCAGATAAAACGGCTTGCCGAAAGGTTCGGCCCCGAGGCTTGCGCAGGGATAATTGAGTTGTGTTATGAAACGGTCCGGTTTATCGACGCATCGGTCAATGAAAAGCTCGTTTTCGAGCATTTGTTGCTCAATTGCGCCGATTATGATATAATTAAAATTTCGTAGATATTCTCGATAATTAAGATGATTTAATGAACGATACAGAAGCAAAATCCAAACCGAGCCATCATCCGGCTGAAAAGAAGATGCTCATCCGCTACGGCAAGATGGGCATTGTCGGCTGGTTTTCACACGATGAAAAGCATATGCCCAAGGCCGCCAGCAAGGTGATGATAAAGACGGAAAGAGGTCTTGAAATCGGTGAGGTAATAGGCAAGTTCTGCTATAGGGGCGGGGTTTTCAAGAAAAATGAAGAATCTGTTGTCGATTATTACGAAGTCGGAAGAGCCGATTGTCCCGTCAAGGCTGGCGGAAAGTTCGTCCGTTATGCCACCGCGCAGGATTTGAGTGATGAGCATCATGTCAATATCGGCGCAAAAGATGAGCTTAAAAAGTGTAAGCAGGTTATCAAGGAATTAAATTTACCGATGAAACTTGTCGACATTGAGCATGTTTTCGGCGGGGAGCGGATAATCTTTTACTTTACAGCTGATTCGCGAATCGATTTTAGGGATTTGGTCAAGAGGATTGCAAAGGAGTTCCAGACCCGCATCGAAATGCGACAGGTTGGCTCCCGCGATGCCGCCAAAATCGCCGCCGACATCGAGGTCTGCGGGCAGGCCTGTTGCTGCGCGAGGTTTTTGAAGATTTTGAAGCCGGTGAATATGAAAATGGCGAAGCTTCAAAAGGCGACGCTGGACCCTGCGAAGATAAGCGGGTATTGCGGTCGTCTTAAATGCTGTTTGAGATATGAAGACCATACATATAGAGAACTCGTTAAACGTCTGCCTCGGAAGCGGACGCGAGTAAAGACATCACACGGCGAAGGAGTCGTTGTGGACACACAAATACTTACACAGCTTATTTCCATAAGGACGGACGACGGGACGGTTTTCTCGGTGCCGGTTGAAGAGATAGAAATTATTCAGATGCCTCCGCAACAGGCTGGGACCAGCAGACGAGCCGAAAGCGATGAGGCGGATTTAGAGGATATCGACAAGGAGAGCGATGAAGAAACGGTGCAGGATAACGATTCTTTCGCCGAGCCGGAGCAGTAAATGAGCAGAAAGATTGTAGTTACATCAGCACTTCCATACGCAAATGGGCCAATTCACATAGGTCATCTCGTAGAATACCTGCAGACGGATATATGGGTGCGGTTTCAAAAGGCAAACGGAAATAAATGTCTATACTTTTGCGCAGACGACACGCACGGCACACCCGTAATGATAAGGGCACGGGCGGAAGGAATCGAGCCGAAAGAACTTATTAAAAGGGTTCACGCTGAGCATATAAGAGATTTTGAAAATTTTCATATCGAGTTTGATAACTACTACTCTACACACTCAGAAGAAAACAGACAGTTCGCTGAACTGATTTTTAACCGGCTCGTTGAAAAAGGGTCGATTGTCAAAGGCGAAATCGAACAGGCGTATTGCGATAGCTGCGGTATGTTTCTGCCTGACAGGTTCATTCGCGGGGCCTGCCCAAAATGCAAATCGGAAGACCAGTACGGCGATTCGTGCGATTCGTGCGGAGCGACGTATCAGCCTACAGAGCTGATTAAGCCTGCCTGCGCGACGTGCGGCAAAGAGCCTGTTAGAAAAAAGAGTATTCATTACTTTTTCAGGCTTGCCGATTATCAGAAGAAACTAAAAGAGCTTATGGCGAGCGGGTATACCGGTAAAAGCGTTTCGAGTAAGCTCGACGAGTGGTTTTCGGCGGGGCTGAAAGACTGGGACATTTCGCGGGACGGGCCTTACTTCGGATTTAAAATTCCGGGCGAAGAAGATAAATTTTTCTATGTCTGGCTCGATGCGCCGATTGGATATATGGCGAGCTGTAAAAATTACTGCGATAAAAACGGGCTGGAGTTTGAGAAGGTCTGGAACGGTGAAGAATACGAGCTTTATCATTTCATCGGCAAGGACATTATGTATTTCCACGCCTTGTTCTGGCCTGCGATGCTGATGGGAAGCGGATTTAAGATTGCTAAAAGACTTTTCGTACACGGATTCCTTACCGTCAACGGCGAAAAGATGAGCAAATCTAAAGGCACATTCATCAAGGCCGAGACTTACGCGAAACATCTTGACCCTGAATTCCTGCGGTATTATTACGCAAGCAAGCTTTCTAACGGGGTTGGGGATATTGACCTGAGCCTTGACGATTTTGTCGCAAGGGTCAATTCAGACCTTGTCGGCAAATTGGCAAACCTTGTAAGCAGGTCGGTGCCGATGCTGACGGGGAAACTGGACGGAATGCTGGGGGCGACTGGCACGGACGGTAAAGAATTATTGAAGCAGTTTGTCGCGGCTAAAGAGCAGATAATAAACGACTACGAAAATCTCGAGTACGCCTCGGTTATCAGGCAGATAGCGGCGATGGCGGATATCGCAAATAAATATGTTGAGACAAACAGGCCCTGGGATTCAATAAAAACAGATGCGGAGAAAACACGCACAACACTGACAACAGTTTTGAACGCTGTGAAGATTCTGGCGATATATTTAAAGCCAGTGCTGCCGGTGTTTGTTGGAAAAATTGAAAAGATTCTCGGGGTCGAGGCTTTGACGTTTGCGGATGTTGAGACGGTTTTGGAAAACAAAAAGATAAACGAATATATAAGACTTGCTGAAAGAGTAGATAAGGATAAGGTGCAGGCTATGCTCGAAGAAAGCAAAAACGAACCCGAACAAAAACCGCAGGTAATCGGCGATGAGCCGCTCGAGACAGAATGTACAATAAACGATTTCAAGAAGGTCGATTTGCGGGTGGCGAAAGTCATAAAAGCAGAAAAGGTCGAAGGCGCCGATAAACTGCTGCATCTTGAACTGGATATCGGCGGGATAACAAAGAATGTTTTCGCAGGGATTGCGAAGGCATACGAGCCGGAAGTGCTTGTGGGTAAATTGGTTATATGCGTTGCTAATCTTCAGCCGAGAAAGATGAAGTTTGGCCTATCAGAAGGAATGATTCTTGCAGGCGGGCCGGGAGGCAAAGAAATTTTCATACTGGGTATCGATTCCGGCGCAAAGCCGGGCCAACGAATACATTAGCCACGGAGAAAAAGAATATTTATTATTAGCCACAGAGCGGCTGTGTTTAATTTCAAGGATTTTTTAGAATTATTTCTTCTGTCCATAATGTCTGATTCCTTATCATCGTATTAAGAATTAT
>JAHJUV010000053.1 GCA_018828825.1 Planctomycetota bacterium | reverse complement strand
ATAAAAATAGGGTTAATATACTCAAGATGATATTGTTGATTTTTCGCAACATAACTGCTTGACAAAAGCCGCTTAAATCTCTTATAATACTATGGTTATGCCAAATACCAACAAACAGCACGTTGTCGACAAAGAAGTTAACGCCGCCCTCGCTCCGTTTATTCTGCAGTCGCTGCCGATTGGGATTGCCATTTTTGACAAGGAACTTAAAACGATAAATGCAAATCCAATCGCTGCCGAACTCATAGACCTTCGGGCAAACACCGATTCCTCGCTGGCAGCGGGAACTAACGAAAAAATCTGGGGTGACTGGCACAAAACGCTGAGCGAAGTCGTGGAAATCGGAAAAATCCACCGGTTCGACAATGTTGCCTATCGCAAAATAGATAAGCAGTCGGTCCTGCAGATAACCTGCGCCCCGCTGACCGACGGCCTGAACGATGTTATACAGGGCGGACTGCTGCTGCTTGAAGACATCACCGAAAAAGCAAACGCACAGAAGCAGATGGCAAACACCGAACGGCTCGCCGCTATGGGAAAACTCGCAAGCAAAGTCGCGCACGAACTCAATAATCCGATAGACGGCATAATGCGGTATATTAACCTGGCCAAAAGAACCATTAGCGAAGCAAACTTGCCAAAACCGGTAGAGTATCTTGAACACGCCGGCGATGGTCTTAAAAGAATGGTCCAGATTATTACCAAACTGCTCGAATTTTCGCGAAACCGTTATTCATCTCTCGAAGATACTCCCATCGACAAACTCATCGACGATGCCGTTAAGTTTATCGAACCGGCGGCAAAGGCTTTGTCGGTGGAAATAGAACGACAATATCCCTCGGCCCTGCCCACGGTCAAAGGCGGAAATCTGTTCCAGGTATTCTGCAACTTGCTGAAAAATGCCGTCGAAGCAATGCCGGACGGCGGAAAGGTAACAATAAGCTGGGATATTTCAGAGGACAACGTCGCAATGATAAAATTCCGCGATACAGGCCCCGGTTTCGACCCTGCAAACAGCGAAGCAATATTCGAGCCGTTCTTTACGACAAAAACAGGCAAAGGTACCGGCCTGGGACTTGCTATCTGCAGAGATATAATCGAAAAATACCGCGGTAAAATCACCGCTCAAAATTTTCCGGCAAGCGGAGGTATCTTTACGGTACATCTGCCTCTGAACAAAAAATGAAAACACAAAAAAATGGAAATTGAAAACTTATGAAACAAAACAGCATTTTAGTGGTCGATGACGACAGAATAATTCTCGATTCGCTGTGCGAATTTCTGAAACTCGAAGGCTACAACGCTACCGGAGCTGAATCGTATAAACAGGCAACAAACCTGATACAGAAGCAGAAATTTTCGCTCGTCATCAATGATGTGAACCTGCCGGACGGAGACGGGCTCGAACTGCTTAATCTAATCAGAAAAAATCACCCCCAGACCGTCGTGATTATCATTACCGGCTACGGCACAATTGAAAGTGCGG
This sequence comes from Planctomycetota bacterium, assembly GCA_018828825.1. Lineage (GTDB taxonomy): Bacteria > Planctomycetota > Phycisphaerae > Sedimentisphaerales > UBA12454 > UBA12454. The sequence goes on along the minus strand of JAHJUV010000053.1, from coordinate 7,264 downwards.
TAGAGGCAATCAAATTGGGCGCTTACGATTATCTCACAAAGCCGATTGTCGATGATGAATTACGACTTGCCATTGAAAGGGCCTTAAAACAGCAATCCCTCATCAGCGAAAATGAAAATCTCAAAAACCAGCTCGAACGAAAATACAGCCTCGAAAATATAATTAGCCAGGACTATAAAATGGCGAAAATCTTCGACCTCGTCGAAGCCGTTGCCGACAGCAGGAGCACCGTCCTTATGACCGGCCCCAGCGGCACGGGAAAAACTATGCTCGCAAGGGCAATTCATTACCGCTCAGGCAGAAAAGATAAACCTTTCGTTGAGGTAAGCTGTGGCGCACTGCCGGAGACGCTGCTTGAAAGCGAACTGTTCGGCCACGTAAAAGGCTCGTTTACCGGCGCAATCAGCGATAAACAAGGCAAATTTTTCGCAGCCGACAGCGGAACTATCTTTCTCGATGAAATATCAAGCGCTTCACCATCGCTACAGGTAAAACTTCTGCGCGTTATACAGGAAAGACAATTCGAGCCGGTCGGCAGCAACAAAACTATTACCGTCGATACCCGTGTGATTGTCGCTTCAAACAAAAATATGATTGAAGAAGTAAAGCAAGACCGATTTAGAGAGGATTTGTACTATCGGCTGAATGTGATTTCAATATATCTTCCTGCTCTTAATGAAAGGCCTGCCGACATACCGCTGCTTGCCGCACATTTTATGAAAAATTTCTGTATATCGCACAACCGCACAAAAGAGGGAATTACCGACCGGGCAATGGAAGCCTTGCAGAGATACGACTGGCCGGGCAATGTGCGTGAACTTGAAAACGTGCTCGAACGGGCCGTCCTGCTGAGCAAAACAGACCATATCACACTTGAGGATCTGCCTGCCAATATAATTTCTCATATACCCCAAAATGAGCCGACAGATTATAAGGCTATAAGTCTTAAAGATTCGATAGCTGAACCCGAAAGAAAAATTATCCGCGCCGCTCTCGAAGCAAACAATTGGAACAGGCAGCTTACTGCCGGAGCCTTAAAAATCAACAGAACTACGCTTTATAAGAAGATGAAAAAATACGGCCTCGAAGACGAAGCCCAAAGACTTGGAATAAGATAGTATATGGTATATAATATGATAGCAAAAGATAATCGAAAGTCCGATGTGTTTATTTATACCGCCAACAATGGACAAGTAAAACTTCAGATTAAGATAAAACCTGTAGAGAAATTTGTGGGGAATATGTCGTGAGCCATAGGGTAATAGAATTGCATTGCATTATTCCGATAAAAAATATACCCTCAATTACGAAACATGGTATTTTATCACATGAGCAAGCATCCAGACTGGATCATGATGATATTTCTTTATCCGATGTTCAGGATAAACGTGATAAAAAATAGGTTGGAAAATACAAGCTGCATCAATATGCAAACCTGTATTTTTGTGCCAGGAATCCCATGATGTTTAAACGTAAAAATCAAAAAGATGACATCTGTGTTCTGCAAATAAACAAGGAGATATTAAATAATTCGGAAGTGGTGCTTTCTGATCGCAATGCGGCCGCTGATTACGCCAGTTTTTATAAATCTCCTCAAGGATTGCATCGTATTGATTTCGATCTTGTTTTTGCCAAATACTGGACAGATTTAAATCCTTTTGAGTATTGGAGGAAGAAATCTATAAAATGTGCCGAAGTTCTTGTTCCACATCGTGTCAAATCTTGTTATATTATAGGGGCTTATGTAGCTAATGAAACAGCCAAAGTAAATTTAGAAAATACAGGATTTGACGAATCTATTACGATAAACGAAGATATGTTTTTCGCATAATAGAGGCTTAATTATGATAAAAGTATTAATAGGCAACATGTTTGAAACCAAAGCTCAAACGTTGGTAAATACGGTAAATTGTGTGGGTGTAATGGGCAAAGGTATTGCTCAGGAATTTAAGAAACGGTTCCCTGACATGTACAAAGAATACATAGATTTGTGCAATTCCCATCAGGTTAAGCTCAGCATTCCTTATCATTACAAAGATATATTTAATGTTTCAATTGTTAACTTTCCCACCAAAGATCACTGGCGAGCAATGTCGCGTCTAGATAATATCAGAAAGGGATTGGATATATTTGTTGAGAAATACAAGGAATGGGGCATCAAGTCTGTCGCCTTTCCTCCTTTGGGATGTGGCAATGGCGGTTTAGAGTGGCGGGTAGTTGGACCTGTCATATATAAGAAATTATTGGCAGTAAATATTCCAGTTGAATTATATGCTCCATTTGGAACACCTCAAAAGTTTTTAACAGAGGAATTTCTAGCAGGAGCAAAAGCGAGCGATTCAAAAAACATTATCGGAAAAAAACATGCCGGATTTAAACCTGAATGGGTTGCCGTGCTTGAAGTATTATACAATCTTGAAAGACAGCCATATGTTAAGCCAGTTGGCCGAACTATTTTTCAGAAAATATGTTATGTAATGCAAGAAGCCGGCATTGATCTTGGTTTCAGGTTTACTCAGGGAAGTTATGGTCCTTACTCACAAGATATTAAAAAAGCCTTAATGGTCATGGCTAACAGCAATATGGTATTTGAGCAGCAATTAGGCAAAATGACGGCGTTAAGAACGGGTCCGGAATTTAAAATGATTCGAAAAGAATATAAAGACACCGTGCAAAATCTAAAAAATAAGATTGATAAGGTTAGTGACTTATTTATGCGTATAAAAGATACAACTCAAGCTGAAGAAGTTACTACTGTTTTTTTTGTCATACGAAAACTTAAAAAGCAAAAGGAGTCCGTTTCTGAAAATGAAATTTACGATGATATCTTGAAATGGAAAACGCGTTGGGATGAACCAGAGAAAAAGCAAGCCATTGCTTCAGCTATTCGAAATCTTGGTATGTTGCGTTGGATTAAAGTTGATTTTAGTGAATCGTTGAAAGTGAACGAACTGGAAATTTGACGTATACCTAATCTTGGTAAAACACAGGTTGTTAGTATAATAGATTACCAGAAAACTGATTAACCTATGACTCCTTTCTTCAAATCCACATGGAGAAATTTATAGTCAAGCTTAAAAACACAGCCGGTGGAATTGTAGTCGTGGAAGTACTATAAAAAGTTTTGCTTTACGTATTTGACTGCGTTGTCGAAGATTGTCCTGCCGTCGGCTCTTGATTTATCTCCCAGTCTCGTCCAGTGCGGATGCTGTGTAAACCTTACAAATCTTTCCGGGTGCGGCATCAACCCCATCACCCTTCCGGTCGAATCACACAAACCGGCGATAGAATCCGTCGAACCGTTGGGATTTACAGGGAACGGACCAAAGTTGCCGTCCTCATCGACATATCTGAACACAATCCGGTCGTCTGCTTTGACTTTCTCGAACACACCCTCGTTTTCAAAGACAACTTTTCCTTCGCCGTGCGCTATCGGCAGATAAATTCTTCTGCCCTGCTCGATAAAGATACATTTTTCACTCGACGGCTCAAGATAAACCCATCTGTCCTCGAACTTTCCACTGTCATTATAGGTAATTGTTATCTGCTGTTTGCCTGCCGGTTCGATTTTGCCTAAAATGCCGGTTTTAACAAGAACCTGAAAACCGTTACAGATACCCAGAACAATCTTGCCGGACTCTATAAACTCTCTGAGCCTGTCAGCTAAATGATGAATAATCTGGTTCGCAAGAATTTTGCCCGCCGCCACGTCGTCGCCGTAACTGAACCCACCCGGAATAACAAGAATTTGAAATCCATCAAGCAAATCCGGATTTCCGATAATCCTGTTCACGTGAATTCTCTGAGCCTCGGCGCCGGCAAGCTGGAGTGCGTGCTGTGTTTCCACATCGCAATTGATTCCTGCCGCCCTTAAAACTAATGCATTTATTTGCGTCATACCTTTATTACCATTTCAAGGGCCTCTGCCAGGCGTCTTTCAAATCACCAATCGAAGCATTGATGACCGTTTTGCCCAGGCTGCTCTTTATAATTAGATTTTTATCTTCGGTTACTTGCCCAATCTGGCCGAATGGAACGCCCAGCATTAACTTCGCAAAATCGTTAAATTTCTCCGGCCGAACCTCAACGATATATCTTGAGCAGGATTCGCTAAACAACTGCGCATCCAGCCTCGTACAATCATCGGTTTTAGGCAATCCTTGCAAATCTACCAGTACTCCAAGCCCGCCCGCGAACGCCATTTCCGAAATCGCAACCGCAAGCCCGCCCTCGCTGCAGTCATGGCAGCTTGCGACAAATTCCGCATCTATTGCCTTGTGAATCTTTTCCGCAGTCAATTTTGCCGTTCTTAAATCAGTTTTCGGAACATTTGCCCCAAGCTGATTCTTGATTTTATAGTAATGCGAACCGCCAAGTTCATTTTTCGTAAGACCGACTATGAAGAGCAGATTGCCTGCCGATTTCAAATCCGCTGTTACGCATTTTTTCACATCGTCAACAATACCCATCGTACTTATAAGCAGCGTCGCCGGTATCGATATTTCTTTACCGTCATCGCAGATAAAATTATTATTCAAAGAATCCTTGCCTGATATAAACGGCGTACCGAACGCAACAGCGCCATCGAAGCATGCTTGCGCCGCCCTGACGAGAGAGCCCAGCGTTTCTTCTTTTTTGCAGTCCGCCCAGCAGAAATTATCCAACAGTGCAATCCTGTCCGGCCTTGCCCCGACGCAGATAACATTTCTTATCGCCTCGTCAATTCCCGCAAGCGTCATCCAGTACGGGTCGATATCGCCGTACAACGGATTCATTCCGCAGCCGATAGCGATACCTTTGTCAGAATCAAATTTCGGCTGAACTACCGCCGCATCGTTTGGCCCGTCATTCGCAATCCCGCCCAGCGGCTTCACAACTGACCCGCCCTGAACTTCATGGTCGTATTGACGAATGACCCATTCCTTGCTTGCAATATTGTATGTTGAAAAAACCTTTAAAAGGTCGTCATTGTAATTTTCTTTTGCCTCAAGGGCAGGTTCTGAAAGTTTCTTCGAACTCCAGTTGGCCTTTCTCGAATATTTCGGCAAACCGTTATGCAGAAAATCCATATCGAGCTGGCCGACCTGTGTGCCCTGGTATTTTAATGTAAGTTTTTTATCGTTTGTGAATTTGCCGATAACCGTCGCCTCGACATTTTCATCAGCGAATATTTTGCTTATCTTTTCAAGCTCTTCCGGCTTTACCGCGATAACCATTCTTTCCTGAGCTTCGCTAATCCAGATTTCAGTATATGAAAGTCCTGCGTATTTGAGCGGCACTTTTTCAAGTTCGACTTCCGCGCCAAGCTCGGCCCCCATTTCGCCGACCGCGCTGCTCAACCCGCCCGCTCCGCAATCTGTAATCGCGCTGTACAATCCCTGCTCCCTTGCCCGCAGAAGTGTATCGAGCGTTTTCTTTTCAGTGATTGCGTTTCCAATCTGCACAGCATGTGAAAAAACAGTTTCGTGTTCGCCCGTCAAAGCCCCGCTTGAAAATGTCGCGCCGTGTATGCCGTCTCTGCCCGTTCTTCCGCCAACAACCATAACAAGCTCGCCTCCGGAAACCTTGCCGAAGCATTTATCCCTCGGCATAATGCCTATATTGCCGCAGAACACCAGCGGATTGCCCAGATACCTGTCGTCAAAAAATATCGCCCCGTTGACCGTCGGTATTCCCATCCTGTTTCCGTAATCACGAACACCTGCGACAACGCCTTTGGCGATTCGTTTTGGATGCAGAACGCCTCTCGGAATTTCGTCAAAACTTTTATCAGGCTCGGCAAAACAAAATATATCTGTATTGGCAATCGGTTTTGCGCCAAGGCCGGTCCCCATCGGGTCGCGCAAAACTCCGCCGATACCCGTTGCCGCTCCGCCGTAAGGGTCAAGCGCCGATGGATGATTGTGCGTTTCGACTTTGAAACAAATAGCGTCTGTATCATCGAATTCTATCACGCCCGCATTATCTTTGAAAACGCTTATGCACCATTCTTTATTAAGCTGTTTCGTCGCGCCGAAGACGGTCTCTTTTATAAGATTATCGAAATGAATCTTTTCGCCGTCGAAATCGAAATCGACGCTGCTCTTAAGAGTTTTATGAACGCAGTGTTCGCTCCACGTTTGAGCCAATGCCTCAAGTTCGATATCCGTGGGTTCTCTGCCCAGCGACTTGAAATAATCCTGTATAGTTTTCATCTCAACGGCATTGAGGAACAAATCCATTTTCTTGCTCAACTCGACAAGCTGCTGTTCGCCCAGTTTCGTTATATCGACCGTTTTAAGTTCGAGTTCGTATTGCCCAAGATGCGGACTGGGCGGCTCGGCATTAGTACCGATGACAACCACTTCGATGCAATCGTTCGAAAGTCTGCGGACGATTTTCTTAAGCTGCTTATCGTTAATCTCACCGAAGAGAATATATTTTCGCGCGGTCCTGACAGTTTGACAGCTTTTACCCATATCGCCGATAGCCGTCATAACCGACTCGGCCACAGGGTCCGTAACGCCGCTTTTGAGATGAATTTCTATTATGGTAGCTTTTGCAAGACCGGCTGGCGCCGTACTTTTACCAATGTAAAAATTCTCGCATACCGGGTCAGCAAGCAGTTCGCCCCCGATTCGCTTTGCGAATACCTCGTCGAAATCGCCCTCAACCAGGAACACTCTTGCCGACTGAACCTGCTGTACAGTATCTATCCCCAGTTCTTTGATATCCCCAAGAACATCCCTGCCGCCTGCGTCGTCGCTGCCTGCACCTGAAGTGGCGGGGCGGCTGAAAACCTCAAAACGCCACTGTTTCACTGTATTTCCTTCTTCGATACCTTGTGTTTCATAAGCCTGGCTCGTTTTTCACGTGCCCGTTCAAGCAGTTTTTCAATTTTATTTTTGTCTCTATGTCTAATTGCTGTTTTGATTTTGACAAGTTCCCTGATTAACACATCGATTTCTCTGCAAATATTTTTGGGATTAGTATAGAAAATATCCGCCCATATATTCGCCGGCCCTGATGCAATTCTCGAAGTGTCCATAAAGCCTTTGCCGCAGAATTTCAAATCTTTCAGTCTGCAAGCGTTCAGCAGCGCCGCCGCCGCCGCGTGCGGCAAATGACTTACCAGCCCCAGAACCCTGTCGTGCTCTCGAACCCTCATTACACTAACTCGGCAGCCGAGCAGCGACCAGAATTTTTGCATTATTTTTACCGCCGAATCTTTCGTCCTATCGTCTTTCGTAACAATGCATCCTGCGCCGTCGAACATATCGTCTCT
>JAHJUV010000052.1 GCA_018828825.1 Planctomycetota bacterium | reverse complement strand
GCCGGCGAGCAAAAATCTTCTACTTGCCGCCCAGCCCCCGCGTCTCCCGACGCGAGTCGGGGCGGCGGGTCAAAAGCAATTATTAGAGCTACCCTTAATCTTCAATTAAAATTTCTGCTTTATTATTTTCTGAATTTCGTCATACGTGTAAAGTTTTCCTTTGTTAATTCCGGGACATTTTTTCGCCGCGGTGTTCCAGTCGTCGGGGCTTTGCAGATTGCCCGGCCAGAAAGGCCAGGTGCGGCACTGCATCGGCCTGACATTATAAATTGCGCAACCCTTCGAACCGTCTATATTTACAAGGAAAACACAATCCTTTGAGCAGGGGTTTTCTCTTATGGAATAGCGAAAACCAAACTTTTTGAGATGGTTTTTTCGCACATCTTTTACACTTTGGCCGAGAAAATCGGCGAGCATCTGGATTTGGGGTTTCGAAATCCAGATAACACCTTCGTCCGGGCCAGAGCAGCATCGGCCGCACTGCTGACAAACGAAGTGAAGGCCTGCAATGTACCATATATTTTTAATCACGGATTGCGCAGATTTCACAGATTTTGTTTTTTTAACCAATCAGCAATTGAATTGACAAAATCGGTACCGCTTTGGAGCATTAGTTCTGCTTCATCGTGTTCAATCACAGATGTGCTTCCGTAATCGCCGAGCTGTCTTTTTTCAAATGCTCTGTTAAGTTCTCTGCCTAATTTTTTATCAAAGATACCTGTTTTAATGAAATGCTCGCCGAAAGCAGAAATTACACCTTTGTGAGATGAGAATGACAAATTTTTTGTAAGAAGCACAGCCTCGGCACAAAAGAACATAGCATAATAAATTCTTGAAACCGCAGATTCATAGTCGCCGTCATCGAGAAGCAACTTTGCACTTTTGATATAACGATTTGCCTTGTCAATCAGTGATTTTATCTCACTCACGCTGCGACTCCTTCTTTTCGCAGATTCAGGAGTAAGGGGCTGTTGACAGAAGCATAATCTTTTTCGGAGACAGGATATACTGAAATTAAAACGTCATATTTAAGATTTATATCAGTAATAATGTCAATCATCCGGTCTATTTCACGGCCTGCAACAACATCGCCTTCAAGCACAATCGCCAAATCAATATCTGAATCATCGGTAGCGTTTCCCCTTGCCCAGGAGCCGTAAAGAATAATATTCTTAAGCCTTTTTTTATATAGCTTTGTGGTTTCTTCCCTGAATTCATTAAGTATTGGCTGTATTTCCATGAACACTCATTATAACACGTCTTTATGGAAAGAAATACGATTTTTTATAAATTCCATTTCAATATTGCGCCGGTATCTGCGCTTGTAGCCATCGAGGCGTATTTAGCGAGGCATCCTTCGGTAATTCTCGGTTTTGGAGGTACAAACTGGGTTTTTCGCTTAGCAAGCTCGTCGTCGGAAAGCTTGACGGCCAGTTTTCTCGCCGGTATGTCGATTTCGATAATGTCGCCGTTTTTCAAGAGGCCGATAGGGCCGCCGACCGAGGCTTCCGGGCTGATATGTCCGATACAAGCGCCGCGAGTTCCGCCGCTGAACCTGCCATCGGTAATGAGAGCGACGGATTCGCCAAGTTCTTTACCTATAATATAGCTTGTGGGCATAAGCATTTCCTGCATACCGGGGCCGCCTTTTGGGCCTTCGTTTCTGATGACGACGACATCGCCGGGCTTTACCTTGTCGGCGAGGATGCCGTCGCAGGCGTCTTCCTGACTTTCGAAAATGACGGCAGGGCCGCTGTGCTTGAGCATTTTTTCGGCGACGCCGGCAGTTTTGACTACGGAGCCGTTCGGAGCGAGGTTGCCGTGAAGGATAGAAAGGCCGCCGGTTTTGGAATAGGCGTTTTCGAGGGTATGGATACAGTCGGTATTTTTAATATTCGCGTCGGCGATATTTTCGCCAATGGTTTTTCCAGTAACGGTAAGGCAATTGATATTTAGCATATCCTTTATTTTGCTTATCTCTTTGAGGATTGCGCTGATGCCGCCTGCGGCATCGACGTCCTGGACGTGCCATTTGCTCGATGGTGCGACCTTGCAGATATTGGGACATTTTTCGCTGATACTGCTTATTCTTTCGAGGTCGTATTTAATTTTAGCCTCGCTGGCGAGAGCGAGTGCGTGGAGGACGGTGTTTGTCGAGCCGCCCATAGCCATATCAAGTGCAAAAGCGTTGTCGATTGATTCGGCCGAGATAATATCGAGAGGCTTAATATCCTTTTCGATTAGTTTGAGTATCTGTTTTCCTGCCGCTTCGTATAATTTGTCTCTTTCAGGACTGATTGCAAGGATAGTACCGTTGCCGGGCAGAGCCATTCCGATGGCTTCACAGAGGCAGTTCATACTATTGGCTGTGTACATTCCTGAACAGCTTCCCTCAGAGGGACAGCCGGTGCATTCGAGTTCGTAAAGTCTTTTTTCGTCGATTTTGCCGGCGTTGAAAGAGGCAACACCTTCAAAAATCGAAGTCAGGTCCACAGCGTTGCCTTTGGAATCTTTTCCAGCCGCCATTGGACCGCCTGAGACGAAAATTGTTGGAATATTGACGCGAACAGAAGCCATCAGCATACCGGGTATAATTTTGTCGCAGTTCGGAATGCAGATAAGGCCGTCGAAGCAGTGTGCGCGAACCATCGACTCGACGGAGTCGGCGATAATTTCGCGCGAGGCGAGCGAATATTTCATACCGGTATGACCCATCGCGATGCCGTCGCAAATGGCGATAGTATTAAATTCCAATGGTACGCCGCCGGCGGCGCGGACGGCGGCTTTGACTTTTTGAGCCACGACATTGAGGTGTTTATGGCCGGGAACGACTTCGCAAAAACTGTTGGCGATGCCGATAATCGGCTTATTCATATCTTCATCTTTAAGGCCGCAAGCCCGTAATAACGCCCTGTGTGGGGTCCGCTGGAACCCTTTTCTAATAGTATCGCTTCTCATAATATTCTCCTAAGTGGCTTTAAATTAAGAAATAACAGATTATAATCGCAAGGAAAGGATAAATAAATCGAAAATTGTAAAAAGCTGTATTTAGCCATAAAAAAATTGCTACCGGCATTTAAGTTGTTATAATCATAGACCGTGTATTTATGGATTAAATGTTTAAATTGAATGGTCTTAGGAGAAAGTTATGAGTAGCCGAAACATAGTCACAGTTGTGTTTTTGGGAGTTGTTTTATCGGTTTTAGCTGGGTGTGCCACGACCGCTGAAATGAAACTCAATCTGGAGCCGAAAAGCGAAACGGTGTATAAAGTTATTACAGGTTCGACGAAAGATTATCAATTTATCCAGCCCTCTATAAACAAGACAAAAGAACGTCATACGGAAGGCAGTGTTGAAATGGTCTTTTCGCAAAAGACCGAATCTGTGGACCAGCAGGGTAATGCGACTGTCGATGTTACGATAAAACAGTTGAAATATTTGTCAAAAGGGCCTGAAGGCGTAAAGGAAGATTTTGACAGTCAAAGAGAGCAGGATAAGTCTGGGCCTTTGGCCAAACTTATCGGCGCAAGCTACAAGCTGAAGATTTCACCAAGAGGCAATATTGAAGTCGTCGATGCATCGGCGGCGAGGTCGATTTTGACAGAAGGTTCTGACGCGGCTGTAGCCATGCAGCTGTTTAGCGACGAGGAGATAGCAAGACGCCATCAGGTTATGGCATTGTTCGATTCGGAAAAGGGTTCCTGCAGGAAAGGCGATAAATGGAGTTCTTTAGCAGACTCTCCACCGGGGACTCTTATGCCAAAGACCTTTGAAAAGGTTTATACATTGACCGATATGAAGGAAAAGGACGGTCAGAAGACAGCCACAGTGGAAATGAACGCATTTCCGAGCTCGAAGCGTTTAACAGACCAGAATAGGGAGCAAGCTATAAGTTTCTTTTCGAGTATGTTCGACGAGAAGAACAACTATACCGGCAAAATGGTTATTAATCTGACTACCGGCGTGATAGACAGTTACCAGGAGACTTTTAAAGTTGAATGGCTTGCCGTAGAACCTTCCGGTGAGCAGAAAAGCGACCAGGTCCCGGACCAGCTGACGATGGCGTTCACGCAAATTTACAATATTGAGAAGATGGACTAAAAATAATCAAAAAATTTGATTGACGGATAATCATTATGAAAAAATGGTTTTTTTCAGGGGCGGCATTGATAGTACTTGGCGTCAGCATTTTCGGCTGTCAGCAGCAGGTTTCAACAGAAACGGTCGGTATGGCGAAATCGGCCGGTTTTAAAGGACCAGTGCTTTTGGCGGTTGATTTCAAACCTGATGTGCCGCTGAAGTATAATTTCGTTTGTGAAAGACGAATCGCACTCGATATGGGCTCGTCAGGGCGTTCTAAAAAAGGCAACAATAGCAACACTCAAAATTTTACAGAAAAACTCGAGGTGGAAATGGTCTATAAGCCGGTAAAAGTGGACCCTTACGGCTATACGGTAATAGAGGCGACCTGCGAATCGGCCAAAGTTACTCGCACTTCGTCAGGCGGCAGAGGCCAATTGAGGGCGGATGCGGCTGAGTTCCTTGCGGGCAAGAGTTTTACGCTGAAGATTACGCCGATAGGTAAAGTAACGGATTATTCGAGTCTTGAGTCTCTGATTAAAGAACTCGGCCAAAAGGCCTTTGGCGG
>JAHJUV010000051.1 GCA_018828825.1 Planctomycetota bacterium | reverse complement strand
GCTTTTGACCCGCCGCCCCGACTCGCGTCGGGAGACGCGGGGGCTGGGCGGCAAGTAGAAGATTTTTGCTCGCCGGCAAGGAAGACAAATCAGCTTTATCAATAGATAAAGTGGCTTTTGTCTAACGCAGACCGGCGACAAAAAGATTCGCTCTGCCGCCAAAATGAATTTTTAGAGGTATCCTTAAATATTTAAATTTTTAATAATAACTCCGCCGCAGGCGGACTCCACAAATCTTCAATCTTAAATTTTCAATTTTCAATATTTACGCTCTGATTTTTATATGACTATAAAAACTGAGAAAACCGTTTCGATTTGCAACCAGGTCGCCCAAATATACGCCTGGCTGGACGAAAATATCAAAAATCTCGACCTAAATTGCTCAGCCTGCGGAAAATGCTGCAATTTCGATTCCTTCGGCCATAAATTATTCATAACAACCCCGGAACTGCTCTATTTTTATGAAAATGTCAAACCATTGAGAAAAATGACCGGCCAATCCTGCCCTTATCTGGAAGATGGCACACCCCCACACCAATTTACATTGCGGCAGACAAACTTAAAAGAATCCTTAAAACTGAATAGGTCAGCTTCCAAAATATTCTCTCAAAGTGCAAATTGGTGTGGGGGTAAATGTACCGCAAGAAATTTCCGCTTCGCAGCCTGCAGGATCTTTTTCTGCAAAGCGGACATTGAAAAAATAAACAAACTCAGCGAACAAACAATAGAAAAATTCAAAGCCTTATGCGATGAATTTGATTTGCCGTACCGCTATGTCGATTTGGCAACAGCTCTGAACAAATTCGATTTGTCATTTTGATTTTTGTACCGTTTTCTTTGGCTCATTCGCATCCGCCGGCTTCGCCGGTGCAATATCTTCCACAAGTTCATCCAGCGTTTTGGTCATATAATCGGCCCTGTAAGACGGAATCTCGTAAACCCAGCCCTCGAAGGTCTTCTGAAGTTTTTGGGTTTTTTCTTTAGCCAGCAGTTTCGCCTCTTTCTTTTCAAGTTCTTCCCGCGATTCGACGCCTTGCTCTTTTCTCACCTGTGTTTTATCTGTAAAAGCAACGTTGCATTTTACATAGGTATTCGAGTCCTTCTGCGCGATTTCGATAAGGTATAAAGTTGAGTCTTTCAGCAGGCAGGTATACTCGCGGTCGAACTTCAAACCCGTCATCTTTGAAACAGCGTTCACATCGTCGAACCTTAAATTCATAATCGCGCTGAAAACCTGGCTGCATTCGTTCTTTTTCTCTTTTTTCCCTGCGGGCAGTTCCTTAAGCATCGCTTCGGCGCTGTTCGCCTCGGGCACAAGCGTATAACTGCCCTGCGGCGATGTAACTGTTACCGACTCAATCTCAGCCTTGCTCATCGATATCAGGTTTCTGTCTATATATTCGAGCGGCGAAGAGCCCGGCCAAGGCACATTATCCATAACATAAACCTTTTTGTCGCCGACTCTCCTGCCGTAATACATCCCGCCGGACGGACAATCCTTGCCTATGATTACGCCCGTGATAATTTTGCCACCCAAGTCAAGAAATTTCACAACGCTTTGCGCATCCTCTTCGCCCGCGCCCAGGTCTTTGTAATTCGCCTCGTCTTGTGTATAAAGCTCGACTGTGCGGATATCCATGCAGCTTGTCAGAAGATTATTTATCATCATGGTATCGGCCGGATAATTATCCTTGTTCTCGACGACAAAACCGTTTCCTGCGCGTCTGAGTGTAAACGCCTCGTCGCCTTTGCCGACAGCTATCTTCGCTATCGCCGCCGGGTCAAGTCCCTGGATAAGATAGCCCGTCCCCGACGAAGTCGTTTTGCTCCTGTTGACAAACTGAGAAACAAAAACCGCGCCTGCAACTGATACAATTGCCAAAATTCCCAAAAATGAAAGTCTCTTATCGCTCATTTATCAAAACTCCAAAATTCAATCTTTCACCTGTTCGCCTGCTCTACTGCTCACCTGTTCTAATTCGCCTTTGGCGAATTACGCATCGCTCGCATGACTTATATAACGTCTTTTCCTTGCGCCTCTGTATATGCTCAGGACAATCGCGATTGCGAGAATGACCGCCGGCGCCGCCAGCATATTGAAATTGCGCAGCCTATTGCCAAGGCTCTCGATTCGCTGCAGTCTTGTCCTTCTTATCTGTTTAAGCTGTTTTCTCGCCTCGAGAATCTTCAATTCGAGTTCTTTTTTCTTCGCCAGGATCGAGCTTCCTACAATCTCTTCCTGCCCCTGTTTTGCAGAACCGAGAATCGTGTTCAGTTCGTTTTCGAATCCTGCTATTTCGGCGTTGATTTTCGCCTCTTCCTGTGCCGTCTGTGCCTCAGCCTCAGTCTCAATCTTATCGACGACAACAAAAGGTCGCTTGAAGTTTCCTCGCGACCTGATGAAAATCAGTTCGCTCGACCCGCAAAAATCATCTATCGCATTGAGCAGCAAATTCCCGCCGTCGCCTATAACCATCGTCCCGAATATCGTTTCGCTGTAGGCAACCATATCGCTGAAGAAATCGACATCCGCGAAAACGGCGACCGCACAGTTTCCCTTCGCCGCCGCAATTGCCTCGATATGTTTTTTAACCTTTTTCGGTGCGTTGGCATCGCCGGCGTTCTCCGGAGCATCGACTTCGATATCTATACCGTTCGGAAACGCGCTTTTAAACTTGCCTGTAACCAGATAAGCCATCGCCACCGGCTCGGTGCCGTCGATAAACTTCTTCATCAGGCTCCCCGCATCCGGCGACATAACTTCGTACTGGCTGGCCATCCAGCTGTTTCCTTTCGATGTCGTTATAACCAGTGGCGTCCTTTCGATTAGTTTCTTGTCTTCATCGCTCATCTGCATTTGCTTCAGAACGCCGCTGTAAAGGAACCTGACCTGGTTAAGCTCCGACGTCATCGGCGTATTCCTGTTAAAGCATTCAGGCTTTGTTTCAAGAAAACCGATAATCCTCTGCGGCCGGTCTCCTGCCCTCATAGCGCCTTCCAGTGCAAGGCTCCTGTCGCCAGCGTATGTGTCTTTCGGCATCTCCAGCCCCCAGTTAACCATCAGCTTTTCAAGATTCGACGATGGATTATGTTCTGTCTGCATCTGCATCGGAGACTGCTTCGGCTGGTCAGCCACACAAAACGGGTCAACGCATACTATCGTCCTTCCGCCGTTGACTGCAAACTGGTCGATTGCGAAAAGTGTCTGCTCTGAAAAATCCCTCGGATGAACAACCAGCAGTATATCGATATCTTCTATCTTATTAACATCTTTCGGTATGCTCCTTACCTCGTACTGCAGCCTGAACTGCTTGACTATATTCCACGGCCCCTTAGGCTGCTGTCCTTGCAATTGCATCATCCTCGCCATATATGGACTGACCTCGTCGCCCATTATATTCAGCGAGCTTAATATGCCGACGCGTTTTTTCTGCCGTGTTATAGCCGTATCAACAAGATAGCTTATATCGTATTCGACAAAATTCTGCCGGCTTGGCGAAAAGAACGGTATGTTTTTCTCGACCCCGAATTGTGTCTGAACGACAAGCCCGAAAAAGAAATTTTCCTCCTGTGTTATCGGAAATTTTTTCAAACCGTATCTCATCGCCGCAACCTCGTCGTCCGAATAGGGCCTCGGGTCGATTACCTCGAGTTTAACCATCCCGTTCGACGCCGAGACGTATTCCTCAAGCAGCAGCCTGACAAATTTATAATAATTATTGAAATATCGAATCTGGTCTGGCCCCTTAATCGCCGCCGTACTCGAATAATAAAGTTTCATCGTTATCGGCTGGTTAAGTTTGCCAAGTATCGCCTTAGTCCCGTTTGAAAGGCTGTAAATCCTCTGCTCGGTTATATCGACCTTCCAGCTCTTGCTCACATTTTGGCAGATACTGATTAGGCTGAACATTATCACCAGAATAAACACTACTGCGACGATTGCCCGCACTGTCCTGTTCATCATCCCGCCTTCCTTTCATCCAGAACTACACCGCAGGCCGCCACCCATCCCGCGATAAGAATGACAAAATAGGATATATCCTTGAATTCGAGCACCCCTTTGCCGATGGACTCGAAATGCTCTTGAAAGCTCATTATGCTCACCGCCTTGACCGCCGCGCTCGGCAGAAAACTTGAAAGATAGTTCATTGTCGTCGGCATCCCTGCGAAAACCAGCACTCCGCACGCCACTACCGACAGCACGAAGCTTATCACCTGGTTATTGCTGACCGCCGAGAAAAAGCACCCCACCGCCAGAAATCCCCCCGCCATAAGAATCGTCGCCAGATACCCCGCCGCCATTAATCCCATATCAGGCTCGCCAAGGTAGCACACCGTTATCGCCATCGGAAACGTCAACGCTATCGCAACGACCAGAAACAGCCACGCCGCCAGAAACTTCCCCAGCACCGCCTGCGTAACCGTAATCGGCAGCGTGAACAATAGTTCGATTGACCCGCTCTTTTTCTCTTCCGCCCAAAGCCTCATCGCCGCCGCCGGCACAAGAAACACAAACAGCAGCGGTATATTCACAAAAAATGCCGTCATATCCGCCTGCCGCACCTCGAAAAACCCTTCCTTAAACGTCAGGTATCCTGAAAAGAACAAAAACACCACTAAAAACACATACGCCAGCGGCGTCGCAAAATACGACTTGAACTCTCTTTTAAATACTGCCAAAAAACCCTTCATTTCTATCTCCGTTATTATCTCAGGCTACTTTATGTGATGTGATTTTTCTAAATACCTCCTCGAGCGAGCAGTTATGTTCCGTCTTTAGCTTGTCAGGCGTCGAATCCACCAAAATTTTCCCGCGCGCTATTACTATCGCCCTGCTACATATCGCTTCGACCTCTTCGAGTATATGCGTTGAAATGACTATGCATTTTTCTTTTGCCATCTTTTCGATAAGCCCCCTCACCTCGTGTTTCTGGTTGGGGTCAAGTCCGTCTGTCGGCTCATCGAGTATCAAAACCTGTGGGTCGTGTATCAGCGCCTGCGCAAGACCCACCCTCCTTTTATAACCTTTCGAAAGCGTCTCAATCGTCTGATGATAAACCGACTCAATATGACACATCGCCACAGCCTTATCGAGCGCCTCTTTCCGCCTTTTGCCTTGGAGCCCTCTCGCATCGCAGATAAAATTCAAAAACGCCCCTGCCGTCATATCGCTGTACGCAGGCACATTTTCTGCAAGGTAGCCTATATTCTGCCGAACCTGTATGGGGTTCTTGATAATATCGAATCCGCAAACCGATGCCGTCCCGCTGTCAGGCCGCAAAAAGCACGCGAGCATTCGCATCACTGTGCTTTTCCCCGCCCCGTTAGGCCCCAGAAATCCGAGCACCTGTCCCTTTTCGACCTCGAACGACACGCCGTCAACTGCGACTATCGGCCCGAAACTTTTTCGTAACTCTTTTATCTTTATCATATTAACTCCGTTAATTCCGGTAAAAATATACAGGTAAATGATTATATAAACCAGAATTATATCGTCAAGTACGCAGAATCTTGCTTTTTGGTTCTTTTTAACCTGAATTTTTTTGTCAGGATCCGTCTTCGCCAACCCGCCATTGGGCGAGGTCTCACTAAAGGTGGAAGGCTTCGCCGAGACTTGCGAGAAGTTCAAGACCGCAAAATCGCCATGATACAACATGGCGGCCTGGTCATAAGCCTTTGCGGCATCTTCCTGGTTATCGAAATGCCCCAAATATATACGCCGGTAGTTATAAGTTATAGATGCCTGCCATTTATTACGATTTTTAATTCTGCTAACACCCCTGTATTTCGAAACGCCCTTTACTCGCCTTCTATTTCTGTTATTTTCAGCAAACGTTACGAATCGCAAGTTGTTTTTCGTATTATTAAGGCCTTCCCTGTCTTTATGGTCAATGATAGAGCCTTTAGGGGCATTCATAATCTGCCTGTGCATATATACGATTTTTCCGCCTTCGATACGGGCTCCATAATGATTTCCACCTTTGTTTTGAACATATTGCCAATCATATTCGGATAATTTGCGGTAATCTTCAGCGTCAACAAGGGCAAATCGGTCTTCGCGCTGCTTCGACCCGACAGGGCCGCCTTTGGTAAGTTTGATTCGTCTAAAGGCAAAGCCTTTATGCTTTTTTCGATGGCGCAGGAGAAACCATAAGACAAGGTTTGCTATAATGTTCGGAACTTTGATACGAAAATTAAGATACATTTCTTCCTCCTGCGTTAATAAGTGTAAAATTTAAAGTGTAAAGTCCAAAACTGCGGTATCCCGATGAATCGGGATGATAGTTTTAAATTTTGCATTTTAAATTTTTTGACAGTTGACAGTGGACAGTAGACCGCAATTTTCAATTGCTCTATCGGCCCAGAGAGGCCGATGCCCCTCCATAATTACTGAAAACTTGCGCGTTTTGCTCAGTTTTTGATCAAGAAAAAAATGTCCGGTATTCGTAAGTGCTTGTCAGATATGGAGAAAAATTTTTTTATTTTTTTAAAGCGCGCAAGTTTTTACTTGCGCTTTCTGCCGAAAAACGGCTCACCACGAAGGAATTAACCACGAATTAACACGAATACGCACGAATCATTCAGACACGGATTGACACGGCAGAATTGCTTTAAGGCGGTTCCGATATATCGGGACTTTAAAAATTCAAACAAAACCCTCTCTGAAGCGAGCTTCAACCGGGTTTAGTGTTTGACTTTTTCCGCCGCTATGCGGCTACGCCCCCCGATCGCGGTCGAGGGCAGGCCTTAAAGCAATGAATTGTTAGTTATTGAAACCGCTGCGACGGAAAATTTAGGGTAAAAAACCGCTGAAAAATCGTTTGTTTCCACAAAAAACAGGGGTATAATTTGATTCATCAAGGAAGGAAAATTATGGCAAAAAAGACGGCTAACTCAAAAAAGGAGACAAAATCAAAGACGGTTGCAAAACCGTCATCCCTCGTCGATACGCGGGTAATCTACTGCGGCGACAACCTCGAACAATTAAAGAAACTGCCCGAAAACTGCGTTGACCTTATTTATATCGACCCACCCTTTAACTCCAACCGAAACTATGAGGTCTTCTGGGGCGAAACAAAGGAAAAACGCTCATTCGATGACCGCCACGCCTCGACTCAGGCCTATATAGAATTTATGCGCCCTCGCTGCGTAGAACTGCACCATTTAATTCTTCCCCCTGTTTAAAAAACAGCATGTTCATTTGTTTATTGTTTATAAAAATATTCTTAGTATAATAGGTAGCTATGATATTCCCAAATACAACAACTACACATATTTTTGACGATATCGAAGGTGCTGTCCTTGAACCAACAACGAGACCGCTTCCGGTTTCAGTTCTCAATATAGAGAATAAAACAAGGTCAAATCCTTTTCCTTGGAGAGGTCAATTTTCTCCCCAGCTAATTGATGCCATGATTTCTGAATATGCGAGCGATGGGTATTTTCTTTTGGACCCTTTTGCTGGCAGTGGTACGGTACTTTATGAAGCTGGACGGCATGGGCTAGAGGTGTTCGGATCAGAAGTCAATCCTGCTGCTGTTAAATTGGCACAGACTTATAAACTCATTAATAAAACACAGCAGGAACGACTGCAAATTTTGGAAAATGCAACGGAGTTATTAAACCAAGCCATTCCTCTTCCGTTGTGGAATATGCCAACCAAAGAAGTATTTTCGGAAATTGTTAAAAGACAATTAGTTACGGCAACAAAAGATGCCGAAGGATATGTGCGAAGTCTCTTGGAGACTTTGGTCGTACTACTTGATTTTTATTCCGAAATATTGCATCCTGACTTCATTTTTCGGAAATGGCAAGAGTTAAGGCGACTTATATTGGAATTTCCATTTTCGGAAAAGAAAATCAATATTGAATTATGCGATGCTCGTAATTTACCTTTACAAAATGAAAGTGTTGATTTAGTGATTACTTCTCCGCCATATATCAATGTATTTAATTATCACCAGCAATATCGCTCATCTGCACAGGCACTTGGCTACAATTTGTTACACGTTGCAAGATCTGAAATCGGATCTAACAGAAAACATCGGGGGAACCGTTTTCTAACGGTAATTCAGTATTGCCTTGATGTGCATCAAGTTTTTCTTGAACTTAGCCGAGTATGCAACAAAGCTGCTCACATTATTTTTGTCGTAGGGAGAGAATCCAACGTCAAAAAAACGCCATTTTTCAATAGTGAAATAGTCGAACACATTGGCAATAGGTGTGCAGGTTTTAAATTGATGATGAAACAATCACGTGTTTTCAAGAATAAATTTGGGATACTTATATATGAAGATATTTTACACTTTGCTGTCGCCAATCAATCGCCAACAGATACTCCTAAGTGTATCGCCAAAAGAGTTCTTGATGAAGCTAAAGTAAGATGTCCGGACGAGTCCAGATGTGATCTTGAAGTGGCTTTTTCGGAAATTGAAAATGTAAAGCCGTCTCCCTTATATTTATAGAGGTACATGTAATGTCTTTGCCAACTCCACATTTTGAAAAATTGGTTGCAACGCTTGCGAATGATAAACTACCCGCAAGCGATCGGCCTCGGATTGAACAAGCGATTAATCGTTACAGAGAGTGGATTTCCGAACTTGATTCTATTTCAAGAGGTACAGACGAAAGTCTTGAAAAGATGGTTTTATCCCTAAATAACTACAAGTTTTATATTGATCTTGAGCTGATATTTGATAGCTCAGAAGATTTTCTTTATCGCCAGAAAGGGCAGCTAAAGTTAGACAACTCTATAATAGAAGAATTTTTGCCTTGGTTGACCAAACCTTGTATTCTGCCCAATCTTTCTGACAGCATACATTGTGGTCCAGTGAATTGTTTTTCCTCATTATATTTTTCTTCAAGCCTCGCTATTCAGTTGGCTGGTGGAGGAATGGGTATTCGCACTAAAGATCAGGATTTTGGAATAAGTAGAAAAATTTATATTCAGTGTTCGCATAACCAAGACCTCTCCTCTTCGGCCAGTGGCGAAACTTACTTGGCATATGTAGCCTGCGAAATAAAAACGAATCTTGATAAAACGATGTTTCAAGAAGCTTGCGCGACTGCACATGATGTAAAAATTGGTGTTCCAAGTGCTAAATATTTTTTGCTCTGTGAATGGCTTGACATGACTCCACTAAGTACTGCTGCAACGGATATTGAGGAAATTCTGCTATTAAGGGGATCAAAACGTCTGGGGTCAAATGAAAGAAAACATTTTGCTACTTTTGCTGGAAGACAACGGCAAAGGGATTTTTATGCTGACTACTTACAGCGCTCTCCTTTCCGTACAGATGTATTCAAGAGATTTGTGAATCATATTCAAAGATTGTTGGATCACCAAGATCCCATTGAAGACGATGTATTGGGGAAGGGCTATTTTTAGAGCAATTGCGGGCCAATCATCGCCAGTAGTACGAAGCGAACTGTTAATCTAATTTTGGCCACGCACAAAGAATTAGTATCAAAGCATTTGCGCGATGTCTGCGGAATGAAAGAAGATGATAAACTCTGGCGTATTGGTCGGGGCTTTGTTGTTCGCGATTTGCCTTGGTCTGAAAAGAAATTAAGGGAACTACCGCCATTTGAATTTGAGAACTGGGCTGTTATCGCACTTGGCGGTATTCCAAATAAAGCGCAGGTCGGCGATATGGGAATTGACGGCCGGATTTACCCTGTCTCTGCCGTGCCGAAGAAAGAAAAAGGCGAACTCGATTTTATGGATGTATGGTATCCAATCCAGGTCAAGCAAAAGGACAAGGTTGGCAGGCCTGATATAGATTCTTTCGAGGCCGTTATGATGCGCGAAGACCGCACAAAAGGCTTTTTCGTAAGTTTCGATTTTTCATCTGATGCGATTCACGAAATACAGGCCTTTTTCAAAAAAACCGGCAAGAGTATAATTGCTTTGACGGTGAAAGACATTTTAGACGAACAAATCGCCTACAAATTAGCATAGAGAATATATGGACTTTGTTTATTTAAAAATTTCTTTTAATTATTAAGATAACTAATATATTTTATGAAAGAAATGTTTTTACTTGGTGCAGGTGCTTCGGTTGAAGCGGGTATTCCTGATTCATACGATATGACTAAACGTATTCTTAAGGAATTTGAGACACGTTCTAAACGTCATGCTAAAATTATTTCGTTTGTAGTCGGTGGTCTTTTATTTCAAAATGGTATTCGAGGTTCAAATCCGCTTGAAATAGGTGTTAATGTCGAAGAACTATTTAATGCTATAGATCTTCTGGCAAATAGACATACACTTGAAGCGGCTCCCTTTGTAGGTTCATGGCATTTAATGATTGATAAAATAGATAAAATTGATCCTCCAAGATCAGATATCCAAGGAGTTTACCGTGCAATTTATCAAAGTGTAACAAAAGAAATTCTTCACGCTTTACCTAACCACGCCCCTCATTTTGGAGGGCACGATATAGATAACGCTTTAGTGCATGCGATTAGTCAAGCCAAAAATTCTCCCAATTATATTTCGTCTTCAATGTTTAGTGAGGTATCTAGAGCGATAGGTAAATATGTGATTGAGATTACTAATGAATGGTTACGAAACCTCGATAGGTTTCCAACTTCCAGTATGGCTTTTGAACGTGAATTTGAAAACGCAACAAATCGCATCTCAAAACCGGGTGAAGGTAAGATTTTTAATGCACTAGCTGAACATATGATTCGTTCACTGGCAAATATTGTCTGGATTGATAATCCTTCCAAAGTATCATACTTGCAGCCTTTGCTTAATTCGTTAAAAAATCAAAATAAACTAACTATAGCCACTTTGAATTATGACAATTCCCTAGAATTATTGGCAGAAGAAAACCATGTACATTGCAGCACTGGTATTGAAAGGTGGTCTAGTTCTGGAAAATTCGAAGAAATAAATGATGGTATTTTATTATTAAAACTCCACGGTTCTATTGACTGGGCATTAAAATCAGGCAAATGCGATGAAAGTCGACCTCTACCTTACAATGTAATAGAACGTGTTCCTGCCGAGCAGATAAAAAAAACGGGCTTTCGACCCGCTGTAATTTTTGGACACAGAAATAAATTAACGGCCGAAGGACCCTTTTTAGACCTGTTACGAGTATTCCAACATGAACTTAATATAGCAAATAAATTAACGGTAATAGGATATTCATTCGGAGATGAACATATCAATGTTTATCTATCAAACTGGATTAACCAAGATAAAGACCATAAATTAAAAATTATTAATCCAAAATTTCAAAATATCCCAAATGATTTTACGATACATCTCAAAGGAGTTAGTAAGGATAGAGTAGAAATAATCGAAGAAGATGCAAGTAAAGGATTGCAAAAGTTAAGCACATTATTTGATAAATAAAAGCATTATTCGGGGAAAATTAAAGGTGTCAGACACCGCAATTCATAATTAAAAATTCAAAGTCCCCCGCCTTCGGCGGTTCCTCCGACTATTGACTATCGACTCTTCATTAATACAAATTCAGCATAGTCGGAAGTAAATTCGCCTGCTCAAGTCCCTCTTTAAGTTCTATAACACCAATCAGCAGCACGAACCACATCACCTCGAACAAAGTCTTTCTGAAAATCTTCGGCTTTACTACGTATTCGTCCGGCTCGGTCAGCAGTTTAAAAGATGGAAAAAACGCAGGCACCTTTTTGCAATAGTCGCTGAACGCCTTTCCATGAATCCCGGCCAGCTTCTTCTGCTCCGACGTTATCACCAGCGGATAATACATCGCGAAAACCACCGCAATACATACCGGTACTGTCAGCGTCTCTGTAGCCAGCCCGATTCCTATCGCACCCAAAAATGAGAAAAAATACAGCGGGTTTCTGCTCACAGAATAAGGCCCTGTCGTTATAAGTGTATTGCTTTTATAACCTGATATATACAGCGAGCACCACAATCGGCC
Organism: Planctomycetota bacterium; assembly: GCA_018828825.1. GTDB lineage: Bacteria > Planctomycetota > Phycisphaerae > Sedimentisphaerales > UBA12454 > UBA12454. Next base: position 1,510 of record JAHJUV010000051.1, on the reverse strand, counting down.
TGTTACCGCGATACCTATCAAAATCGCCCCTGCCAGAAAGAACACCGGCCCCCATAAACTATCTTCCCATCGACTCTTGGATATCAATATTAATGCTATAATCCCAACGATAAAAAGTCGGCTCATAAGTATTCGCTGTTTTCTAACAAAACTTCTCGCCATTAGTCATACTCCTAAGTTTATATTTACGGGATAATACCCCTCTTTGTTCGATACCACAACCTTTATTTCCCGCCCCAAATACCCCTTTTTCGCCTGCCGCCCTGACAAAAAAATAATTCGTAACAGCCTTATAGATAAGGAGTTAAAAAATTATTAAAAAATACCAAAAAATCCTTGTCAAAACCACGCATTTCTACTATAATAACTTATAGATTAATGCTCTTTTTTTCTTATATATGGTTTTGGTTTCGCTGAAGTGAACTATTTATTTTATAACCCAATAGTTCTATATTAATTAAACACGGGTTTTGCTTCAGCAGGCTCAGGTTCAAACCTGAGCCTTTTTTATTGCGCTGAATTCATTTATAGTAAGCTTGTCTAAATTTATGGAAATCGAAAAACTCAATTACCATTTACCGCCCGAGCTTATCGCACAAAAGCCCGCACCGAGCCGCTCCGACAGCCGAATGCTCGTCCTCGACCGCTCCGCCGATTCTCTGCTCGATAGCCGTTTTTCGCAAATCGCCCGCTTCATTAATAAAGGCGACTGCCTCGTCATAAACAACACAAAGGTCCTGCCCGCAAGGTTCTTCGCCCAAAAGAAAACCGGCGCAAAAATCGAAGGCCTCTTCATCGCCGATGAAAACGATAATTGGAAGGTTATGCTCAAAAACTCCTCCCGTTTAAAACAAGGCCAAACTCTAAACCTGCTCGACAGGAGCAAAAACCAGTTTTGTACCGCTGTTATTGATACTAAACTTTCCGCAGGCCAATGGCTCATAAAACCGGCCTCAGACCTCCCCTCGCAGCAAATCCTTGAAACCATCGGTTTTGCTCCCCTGCCGCCGTACATCAAAAGACCCGACCCCGTCTCCGAGCATCAGCTCGACACAAACCGTTATCAAACTGTTTACGCGAAGCAAAACGGCGCCATCGCCGCACCTACCGCGGGACTACATTTCACCCCTGAAATTCTCGAACAAATAAAAGCAAAAGGAGTATCAATCGCTCAAATCACTCTGCACGTAGGCCAGGGTACTTTCCTGCCAGTCAAAACCCAAACGCTCCAGGAGCATCAAATCCACAGCGAACAATATTCCATCGACGCACAAAACGCCGGCATCATAAATGAAACAATCAGCCGAGGCAGAAAAATCTTCGCCGTCGGAACCACTACCGTCAGAACTCTCGAAACCGTCGCCCAAAAACACGGAAAAATAACCCCCGCACAAGGTCAAACTGCTCTGTTCATCACCCCCGGCTTCGACTTCAAAGTTACCGATGCGCTGATTACCAATTTCCATTTGCCTAAATCGACCCTCCTCGCCCTTGTAGGAACATTTGCAGG
>JAHJUV010000050.1 GCA_018828825.1 Planctomycetota bacterium | reverse complement strand
TGCTAAAGGAGAATTTTTAGTGTAAAATAACACCCTGGAAATGATGGAAAATATTAAGGATATAAACAGAGGGAAGAAAAATGAAAGTTAAATTTAACCGGGCGGCACTTGCCGAGGCACTGGGGCTTGTTACAACCGTGGTCCTTTCGCGAACGACTAAACCAATTTTGCAGGGGCTTAAGATTCAGGCCCAAAAAGACCAGGTTTATATTAGCGCAACAGACTTTGAGATTGGAATAACCTGTCTTATTCCGCAGGCGCAGGTGGAAGAAAAAGGACTGGCGGTCGTTCCTGCCGAGAGGTTGGCAGCTATTGTGCGCGAGAGCGTAGATGAGATTCTGGCGATGGAAGTGGCTGAGGCGACCTGTCGGATAAAGGGGAATGACAGCAACTTTACGATTTACGGATATCAGCCGGAGCAGTATCCTGAAGTCCCCGGCTTTGACGGCGGCGCACAAATCGAAGCGGACCTTATCAAGCTGCAGGAGGCCGTTGAACATTGCCTTTTCGCCACGGCGAAAGAAAACACACGTTATGCCCTCAGTGGTATTCTCTGGGAACCGGTCGGCAAAAAGCTTACTCTTGTCGGAACCGATGGCCGGCGGCTGGCAAAATATAAACTAAACCTGAATGCCGAAGTGGACAAGAAAATGGAAGCTGAAAAGTTTATTGTGCCCGCCAAGGCAATGGCCCTTCTCGATAAAGTCGGGGCGGGCGAAAAAGACAAGGTGTTAATCAGATTTGTTGACGGCAAAATAATTCTTGCCTGCGGCAAAGTTGTCATCAGCTCCAATCTTGTCGAAGGAACTTTCCCGAAATACGAAGATATTATCCCGGCCGATTACAAAAACAAAGTGCAGCTTAATACCGCCGCGACACTAAGTGCAGTAAAAAGAGCGGCGCTTATCACAAACGAAGACTCGAAAGGCGTCAAACTTGCCCTCGGCAAGAAGTCGCTCGTCTTCACCAGTAGGGCGCCGGAAATGGGCGACGCAGAAATCGCGATGGAAGTGGACTATAAAGGTGAGCCGATGGAAATAGGATTTAATCCGCAGTTTCTTGTGGATGTTTTGAGAGTGATTCGGGAAGACTCTTTTGAGCTTCAACTTGGCCAGCCGGACAGGCCGGGCCTGATAAAGAGCGGCGCAAACTTTGTGTATATTGTTATGCCGGTAAGTCTTTCCTGAAAAAGGTTGTTCCATGGACGGCGAATTTATACTCGAACAGGCGAACAGGAAAATAGTCGCGAACAGATCGCCGACAGAGGCGCCGTTCGGACAGAACATATATAACTGCCTGGACAGATTCGTAAAAAACACAAAAAGAAACTCGCAGGTATTGGACTTTTTCGAACAGGCCGTAGGCAGCGAAATAGCGGCGCATTGCAGACCGGATTCCATTAATTCCGGAGTGCTGAAAGTAAAAGTCAGACCGGGGCCGTATATGTTTCATCTGCGAAACAAGACCGACGAGATATTGAAGCACTTACAAACAGCATGTCCATCGGCGAATATAAGGGAAATCAGGCTTTCGTGCTCGAAATAATGACCCGTAAGGCCTTTTTTAGCAAGGGAAATCAAACAAAGATATGAAAGATCATAGTTACGATGCCAGCAGTATAAAAATTCTCGCCGGTCTTGAGGCGGTGAGAAAGCGGCCGGAGATGTATATCGGCAATCGCCAACAGGGCGGACTTCACCATTTGGTTTATGAAGTTGTGGATAATTCCATCGATGAAGCAATGGCCGGGCGATGCGATTCTATAATCGTTCACGTCCACGTCGATGGGAGCTGTTCAGTTGAAGATAACGGAGACGGCATTCCGGTTGATATGCACAAGGATGCCGGCAAGAGCGCTTTGGAAGTGGTGCTTACAACTCTTCATGCTGGTGGAAAATTTGACCATGAGGCATATAAGGTCTCAGGCGGCCTGCACGGTGTCGGCGTTAGTGTTGTTAATGCATTAAGTGAATGGCTTGAAGCGGATGTTTATCGCGACGGCAAGCATTACCATTTCGAGTGTGAAAGGGGAAATGCCAAAGGGGCGGTCAAGGAGGTCGGGCCAACAGCCAAGCAGGGAACACTAATCAGATTTCTTCCGGACGAGCAGATATTCGGCGATATAACATTCGATTATGAAACTCTCCAAAAAAGGATTCGCGAAGTCGCTTATCTCAACGCCGGAGTCAAGATCACTTTTCAGGACGACAGAAACGACAAAAAAGAACTATTTCATTTTGTGGACGGGCTGAAAGAATTTGTCAAGCATCTCAATGAAGGCAAAGAATCACTGCATTCAGATGTTATCTATTTCTCAAAAGAAGATCCACAAAGCAAGATGGTTTGCGAAATTGCAATGCAATATAACACCAGCTATATGGAAAACATCTTGGCTTTTGCGAATAACATCAGGAACATAGACGGCGGAACGCATATGAGCGGCTTTAAGACAGCTCTTACCCGCACAATGAATGCTTACGCCAGGAAGACGAATCTGCTTAAGAGCGGCCAAGCCCCAGGTGGCGAAGATATCCGTGAAGGTCTTACCGCTGTTATATCCATCAAGCTGGCCGACCCGCATTTTGAGGCCCAGACAAAGGTGAGGCTAAGCAATCCTGAGGCAGGCAGTTTTGTCGAGACGACTGTTAACGAGCAGCTCGGTAATTATCTCGAAGAAAATCCTGCACAGGCCAAGAGGGTGCTTACAAAGGCAATTCAGGCTGCTTCTGCCAGAGAGGCCGCGAGAAAAGCCCGCGAACTTACACGAAGGAAAGGCGCGTTGGGCAGCGGAGGCCTGCCGGGCAAACTTTGGGACTGCTCCAGCAGGGAAGTAACCTCTACGGAACTTTTCCTTGTTGAGGGTGATTCTGCCGGCGGAAGTGCAAAAGGCGGAAGGGACAGAAATATCCAGGCAATCCTGCCTTTGCGGGGTAAGATTCTTAATGTTGAAAAAGCAAGGCTTGATAAGATGCTTGCTCACGAAGAGATACGAACGATAATAAGCGCGCTCGGCACGGGTATCGGCTCCGATGATTTCAACTTCAGCAAATGTCGGTATGGGAAAATTGTACTGATGACTGATGCCGATGTTGACGGCGCTCATATAAGAACGCTTCTGCTGACGTTTCTTTTCAGGCAAATGCCGGAACTTTTCGAGAAAGACGCTGTTTATATCGCCCAGCCGCCGCTTTACGAACTTTCCATAAAAGGCAAAAAAAATTCTGAATACGTTTTAACCGAGCAGGAAATGCGGAAACGTATGATATCCCGCGGCGTTGACGGGACGGAATTAATCATAAATGAGGCGGCCGGGACGAAAAAGATAGGCGTGGCGGAATTAAAAGACCTTATCAAGCTGCTGGGCGACCTTGAACGCAATGTAGCCGTGCTTGAAAAAAGAGGCGTTGTATTCAAACAGTTTATCCAGACGCATTATAACGGCAGCAAGCTGCCGGAATATCATATCCGCTTCGAAGGACAATCGGAATTTTACCACAACAAAGACGAATATGAAAAAAGACGCTCGGGAATTGAAGCTTTAATCGGTCCCGAGGAGACAGAAGCCACCGAGAGGCTGCTTGCCGAAGAACTGCACGAAGTAACGCGGGCAAATGAAATTAACGCTAAACTGAAGAAAAAATTCGGGCTCGACTTCAAGGATTATCTGCTCAAGGCCGAGCGCAAGGTATCTGGCGAGGCGATTCCGACAAAGTTTAAACTGATAAACGCCCCGGAAGAGTATGAAGTAGCTTCGCTGGACCAGATATACTCCGGCGTAAGGCACATCGGCGGCAAGGGCGTAGAAATCAAGCGTTTCAAGGGCTTGGGCGAAATGAACGCAGATCAGTTATGGGACACAACGATGAACCCGGAAAAGAGGACCCTGCTGAAGGTTACCCTCGAAGATGCCGGCGAGGCCGACAGGCTTTTCAGTATCCTGATGGGAGACGACGTCGAAAAACGCCGAGCCTATATACAGGAACATGCTCTTGAAGTCCAAAATCTCGATATATAAATTTAATGCTTGAAATTATCTATTACAGTATTCATACTAATGCCGTACTTATGGAAATAGAATGAAAGGATTGAGAGATGAAAATGATTTTCAAAGTCCTGATTATAGTATTGGTTTGTGCGATTCTCAGCGGCTGCGGCGGAGGGCAGAAAACCATAACCGGGGAAAAAATCAGCGATAAGGAACTTACCAGCCAGAGCGACCGTCAAAAGACGGAGCTGCTCAAGCAGCTCGACAAAAAGTACGCCGACGCCAAGACGCATTACGAGTTGGGCAGGCTTTATCACAGCGAAGGTCAGTGGGACAAGGCTGAATGGGAATATAACAAGACCCTTGCGTTTGAGCCGATACATCACGATGCCCAGGCCTCTATCGCAAAACTGCTTGTTGACAAGGGCGATACGCAAAGAGGCGAAGTAATTGCGGATATGTATATGAGCCAGGCCAGCGTAAGCGCAAAACACTCGCTGCTTCTCGGCCGAGCATTCCAGGCAAGAGGCCTTGAGGAATATGCTCTTTCGTGCTATCTGCAGGCGCACCGTCTGGCGCCGAATTCGGTTGTTATAAATAAACAACTGGGCAATTTTTACCTGATGAAAGGCGACAGGCCCAATGCCGAGATGTATCTGCGGAGAGCGTTCGAGCTTGACCCGTATCAGCCTGAAGTTGCCGGTCAATTAGGCAGACTCGGCGTGCAGGTGCAAATGCCGAGAAAAATGCCCAAAGAGGCCAAAAATATTGACAAGATGAAAGAACCAAAAGGGCAGGAAGGCTTAAAGTAAAAAGTCTTGTTCTTGTGCTTTATAGGGGATTATTAAGCAGGTGCATCCTTGCCGCGATAGATGATTACTCCGGTAGGGCATTTCTTTTTAGCCGTCTCGCAAGTTTCGCCGGGCTGGTATTTTTTGTAATCGAGCTTCGCAAAGTTTGTTGCCATTACAAACGCTTCGTTTTGTTTTGTACACAGTTTGCATCCTATACAGCCGACTTTGCAGAAAGCCTTTGTGTCTTTCCCGTTTTCCTGGCTTCTGCAGGCGACAGTCATCATAGCAGAATGGCTGAACGGGACCATTTCGATAAGTCCCTGCTGCGGGCAGGCCTTTGAACAGGCCGTACAGCCGGTACATTTTTCATAGTCGATAGTTGCAAGACCGTTGATGATTTTAATCGCCCCGAATTTACAGGACGCCTTGCAGTCGCCGAAACCGAGGCAGCCGAATTTGCATCCCTGCACGTTCGCAAGAGCATTGGCGCTGGTACAGGTCGGTATGCCGTCGTATTGGCCGAAAAAGGTTTTGTCGTCTTTGTGAGCTCTGCAGTGAACTATCGGTCTTACAGGTATATCGGAACCACTTACAGAAAGGCTGAGAATTTCCGCTATTTTTTCTGATACTTTGCCTCCGCCGGGCGCGCATTTACCGATAATTTCCGGATTTTGCACAACAGCCTTGGCGTAGGAGGAACAGCCGGCAAATCCGCAAGCTCCGCAATCTATTCCCGGCAGAGCTTTTGATACCTGCTCGATTTTTGGGTCCATCTTGACCTTGAGTTTTTTGTCGGCGATGAGGAGGACAATGGAAAAGCCCACTCCCAAAGCGAGCATAGTTACGCCGGCCGGCCAGGAACTGTTCCACAATGTTATTATATCAGCCAAAATCATTTGCAATTTTCCTATTTAATCATTCCGGCAAAGCCCATAAACGCAAGCGTCAGCAATCCTGCGGTAATCAGCGTAATCGGCGCGCCTTTAAGGCTGTCCGGTACATCTGCGGTTTTTAGATTTTCGCGAATTCCCGCCATTATGCATATCGCCAGTGTAAAGCCGATACCCGCTCCGAAACTCAGAACAACCGTTTCGATAAAGTTATCGATGCCCCAGAGATTGATGAAGAGGCACAACCCGAGAATCGCGCAATTAGTAGTAATCAGCGGCAGAAAGATTCCGAAACTTTCGTACAGAGGCGGGAAAAATTTTCTAAGATACATCTCGACGAGCTGCACAGCGCCGGCAATAACGAGAATGTAGCATATATACCGTGTTACCTCCAGGCCGTACGGCATTAAAACAAAATGGTCGATAAGCCAGGTGAGTGTGCCGGCAAGCGTAACAACAAATGTTACCGCCATTCCCATTCCGAAGGCCATATCGATTCTGCCCGATACGCCCAAATACGGACAGATACCGAGGAATTTTGTAAAGACGAGGTTATTTACGATAACTATCGAAATAAACGCCATTAATAATACATAAATTTTATCCATTCCCGAACCTTTCAGGATTTTTTGGCTGTTAGCATATTAACAAGTCCAAGTATAAGCCCGAGCGTAATAAACGCACCGACCGGCATTCTCATCGCCGACAAAGGCATAAAACCTTTCCACATAACTGGAATATCGAAAATCATACCGGTTGCCAGCAACTCTCTTATTCCGCCGAGAATGCACAGCACAACCGTAAACCCGATACCCATTCCAATAGCGTCGATTACACTTACGAACAAACCGTTCTTGCTTGCGCAAGCCTCGGCCCTGCAGATAATTATGCAATTAACGATAATAAGCGGAACATAAGGCCCGAGCACCGCGCTCATTTCAGGCTGAAAGGCCTTGAGGAACAAATCCGCTATAGTTACAAATGTCGCGATTGCGAGAGTGAACATTAAAATTCGCAGGTGTGGCTTGAGCAGTTTTCTCATCAGGCTGACGACGATATTACTGCAGAGCAGAACGAAAATTACGCTCAATCCCATCGTAAGCGCCGGCTTTACCGCGGTTGTAACCGCAAGTGTCGGACACATACCGAGCAGAAGCCTTAGGATAGGGTTTTCCCGCCACAGACCCGCTGTGAAAACGTTCGACACGGTAGGCGCTTTATTTTCCATCTGCGAGTTTTCCTTCGCCTGCCAGCTTTTCTCTTATTTGTTTGAGATAGTTATTAAAGATATCAACGACCGCGGTACTGCTTACCGTTGCTCCGCTTATGGCCACAATTTCATCGTCTATTTTTTTATCATCGCCCTTTTTTGTAAGGTTCAAAATTGCCGCGGGGGCGCCGATAAACTGATTGCGGAAATAGTCTTGTGTAATCCTGTCTCCAAACCCCGGCGTTTCGTTGCTTGACAGAACGCTGTAGCCCATGATCGTTTTAAATTCCGCATCGACGGCTACGACAAGCTCAATCTTGTCGGCAAAGCCCGAGCCCTCGGCTCCGAAGCAGAAACCGACACAATTGCCGTCAGAAGCAGTTGCCTTGTAAATATTGCTTTTTGCGATTTTACCCCTGCCCGTCTCGACCGGGACATCGGAAAGAATAAGTTCAAATTTTGCATCTGCTATCAGGACGTTCATCAGGCTGTCGAGCTTGGTTATCTTATTTTGTATTATTTTCGGCTGCCACGCAGCGTTTGTAACGGCAATTAGAAGGCCGAATACGAAGGCAGAGACAACCAGCAGCCAGCTTTCTTTAATATAATGCCCTATCATTTTAAGCATTGGGTTTTCCTCCTGCCGGCGTAAGCTTTGTGAAGCGGTCAATCAGCGGCGTTACGGAATTCATAAGCAGTATGGCAAACATTACACCTTCCGGATATTCGCCCACCAGCCTTATAAGCATTGTCAAAGCCCCTACACCTGCGCCGAAAATCCACATACCTTTTTTCGTAAGTGGTGCCGTTACTGGGTCGGTCGCGATAAAGAAAGCACAGATTAAAAGTCCGCCGCTGGCCAGATGTATCCAGGGCGCAACAGAATGCTGAGGGTCGAGCTCGCAGGCGATAAAAGCGCAGATGAACGCCGAGCCAAGCACAGCCGTCGGGATAATCCAGCTTATGGTCTTTCTTATCAGTAAATACACCCCGCCAATCAGCAGGGCAAGAGAGCTTGTCTCGCCCAGACAACCGCCGGTGGAACCTATGAACATATTTTTGAAGATGCCTTTAATAGCGGCGATTTTTTCGTCCTGCTCAGCAGATTTATTTTTAATTACTTCTTTGATTAACGCAAGCGGCGTTGCTTGTGTTATGACGGTGGGCACCTGTGAAACTGTGCCAACCTGCGGCATATTAGGGTCTATTGTAGCCGGAACCGTCCATGTTGTCATCATTGTTCCGAAACAGGCAGTCAGGAAACATCTCCCTGCCATCGCCGGATTGAAGATGTTTGCGCCCAGTCCGCCGAAAACCATTTTGCCGATTGCTATCGCAAAGACGCTTCCGATTATCATGGCCCAATATGGCAAAGTGGGTGGAACTGAGAAAGCAAGAATCATGCCTGTTATAACAGCGCTTAAATCGCCCAGTGAATTGGGTTTTTTTCTAAGCAGATTGCAGAGCCATTCCGTCAGGCAGCAGGATGCGACGCAAACGAGCGTAAGTACCACGGCCTTGGTGCGGAAAAATATCACAGCGGCTATCATAGCTGGAACGAGGCCGATTATCACATCGAGCATAACCGACTGTGTCGAGTGCCGCTTGTATATATGGGGCGAAGGCGAAACTATTATATTTTGTGCCATTTATTTTTCCTGAACCATTATTTCGGCATAAGCTTTTTTTGCCTTGCGACGAGAATTTTTCCTGTTTTTATAAATCCTGAAAGTTCTATATTTGCCGGGCAGGTATAAGTGCAGCAGCCGCAGTCGATACAGGCGGACATATAATATTCTTCAGCTGTTTCGAGCAGATTGTGTTTGGCCGCGTGTGCTATTTTTGTGGGATTAAGGTTCATCGGACAAACTTCAATACATCTGCCGCAGCGGATACACGGGGTCTGGCCTCGTTTGGCCGGGCCAATTTCTTTTTCTGTCAGGATTGTAATAGCGCCGCCGGTTTTAGTTATTGGCGTTGACAAATCCGCGATGGCAAAGCCCATCATCGGTCCGCCGAGGATGATTTTAACGGCATCGTTGTTAAGGCCGCCGGCAAGCTCTATCAGATAAGATACACTTGTGCCGACAGGGGCGTAAAAGTTGCCGGGATTTTTAATTCCGCCGCCGGATATGGTAACTACCCTGTGCGTGAGCGGATTGTCTAATACGACCGCTTCAGCTATTGCCGCTGCGGTAGCGACATTTGCCACGAGAACATTAATCATCGGCGGTATTCCGCCGGTGGGGACATTTTTGTTGATAATCGATTTTATAAGCTGTCTTTCGTCGCCCTGCGGATATTTTGTTTTTACCGCGACAACTTTTATGCCTGATATGCTCGGCATTTTTTGTATAGCCTGCTTAAAGGCCGCGACAGCGTCAGGCTTGTTGTCCTCAATGGCGATATAAATGTTGTCGCAGTTCAGCACCCGGCCGATAAGAGAAACGCCGGTCAGAATCTGAACCGTCCATTCGAGCATTATGCGATAATCACAGGTGATAAAAGGTTCGCACTCGCAGCCGTTGATAATAATCGTGTTTATCGGCGAGTTCGGATTTGCCTTTATTTTTACGCTTGTCGGAAAGCCTGCTCCGCCCATTCCGACTATGCCGGCTTTTCTGACGGCATCGAAAATCTGTTCGGGCAGAAATCGGCGGGGGTCGAAATCGGCACTGAACTTGTCCGGACAGGGCTGTTTGGGCGAATTGTCCTCATCGGATTCTATAATAATCGCCTCAGCTCTTCCGAGTACGGGATGGGACTGAAGGGCGATGTCCTTAACCGTTCCGTTCACAGGCGAATAAATCGGGGCTGATACAAATGCCTCGGCGTTGCCGATAAGCTGGCCTGTGGTTATATGGTCTCTTTTATTAACGACAGGTTTGCATATAGCGCCGATGTGCTGACTGAGCATTATGGCAAGCTGTTTGGGTACAGGGATTGATGTTATGGCGCATTGCGAACTGAGCTTTTTATAATCCGGCGGATGAACGCCGCCGTTAAAGGTAAGTTTGCCCGGCGTATTAATTTTTTCGTCTCCAGAGTTTCAAAATTACAAGATACAGCAAAACGGCCGAAACCGACACCGCAAGGGCGGTAAAGGTTTTGCCAGCCTCACTTTGCAGTTTTTCGGCCAAAAGCTTTTCAGACACAGCAAGAACAAGAATAAATATAACCAGCGGCACAACAAAAGCCTGTATAACTTTTGACAGGATTTTCGGAGCCTTCGAATTAGACATCTGCCGGTAAATTTCCTGGCAATTGTGTCTCTGACCGCAGTTTTGACACTGCTGTTGGTCTGTCATAAATCTGTGCCTAAAAGGGAAAAGAAACCTTATAAACCAGATTGGTACAGTTTTCAAGCCAATTTTACTGTATCTGTGGAATACTTCGCTGGCAGGGGCGATATAAAAAACACCGTGCCGTTAAAAGTGCACCTGTATAGAACCAAAAATAAGGTCCGATAAATTGCGGCGTTGTGAACTTATATCCTAAAAATTTTTGTAATATAACACCTTTATAGACAATGGGTTATGATAAATATATTTTAAGGTCCTATAAAACCATAACTGGATAGCAAAAAAATAGGCGTACAAAATTCCCCCCCAAATACCACTTTTGCCTTGATTCACATTATGGGACGAGATAAAATACGCAAGATAGTACAGGCAGGAGTTTGGAGGACCGAGAAGACGTTCGCTCAAACTCCCCCGCAAAGTGTGCATGGCGTACCGAACAGTGATAATTCCGAGTACGCTATGAAAAGTTGAGAGTTTTTTCTGCGCGTATAGTGGAAATGGTAAAAGGGAAAATTACGCTGGGGCTTGGCCCCGTAAAGGGTGATGCTTCGGCTGCGTCTGGCAGTCAGGTTATGCGCGACGAGTTCGTCATCGGCACATCGCCCGCCTTTGAATCCATTCTTGAAACCATCAATACTGTCGCCTCAAGGCAGTGTTCTATGATAATCAGCGGCGAAACCGGTGCGGGCAAGGAAATGGTTGCCCGCCGAATACACTTTTGCAGCGATAGGGCAAAGGAGGTATTTGTCCCTGTCGACTGTACGACGCTGACCGGGCAGTTATTTGAAAGCCAGTTATTCGGCCACGTTAGGGGAGCGTTTACCGGCGCCGTGAGCGATACGCTCGGTTTCTTCAGGGCCGCCGATAAAGGGACAATATTCCTCGACGAAATCAGCGAAATACCGCTCGATTTACAGGCAAAGCTCTTGCGTGTTCTGCAGGAATCGACTGTTACGCCGGTAGGCTCGGTTAAATCACACCCGATAAACGTCCGGGTGCTCTGTGCGACAAACCGGAACTTAAAACAGCAGGTTGATGAAAATAAATTCCGCGCGGATTTGTTCTACCGGCTCAACGTCGTAACAGTTGATGTCCCGCCGCTAAGGGAAAGACCGGAGGATATTCTTTGTCTTGCGGAGTATTTTCTTGCCCGTCAGGCCGAGTTATATAATGAACCTTATAGGGTTTTAAGCGATGAGGTTAAAAAACTTCTTATCGATTACCACTGGCCGGGCAATATACGTGAACTTGCGAATGTGATGGAAAGGGCTTATGTCCTGACAGACACAGAACGGATTACTCCCGCATCGCTCCCGACAGAAATTCTTGTAGCGGCCCCTATGGAAAATGGCCAGGCCCGTCTGCCTACGCTTGATGAAGCACAGCGAAAAGTTATTGTTCAGGCCCTTAACTCTACCAGCGGCAGGAAGCTGGCGGCGGCAAAAATTCTCGGGCTTGAGAGACGGAAATTGAATCGGCTGCTCGAAAGATATAATATTTCAAAACCGCAGGGCGAGTAATCATCTGTATTTTCATTTCGCGACAAACTTTTCCGCACCGTTGCTTTTTATAAGTGCGTTTTTATTATTGGCGGGGATTAGAATCGCCTCGGTATCATCTATTTTCTCGACAAGCTCAAGACCTTTTTGCGCCCCAAGTACACTTACAGCGGTTGAAAGTGCGTCCGCACAACTGCCGTCGGAGGAGATAATTGTAACACTTGCAAGCTGGTCGGCGTTTTTCTCTGTTGCCGGATTGAAAATGTGGCTGAATTGATGATCGCCGATTTTGTAGAATCTTTCGTAATTCCCGCTGGTAGAGACAGCCATATCCGAAAGGGCAAGTGCCGTAAGGCATCCCAAAGCGGATTTTACGATAATCTGATTGCTTTCCGATTTTGCGGGATTGCGGATGCCGATGAGCCATTTACCGCTTTTTTCTGTAAGTCCGAAGCAGCCTATCTGGCCGCCGATATCGACCAATCCGCCAGTTGCCCCGCATTTTTTCATTTCCTCTATGGCTTTATCTGCCGCAAAACCCTTGGCGATAGCGCCCAAATCCAGGCTGACGCCTGCGGTTGTGAAGCGAACAGAAAAATTATTCGAATCGAGAATAAGTTTGTCATAACCAATAATTTTTTTAACCTGACCGAACTGTTGGTTTGTCGGTACAGAATTTGCCTCTGCACATTTTCTCCACAAATCGACCAGCGGCCCGACTGTAATATCAAAGGCTCCGTTAGTTATTTTACTGTAATAAACCGATTGCTGCAGGATATCGAAAAGGTCTTTGTCGATTTTTACAGGTTCTTCGGCCGCCAGTTTATTAACCTGCCAAAGCTGTGAATTCGCATCGTACCTGTTCATCAGCTTTTCAAGGCTGTATATCTTTTTAAAGGCGGCATCGACGCTTAATTGTGCGGTTTTTTTATCAGGCCCAATTGCGATAATTTCCGCAATAGTATTCATCACAATCTTGTTCGGACTTTCTATGCGAGCAGACCTTCTATTTTCAAGCTGTTTGAGCAGCAGATAAAAAATCAAAATCGCCGTCAATACCGCCAATACAAATTTAATTTTCTGGTTCTTCATTTCGGTCATTATAATGTTATAATGGCCGCGATGAAAAATAAAAAAGCCACAATTTTGACGAATGCAGTAGAACAGCAGTTTTTGCCGTTTGTCAGAAAGCCCTCGCGATATATCGGCGGCGAGGTCAACCAGATAAAAAAGAATCTCGACACCTGCGATTTGAAAGTCGCCCTGTGCTTTCCCGATGTCTATGAAATCGGAATGAGCCATACAGGAATGGCGATTGTATATGAGGTGTTAAGTCGATTGCCGAACGTCGCCGCTGAGCGGGTTTTTTTGCCCTGGCTCGATGCGCAGGAGATAATGAAGCAAAAAAACATACCGCTTTATACCCTCGAATCGAAGGCAAAAGTCGCGGACTTTGACGTTCTGGGCTTTAGCCTTACAAATGAGCTGTGTTATACGAATGTCTTAAATACTCTCGACCTTGCAGGTATTCCGTTGCGAAGCAAAGACAGAAACCAGGAGCATCCATTTATACTGGGCGGAGCGGGAATGGCGAACTGCTGTGAGCCGATAACGGATTTTTTCGATATGTTCCTGCTCGGCCAGGCCGAGGAAGCAGCCGTTGAAATTGCAAAATTTCTGATTGAGTGCAAAAAGACAAATACGCCGAAGAAAGAAATTCTGACAAAAGCCGCCGAAAAGTTTCCTTTTATTTATGTACCGTCGTTATATAAAGGTTTGCCTTGCCGCATTTCTGACGCGGTTATTGACGACCTCGATAATTCGATAGTTCCGGAAAAACCTATAGTGCCTTTCACAGAAGCTATTCACGAACGGATAAGTGTTGAGGTTATGCGGGGCTGTCCGGGCAGGTGTAATTTCTGTCAGGCGAGTTTTTGCCGAAGACCGCTGCGCCTCCGAAGTCCGCAGCGAATTTTCGAGATAGCGAAAAAGGCTTATGAAGCGACAGGCTTTGATACAATCAGTCTTTTAAGTCTTTCAACGGCGGATTACCCGTATCTCGAAGAGGTCATAGGTCTGCTTGCTGAATATTTTGAGCCTCGCAGGGTAGGTATTTCTCTGCCGAGCCTGCGGGTGGACGTTCAGTTGAAGCTTTTGCCGAAACTTGCCTCGATTGTCCGCAAAAGCGGCCTGACAATCGCGGTCGAAGCGGCAAGCGAAAGGCTTCGCAAAATTATCAATAAACCCATAACGAACGAAAATCTTTTCGCCGCTATTGAAGAGGCCTATAAGCAGGGTTTTGAGAAAGTGAAGCTCTATTTTATGGCGGGCCTGCCCGGCGAAACCGCCGAAGATATAAAAGATATCGTCAAGCTTTCCTATAAGCTTGCGATATTGAGGAAAAAAGTTTGCGGCAAAGTTGCCAATATAAACGTTGCTATAAGTTGGTTTGTGCCCAAGGCCCATACGCCTTTTGGCTGGATTAGTCAGCAGAGCGAGGAATATTTTAGAAACGCCAAAGATATAATCATTTCAGAGAAAAGAAAAATTGGCGCAAGATTTTTGAATTTCAAATTTCATCATATCCAAAGGGGCCTTTTGGAATCGGCTATCGGCAGGGGAGACAGAAATTTGTCCAATGTGATTGAATATGCCTATAAGAGTGGGGCGAAGTTCGATTTGTGGGACGAACATTTTGATTTTGGCTTGTGGCAAAAAGCTTTTGAGAAATTCGGCCTCGATTTATATCGGCTTGCGGCAAGGGAATTTGGATCTGATGAAATTTTGCCGTGGGAACATCTCGGCGGCCCGGATAAAAATTATCTGCTCAAACAACTGCAGGAGTCGAAAGCCTATTTTTGACGGGGATTTTGAAATTTTTTCAAACCGCCTGGTTCTTGTAGGCCGATTTTCTTGCCGGATTTCTGGAAATTAATAATCACTTCGGCAGCCTTTTTTGGGTCATCGCAAACGGTAAAGACATCCATATCCTGAGACTCGATGTAATTATGTTTGCTCAGCATATCCTTTTTCATCCAGTCGATAAGTCCAGACCAGTATTCGCTGCCCATAAGAATCACAGGAAAATAGGCCTGTTTAAAAGTTTGTATCAGGACAAGGGCTTCGGTGAATTCGTCCATTGTGCCATATCCGCCGGGGAAGACAATAAAACCGTTGGCGTATTTTAGAAACATTACTTTTCTGCAGAAGAAATATCTGAAATGCAGCGAAATATTTTGATGTTCATTCGGCAGCTGCTCGTGCGGCAATTCGATGTTCAGGCCGATACTTTTTCCGCCGACCTGGGCGGCTCCTTTATTTGCCGCTTCCATAATTCCGTTGCCTCCGCCGGTGATAATCGCAAAGCCTGCACCCGCTAAAATCGCTGCGGTTTCTTCTGCGAGCCTGTAGTATTTATCGTCCGGCTTCATTCGTGCCGAGCCGAAAATTGAAACGGCAGGTCCTATCGTGGCTAATTCCTCGAAACCTTCGACGAACTCCGCCATAATTCTGAATACCCGCCAGGTTTCTTCGGTCGCTACGCCAAATCTTGCTATTTTCTCGCTCATTTTATTGCCTTTCTTTTACCCCCACACCAATTTACCGGAATATTGGTGTGGGGGTTTACCAGAATTTCGGATTATTCGCCGCCGGGCAGTATTTGGCAATCTGGCAAATATCGCATTTCGGCTTGCGAGCCTGGCATACATTTCTGCCATGAAAGACTATCAAATGACTGAAAAGAGTCCAGTTTTTCTTCGGTACAATTTCCATCAGGTCAAATTCGAGCTTCACAGCGTCCGAATTTGCCGAAAGCCCGAGCCGCCTGCTTAATCTTATCACGTGCGTATCGCATACAATCCCTGCAGCGCCGAACGCATTGCCCAAAACCACATTTGCGGTTTTTCTGCCGACACCGCCGAGCTTAAGCAGCTCGTCCATTGTATCAGGTACTTTGCCGTTGTAATCGTCAATTATTTTCTGACAGGCGTTTTTTATATTAAAAGCCTTGTTTCGATAAAAACCGGTACTTTTTATATCCTGCTCGATTTGTTCGAGCGGAGCCTTTGCCCATGTGTTAACGGATTTATATTTTTTAAAAAGTGTCTTTGTAACGATATTTACCCTTACATCGGTGCATTGTGCCGACAGAATCGTCGCGATGAGAAGCTCAAGAGGATTAGTATGTTCCAGGGCACATTTTGCCTGCGGATAGGTTTTTTTCAATATCGGCCAGATGACCGCAACTTGTTGTTTTGCCTTTTCTTTATCGATTTTAATGGCAGCTTTTTTTGCCATTATTCTTCCACATCTTTTAGCGACTGTAAATTCTTTATCAGTTCATTTTTTATCAGGTTGCCGCGAAGCTTAATCGGCGCCTCTTTCCCCGGCAAAAGCAGAACAGTTACAGGCACCGCAGGCTCATTGTAAATTTCTTTCAATGCTTTTGCAGCAGGATAGTCATAACCAGTTGTATCAGCTTTTATCGCGAGAACGCCTTTTTGCTTAATTAAATCAGCGACCTGTTTGTTTGAGTAAACTATTTTTTCGAGAATCTTGCACGACAGGCACCAGTCCGCGGTAAAATCCATAAGTATCGGCCGATTCCCTTGTTGTGCCGAGGCGATAATTTCCGCATCGTACCCCTGCCAGTCGATAAGCCCTTTTTCCTTTTCGGCAAGGAGGGTAAATCCCAGAAAAATCGCAAGCCCGACCGCTATTGCTCTGATTATCCATTTTTTAACAGCAGGAGTGTTATGGCTGACGCATACGCTCCACATCCAGATACAGACAGTAAGGACGATAGCATAATAAAGAACGTTTATAATTTTTTCCAACTGCACCGCTTCGAGCAGTTTCACGCCGATAGCCAGCAGGATAAAACCCGTAGCATGCTTGAAAAGTTCCATCCACCTGCCCGGCTTTGGAATTGCGCCGAGCAGCTTTGGAACACTTGTCAGTATCACATAAGGCGCCGCCATTCCGACGCCGATAAGCAATATCGTAATTGTGGCAAGCGGAATCGGCTGGGTCTGTGCCCAGGCAAGAACGAATGTAAGTATCGCAAAACTGCAGGGTGTGCTTAAAACCGCCGCCAGAAATCCCATCCCGACAGAACCTGCGAAACCGCCGCCTTGTTTATTTGAGCTGGAAACCGATGCAGGGATGCCGAATGTGAACAGGCCGAACATATATAATGCCAGCACAACCATTAAAAGGGCCATACCGACAACAAAGGCGGGATTTCTGAATTGGTCGCCCCATTGAAAAACCAAACCGAAGCCAAGTTTTAAAATTATGCTAAGCCCCGCAAGAGCGGCGAAGAACAGAACAATACCTGCGGCAAACGCCAAGCCGAGAAGAATGCTTTTGGCCCTGTTTTTTTCCGCCTGGCCGACAAGTCTCATTACGATAATTGGCAAAATGGGCCAGACGCACGGCATCACATTAAGCAAAACGCCCGCCAGTATTGCAAGCGGCAAAACAATGTGTTTAGCCCCGCCATACAACGCAACAGAGCCTGGAGCGATAGCGACAGGAGCAGGCACCATAAACGCAGGCTTATCCATTTTCGCTGTTTTTGAGATGTCGAGTTTCTTTGTAAGTTCATAAGTTATCGGTTTGCACAACTGCTCCGAACAGGCAAGACCGCGTATTGCAATTTTGACTTCAGTGTTCCGTCCGTCTGTCTTTGCAGTAAAGGGAATAAAAACGCTGAAATTTTCACTGTAAACCAGAAGTTTTTTACCGGTAACCTTATCAAAGTACAAATGCCCCTTCGGCATAACAGCTTGGGCAAAAATCAACCCCTTTCCTTCAGCGGTAATCTTAAGGTTCATATCCTGCGGAGCAGTTTTTTCATCTGCGTAAAAATGCCAGTCTTTAGCGAGGTTAAATATTACCTGAACGGTACTGTTTGAATTAGGTGCAACCGGCCGGTGCTGAAAAACGAGTTTTACCCCGACGGTATCGTCCTGAATTTGGTCGCTTGCCGTGGCAGGGTATGAGAGAAAATTAGCGGCTGCAACGGCGGTCAGCAGTAAAAATAGTCGTTTATACATCTTCCCCGTTCGTTAAAAAAATGATTAGTTTGCCTGTTTGTCCTGTTCGACCTTGAGCAAATCGCCCACAGTAGGCTTATTTAAGCTTCCGCCTTCGAGTATGATTTTTACTTCAGCCGCATCGAGCGTCTCGTATTTCAAAAGGGCATCTGCTATAGTCATAAGCTTATCGCGGTTGTTTTGAATAATTTCCTTTGCGGCGTTATATGCCTGGTCAATAAGCTTTTTGACCTCAATGTCGATAACCTCGGAAGTTTTTTGAGAATGCTCCTGTCCTCCCAGCCCGAAGTAAGACTCCTGTGCCGGCGGGCTGTAATCAATCGGTCCGAGTTCAGAGCTCATCCCCCATGTTTGAACCATTTCTCTTGCAAGCGAAGTAGCCATCTTGATATCCGCCTGGGCTCCGCTCGATATATCATCGCAGAAAAGCTCTTCTGCTATCCTGCCGCCGAAGCATACCTGCAATTCGGCCATACAGTATTTTTTCGTGTAATGCGTCCTGTCCTTTTCCGGCAGCGAGAAAGTCGCTCCGCCCATTGGGCCTCTTGGTATTATGCTCACCTTGTGCAGAGGGTCGGCGTCCTTGAGCAGAGATTGCACGAGAGTGTGTCCCGCTTCGTGATAAGCGGTCAATTTTTTATCCTCCTGGTCAACGGCCCGGCTGCGTTTCTTTCTGCCCCATCGAACTTTGTCCCGCGCCTCTTCGAGGTCTTCCGTTTCGACGAAGTCCTTGTTGTTCATAGTGGCCGATATCGCAGCCTCATTTATTATTGCTTCGAGGTCTGCGCCGCTGAACATAGGCGTTCCCCTCGCTATCTTTTCAAGGTCAACGCAGGGACTCATTTTGACTTTTTTAGCATGAATCTTGAGTATTTCCGTTCGCCCTTTTACGTCCGGCAACGGGATATAAACTTGCCTGTCGAATCTGCCCGGCCGGGTCAGCGCTTTGTCAAGTATATCACCGCGGTTCGTTGCGGCCATTACGATAACCTGGTCGTTCGTATCGAAGCCGTCCATCTCAACTAAAATGGCGTTTAAAGTTTGCTCTCTTTCATCGTGTCCGCCGCTCACAAAGCCCGGCCCGCGCTTCTTGCCGATGGCGTCAATTTCATCGAGGAATATAATGCAGGGCGAGTTATCTTTTGCGCTTTTGAACAGGTCGCGTACGCGCGAAGCGCCGACGCCGACAAACATCTCAACAAAATCGCTGCCGGAGATACTGAAGAAAGGCACATTTGCCTGGCCCGAGATTGCCTTTGCCAGCAGGGTTTTTCCGCAGCCCGGCGGGCCTACGAGCAGTACTCCGCGAGGTATTCTGCCGCCGATTTTTTGGAATTTCTCGGGGTGTTTCAGAAATTCGATAATCTCCGCGACTTCTTCCTTCGCTTCGTCGATACCGGCCACATCGTCAAAGGTCACTTTCATCTGCTCTTTGCCGTGCAGCTTATGTTTGCTTCTGCCGAAGTTCATCAGCATTCCGCCCGGCCCGTTGCGTACATTTCTTACAAAGATAAAATAGAAAAACGCTATCATCAGCACTAAAGGC
This sequence comes from Planctomycetota bacterium, assembly GCA_018828825.1. Lineage (GTDB taxonomy): Bacteria > Planctomycetota > Phycisphaerae > Sedimentisphaerales > UBA12454 > UBA12454. Next base: position 6,881 of record JAHJUV010000050.1, on the reverse strand, counting down.
AGTATCCAGCTCAAAAGCGACAGCCATATCTGCGGCTTGGCGACCGTCCACTTAACCTGTGCCGCCTGGAGTTTGGAGGTTATATCCGCAAGCATCTCCGGCCGGTAACCGACCCTGAATGTTTTTGGATCCTTCGGCTGGCGCGAGCTTATGCCCGCGGCGTTGAATTTGCCGGTCATCTCGCGGTCTGCGATTTCGATGCTTTCTATTTTGCCTTCGGCCAGGTATTTTTCGAATTCATCGTTGCTGATTTCATCTCGCTTCTGATAGCGGTCGAACATCGTCATAAGAGTAAGGAAAGCAAGACCTATCAAAAGCCAGCTTAACGGCCTTGCCCGCTGAGTAATCGGGCCTTTGCCCGCCGGGCCCGATGGTCTTTTTGTATCTTGTCTTTTTTTGGGAGTTTGATTCATCACGTTAGAAATCTTTCTTTGTTATCTTTAATATAGTCCATCCCGTTAGAAATATCCTTTTCAATTTATGATTTCTAACGGGATTCATTATAGACTCAAAACTATTACCATTCTACCTGCATTAGCTCTACGATTCTTTCGGCGAGTTTGTTTGCCGCTGTTTTTGAGGCGTAATCAATTCCCTGCTGTTGGAATTGTGAATAGGTTGCCGTCGCCGAGGCAGAGACGTTTTCAAGGAGATACTCGCCTGTTTTGAGGTTTTTCCAGCTAAACTGGGCGGTAACTTCGGCCTGATTTTCCAAAGACCTGCCTGTTTCTCTTTCGATAGTTAATGCAGTGCTGCCTATTCCCGTTATTTTGCCGCTCAATACGGTGTCGGCCCTGCTTTTATCTGAAACTATTCTATATGGCGTTTCCGCATCGATACGTTTGGCAATCGCGTCCGTAAGGTCGTATTCAAGGTCTCTTTGAAAGGTCGTATTATCGAACATCTCAACGTAAATACTTTTTGCCGAATCTGTGTATAGCGGCTGGTTAGTATATCCGCTGCAGCCGGCGAATAAAACCATAGCCGGCAGAAATGCAAATATCACACTTTTTATTCTCATAGAAACAGGCCTTTCCAGTTCATTTTCTTCTTTTTGGGCGGCTGCGGCTGCCTTTCGAGTTCCTTCTTTATTTCAGGCAGTTTTTCACGGGCGGTTTCTGTTGCGGCGCACACCGGCCAATCCGCTATTATTTGCTGATAGTAGAAATCGGCCGCAACCGTACTGCCGGTGCGGGCGTAATAATCCGCAATCAACAGTTCCTTTTGAGAGAGCTTCTCATCCAGTTCTTTCGTTTTTTCTGTCAGGCCGAGTTGCTGCGCCGACTGGGGGTACCTCTTGATGTATTCGGAATAATAGCTTTTCGAACTCGCAAGAACCTTGCCGTCAAACGCGGGCCCATTATAGGCCAGTTCGAGACTTCTCGCCATTCCCATCAGGGACTCTTGCCCCATTTCACCTGTCGGCCAGCGGTTTGCGGCGTTTGACCACGCCTGATAGGCTTGTTCGTAAACGCCCCTTTTCTCTCTGGACAGGGCCAATGTCTCAAGTGCCCTTTTAGCGGCAGGCGAATCGCCCGCTCTGTCGGCGATTTTGTTCGCTATCTCGCTGCCTTCTTCATAAGCGCTTAGTTTGAATATCTTTAATACTGGTCTTTTATAGCCGCCCAGAAAAGCCGTCGCTATCTGCTGCTGCCTTTCGATGGCCGACTGGAAAAACGGACTTTTTGGATAACGCTCGAGAAAACGGTCGTAGGCCTGCGAAGCATCCGCGTATTTACGCTTGCTGTACAACAGCTCTCCTTTTACATACGCATCGAAGTCGTCGCCGGCAAATTCAGGATAATCTTTTTTCAGCTTACCGAAGACTTTCTTTGCCTTTGCCGTCTTGCCTGTAGAGACAAACTGTTTTGCCTCAGCTACAGATGCCAACAGCGCACCATCCGCTGTGTCAGCGAGTTTCTGCCAGTTTTGATTTTTCCCGAGGTGCCAGGTCTCGCCAAAGCAAATAATCCCTAAGCCCAATGTTACAAATAAAATAGCCATTTTATTCCGCATAAGTTTACCCCCACACCAATTTGCATATAACGAGCGAATTTGAAATTGGACGGCGAATCTGTTTTTCTTCTGCTTTTATTTTCTTCATCATAATGTAAATTGGTGTGAGGGCAAAGACTTCGTTTTCATTCTTTTTACTCCCAAATGCTCCCCCTGCACCTATCCATTGGTGTGGGGGTTTACACTCCAAATCCATTTAACCTAATATTATATACAAACGTATCTAACCTTGCAAACTTCATATTCGACAAAGAACCCCGCACCAATTTACGGCAAACCCTTTTTAGTCTCAATAAAACCCTCTCTATAACCCTATGCCTGTTAGATATTTATAAAAATTAAGCAAAAATTAGAAAAATTACTTGATTTCTTAATGTTTTGTGGTAAAATAGCAATAAGTTAGATGATTATTAAATAAAACGCCGAATAATTACTAAAAATCTTATTGTAACCACTTTTAGGAAAGCAAGTTATGAAAACTACAAATTCAGAAAAGCCGGATATGGGAACGTTGAGAAAGCAGAAAATCGCCTGCAGATTGGCGGAAATTCCGAAAAAATACCGCAAAATCTATAAAAAAGCGGTCGAGGCCAACAACAAAACCGAGGCCGTCAAGGCCCTTTGCCTCGAATGCGTCTGCTGGCAGAAAAACGAGATAATTAACTGCTCCTGCCTGGCCTGCCCGCTCTACGGCGTAAGACCATACAAAAAAGAAACTGACAGGGAACCGAAGAAAAATGCCGCAGCGATAAAAGGTATGGGTCGTAATTAAATCCGAAGCACGAAACCCTAAATCCAAAACAAATTCAAAACTCAAATTTCCACCCGCCGCCCCGCTTCGCGTGAAACGCGGGGGCTGGAAGGCTCAAAACGCCAAATTCGCAGGTTTTGGTCATTTGAATCCCCGTTTTCACGAGGACAAGTTTTGGTAATTTGGATTTGTTTAGGATTTAGATATTAGGATTTAGGATTTTTGACTCTGTGGCGGAATTTTTTTGTTAGAGGCTCTTAAAAAATGAATAAAAAAACATCGCAGCCAATAGAACAAATGGGAAAATATCGAACGTTTGAAATCGCCGACCGGACAGTAATAGTCGATGTTTTTATTTATCGCAGGCTCTTCAAGGACCCCGATATTCTGCCGCGAAAGAAATACACCTTTATAAGAGGTTTTCATTTTTCTGGTAATGGCCCTTATATGTTTTTAAAAGCCGAACCTAATAAAACTGTTCGGCTTTCAAGATATATAATGCACGCTGTCAAAGGCGAGCTCGTTGACCACAAAAACAGAAACTACCTCGATAACCGCAGATGTAATCTGAGAATCGCGACCCCGCGGCAGAATATGCTTAACCGGATAATGAAAAACAGTACCGGCTTTATTGGCGTATCCATTTCCAAACCCAGAAATAGATTTTACGTCGGCACAGGCTTTAGAACAAAAGAGGGTAAACGATTAACTTTTCGCTGTCAGGACACGCCGTTTAACAGGATACTGGCGGCTCTTGCCCGCGATAAATTTGTCCTGCTCTCCGGCGAAGAGGAATTCGCCCCGCTCAATTTCCCCTGCTGGCAGTACGAACCGTTAAGAGGCATACTGATGGAGGAAGATTTGGGGAAATACAAAGAATACGTTTAGCCCCGTCATCTTGTATGACGGGGTTAGTCGTTTTATCCGTCATTCCCAATGACGGGGTTCGTTTCCCATCATTTTAATAACGGATTATTTTCTAACCCTGCCATGCAAGATGGCAGGGCTAAACATTATGTTTATTAACATACTGAATTTTTTGTTCAATGTCTTTATCGGTATAACAGAATCTCTTATCAAATCCTTTCGACCATATTTTACCTTCCAGACCGATCTTGCCGAGTACAAAAGTGGACAGACGCTTATATCTGTGGGCAGCTTGTTCGATAGATTCTGACGAAACTTCCGCAACTATGTGAATATGATTTGACAGACTGCGATTGCAAAAATCTTCTGATTGATTTTTTGTGCCTCCTGGAGCATTGCGTTTTGTACAATTTGTTTTTGCTTTGGATTAAGTTTCACCGTTTGGAATTTTTGCTGATTTTGGTTTGCGGATTTTAACTTATCATTCCCTGGTAGAATTTCTCCGTCTTTTACATATCCTCTCTCATCGCCTTGCAGCCAGGTTCCATAAGTTGTCCACGTAACCATATAACCGATTAACTTTGGCATAAACGTCAATGTTAATTTTGTAATTGTTCCATTGCAACTCTTTTTTGTCCATCCTTACGTGTTTAGCCCCGTCATCTTGCATGACGGGGTTCGTCTTTTCGTCTGTCATCTTGCATGACGGGGTCCGTCGTTTCGTCTGTCATCTTGTATGACGGGGTCCGTCGTTTCGTCTGCCATCTTGTATGACGGGGTCCGTCGTTTCGTCTGCCATCTTGTATGACGGGGTTCGTTATTCCGCCATCCCCGTATGGCAGGGTTCGTTTTTTTATCCGTCATTCCCGGCAGGCAAAAACCTCCACTTGCGATAGACTAAAACAAATCCCCGCTATTAGCGGAAAATAGATTTCAAATGGGTTATATACTCGAATGCAAATTTTACGGACTGATTCTACGAGGCATGATTAAGGGACTCTACAGGATGCGATTAAAGAGAGGAAGAAGAAAGGGGAAATTAGAAAGGTTTGGATATGCTCGGTGGATTTTCAGAAGTCAATCTTGTATAAAATTCCAATGCATATCGGTCTGTCATACCTGCTATAAAATCGCACACAAGCCTTTTCTTGTCATTACGTAGTTTTAGTGCTTGATAAATTTTTCGAAAATCGTCTGGCAAAAGCATAAAACCTTCTTCTTGGGCATTAGCAAGCGTATCAAATATTTTGTTTATTATCTCCCTACTTCTATGAGCATCAATTTTTATTTTGGGAGACAAAATCTGAGATTCCACAACAATGCTCTTTAAAATTTCAATCTCGACCTCCTTTTCTTTGTCGAGTTTTATTTTTGATAAAGCAGGGATTTTATCGTTTATTGCATCAAGTTCTATACAATCAATCGCGGACCGTACCATCCTAGATGTGAAACGGGTTCGATAATACGAATCTTGAGTTATGTTTTTTGATAGGTCATAAGAATAATGTAAAAATATCTCATGAATTAGAGGCAGGGCTTCTCGCAAATCTTTTTCTGTTTTAGGAATATCTTTAAAGTTTATGTTCGGCATATCAAATAGTTGAGATGTCAAAAAAACCCTTATCTTTTTAGAGACTTCTTGGCCAGACAGGCTTGTTTTAAGTTTTTTATTTACTTTTCCTTGAACATTTTTGATCACCTCTTCGGACGCACAAAACAAATCCATCGGCGTGAGAAAACCACCTTTAAAGGAATCTTCTAAATCGTATGTAGAATAAGCAATGTCATCAGCAATGTCCATTATCTGGCATTCTATAGTTTTAAATTTTGTTGGGCAGGCCACCTTTCCGCAAATGCTATTTTTGATAAAATCTACAACTTTTTTTTCATTCTTATAATAACCCTTAATCGGTCCTTCTTGGCCCTTCCTTTTTGTTTTAGAAAAAGGAATCTCTCTATCATATTTTAGGATGGATGCCAAAGAGCGAGCAGCTAAATTTAAACCAATGCGTTTGTCTCTACCTTTCTCATCGATTCCCAAAGGTGTACTTGCAGGAGCTCTCTTTTCTGTAGTGGCTAATATTCTTAAGGTTTGAGCGTTTCCTTCAAAGCCACCGCAATCTATCATTTTTTTATCGAGAGCCTCTTCTCCAAAATGACCAAAGGGGGCATGGCCTATATCATGCGCCAAGCCAGCAAACTCAACTAAATCCAGATCAATATAATAATTTTCTCCTTTTGTTTTTAAAATGTGATTTAGCTTTATTGCGATTGATTTGGCTATCTGAGCAACTTCCAGAGAATGAGTCAATCTATTTCTAAAAAAATCCGATTCTCGTCCGGGGAACAATTGAGTTTTGCCCTGTAACCGACGGAAAGACGGAGAGTGAATTATTCTTGCGTAATCTCTCCTCCAATCGGTACGATACTGTTCAGGAGGAAAGCGGACATCTGCTATTATGTGTCCACCGAACCTTAAAGAGTCCCCTTTGCAATAACGCATATCTCATCAAATCTGAAAAACAAGACACTTGTCTATTTTTTCTGTATTGAAATCGTCTGTCCCTGTTTAATGGAAACAGTGTATGACTTGCCGAAAGTATGGTTAGCAACAGCACTCTTTATCGCTTTTTCTTTGGCTTTATCCAATATTATATCTTTCTCCTTTTCTTCTGTTTTTAGCATCTTTTTACCTCTTTAAATAATTTCTGTGTTTTTTCAAAAACCGCGCAAAGTTACTATGGCAAGTACATTGAAGAAAGACAACATCTTGGATTTTGGAGATGCCACGACAACCACGAGGAAAGCCATCCCCTTAAATCTCCATTCACATCCAATCTCACAACTATATTATACGAAGTTAGTTAGTCAATTGTCAAACAAAAAACTTTCAATTTACTATCTATAATCCCCAAAAGCCCCTCAATAAACCATATTATTGAGGGGTTTTGGGTTTAATTGTTTATTTTTTGCTGTCCGCCTTTGGCGAGACCTCGCCTTTTGGCGGGTTTGGCTCGGTTTTGCCTGCTTCGCCGCGAGGTGTGCCTGGGCTGCTGGGCCGTATAGGTGCTATAATAGGTTTTGGTTCATTCAGTTCAAAGTTGTCGGCTGGATTGGCAAAGTCAATCTTAGTTTCTTTCTTTAGCTGTTGTATATAGTTTACGACAATATCGTTCTTTTGCTTATCTGTCAGGGCTTCTACTATCTGGGCCTTGGCCTGTTCTAAGCTCATGGTGTTGGCGTCGAT
>JAHJUV010000049.1 GCA_018828825.1 Planctomycetota bacterium | reverse complement strand
TCGAATGTGCATGTTTTAGACGGTATAAGGTCGATGCCGAGCGACCGGCCGAGCCTTCTTGAAGGCACGGGGCCGAAAATATGCCCACTTTTCTGTGTTGGTTTATCTTTCATAATAAGAAGTTTATACAGCAGAAGTGTTTTTATTTCAAGACTTTACAGATAACTATGATTCACCACATTAGACAACGCCGCTCAAACCGAACATATAGGGACAACTCCGATTCGGCAAAGAAACCTTATGGCAACCTCTAAAAATACGTCTTGTCATTGCGAGTCCTTCGCTTCGCTCGGGATAAACTCCGCGAAGCAATCTCGTTTTTAAAGCGAGAATCCCGATTTATCGGGATTGCTTCGTCCACCTTAGGTGTCCTCGCAATGACATTTGTCGAGACTGTCGTAAATTTTAAGTGAAAATTCTCCTGCCTTACTTTTATACCATCCGCCTCTTGTTCATCGTTCCTTACCCCTAAAACCCCTCGTTTTCAGGGGGTTTGAAAGATTTTAAATTGACGCTGTAACCGCATCATTATTAATTTTGCACTTTACGATTTTGCCTTTAGTTAAAGGGTTGTCGCTGGTAACGCAAATTTCGTAATATCGCTCGCATCTACCTGTTTTTTTAACTTCATCTTCGATAAGAACTTGGGCGTCCTCGCCGATGAATTGTTTTCTGAATTTTTCAGCCAGTTGCTTTTCCAGTTCTCTAAGTTTCAGAGTTCTTTCTGTTATAACTTTTTTATCTATGTGGTCCTGCAGTTTCTCTGCCGCTGTGCCGGCCCGTTTGCTGAATGGGAAAATGTGAATTTTTGAAAAACCTGCAAGTTTTGCTATAGACAGACTTTTCGCAAAATCCTGTAAGGTTTCGCCCGGAAATCCGACGATTATATCAGTTGTTATTGCGGGTCTGTCGAGCTGTAAGTTTATTTTTTCTATGGAGCCGGCAAAATCTTTAACGGAATACTGCCGGTTCATTTTTTTCAGGATTCTTTCCGAGCCCGACTGCAACGATAAGTGCAGGTGAGGCATAATGTTAGAGGTATTTCCCATAACATCGAGAAGTCTGTCGGTTACATCGGCAGGCTCAAGCGAGCTTAATCTAATCCTTTTAAGGCCCGGCACTTGCGCAATTTTTTCGAGCAGGTCAGCGATAATTGGATTTTCGTTATTCGGCCAGTTTTTTCGTTTTACGGTTTGTTGTCCGTAGGCACCGAGAAAAATACCGGTCAGCACGATTTCTTTATGTCCTGAGTTTACAAGGTGTTGTGCCTCTTCAATGACTTTTTCGATTGGCTTGAAAGTTATATTCGGCCTTGTTTTTGGAATTATGCAGTATGAGCAGAATCCATCGCAGCCATCCTGAATTTTTAGAAATGCCCGTGTTTGGCCATAGAATTTCTCTATGGTTTCCTGTTTTCTTAACATATTGTTATCAATAGACTTACAATCTATACCGGCGGCGGTTAATTGCTGTTTGAGCAGGCCGAAAAGCTCTTCCATATTGCCTGCCAGGAGCAGTTTTTCATCGAGATTTTTGAATTCAGCCGGGTCTGCGTTCACCAAGCAGCTTGAAACAAAGATTTTAGCGCTGGGGTTTTGTTTTTGCGCTTTTCTGATGAGCTGTCTGCTTTTTGCCGATGCAATATGCGTAACGCAGCAGGTATGGATTATAATTATATCGGCCTTTTTGAAATCCTGTACGTATAATAGGTTGCAGCTCGTCAGAAACTTTATAATCTGCTGAGCTTCGTACTGATTTACCTTACAGCCAAGAGTATTTATGGCAAAAGTTTGCATAATTTACATAATCTGTTATAATTCATCATCTTGTAACAATACACAAAAGGGTGTGTAATAATAAGCTATTCGGCGTTTCAGGAGAAGCCAAAAATGGCAGTTGGTGGTCGCTCTGTATGGGCAATTGACATAGGCAACAATTCACTGAAGGCCCTTCGCCTTCAGCAGGCAGGGGACCGTGTAGAGGCAATCGGACTTGATTACGTCGAGCATTCCAGGGTTTTAAGCGCCGAGGGGCTGAGCGAAGAGGAAAAAAATCAGATTATCCGCGCAAGCCTTGCCACATTTGCCGGCCGAAACGAACTGGGCAAAGATGAAGTGGCGATTTCAGTTGCAGGCCAGACGAGTTTTGCAAGATTCATAAAACTTCCGCCTGTTGAACCGAAAAAAGTTCCTGAAATAATCAAGTTTGAAGCTGTTCAGCAGATACCGTTCGATATAAACGAAGTCGAATGGGACTGGCAGCTTATGCCCAAACCCGACAGTCCTGAAACCGAGGTCGGAATATTTGCGATAAAGAACGAGCTTATAAGCAAGCATCTTGAGAACTACAGCGCTGAAAATATTTGCGTTACAGTTGTTCAGATGGCTCCGATGGCTCTTTATAACTATGCGCAATTCGACCGCAGCGACCTTGATAGTGCCGACAAAAAGGCGGTAGTATTACTCGATATGGGTTCGGGCGATACAAACCTTGTGATATGTACGAAATCAACAGTTTGGCAGAGATGTATTCCTCTGGGCGGAAATAATTTTACCAAAGCAATAGCGGATGCTTTTAAACTCGACTTTGAAAAAGCCGAGAAACTCAAACATAGCGCCCCTGTAAGTAAATATGTCAGACAAATCTTTCACGCTATGAAGCCCGTATTTACCGATTTCGGGGCCGAAGTTCAGCGTTCGTTGGGATATTACAGCAGCAGTCACAAGGGAACGGTTTTCACAAAAATGATATTGCTCGGCGGGGGCTTTAAGCTGCAGGGGCTTAGCAAATATATTCAGCAGACAACGCAGCTTTCCGCTATCCGTCCGGATTCATTCGAAAAACTCGTTTCGGCAGGCGGTATTTCAAGCGCTAAACTCCACGACAATCTCTGCGATTTAGCGATTGCATACGGACTCGGGCTTCAGGCGCTCGGCCTTGCAAGGATACAGAGCAATCTTCTACCGCGAGGGATTGCCCGCAGGATGTTATGGGCGAGGAAGAGTAAATTCTTCGTACTTGCGGCAAGTATTTTGCTCGCGGCGTCATTATTGGCATTACTCAGGACGAATCTCGACCTGAAAGCCTCCTCGGACAGAAACGCCCAGTCGAAAAGACAGGAAACACAAAACATTCTTCAACTGGCGAAAAATGCAGCCAGTCAGTTGAAACAGCAGGAAGCAAGAAGCAGCGAATATGAAGAGAAAATAAAGAAGCAGATGGGAATGTTTAAATATCGGGATATTATTCCTCTACTCCATAAAATAATCTTTAAATGTATTCCGGATGCGCAGAACAACCCTGCACAGGCCGAACTTTATAAGGCTTACGAGGAAAGCGATGTTGCAAAAATAGCAGCAATACCAAGAAATGAACGTAAACAGGTTTTCATAACGAGTATAATGATAGACTACTACGATAGTCTGGCTGCTGCAACGTTTGAACTTGACAGAAGAGAGCGGTCGATAACAAGAACTACGTCATCCGCCGATTCTTTACAAGGGCAGGCGACAGATGGTAAAGGATTTACCGTTATTGTTGAGGGTTACACACCTTATGAAAAAATTGGCGAGCTTATGGACCCTGCAGGAGTAGGAAATGATAAAAGCAGGTGGGGCGTCATAACACGAATGATGAATCTTAACGAACTTTTCGATGGCAACAGCCCGTTTCAATTATTTTCCAAGGGGGAAATTGAACATTTCAGAGTTGAAACAGGCGTAGTCGATATTGCCGATGCTCGAATGCCTGCAGGTATTGGCATCTTAAGAATTAAACCGGAAAGTGAGTATAAAGGCGGGGGGCATGCCGGTCAGACCAACACATCGGATATCGCTGCAAGCGGACAGGTACTTGTTGACCCGCTGACGGAAGAAGAAATAAACAAAACAGTTGCCCTTGATGAAAAGGGCAGGGGAAAATATGATGCTTTCGGACAACCTGTATACATAGAACGAGATAAATGGTTTAGAATAAGGGCTAAATTTCTCTGGGAAAATGGTAAACCTGACGGGCAGCCGTTATCCGGCACTCCGGAGTGATAAAAACGATAAAAATGAACATAGTCAGAATAATAAAAAAGAATACTTCAATTATTATACCGGTAGCGATAACCGTGGTGGCCGTGCTGCTGTTTATTCCTACAACTATGATACGGGGTAAAATAAGCGTCAAGCTTAAAGAAAATGTAAAGATTGGCAGGGAAGTGAATTCGGCGTTGCGAACAAACATATCCGCTAAACAGCATGAAGCGGTTAAGATGTTTGAAGATATACACGAGGCTGACGCTAATGAAATCGAGAATCTTGCACGGCAGACAAGCCAGAGAGAATTGCTCAGTTACAAGATATTTCCTGAGCCTAATGAGACATCCGTGCAGATTTTCAATGAGTTCAGGGGGGCGTATATGGTTGCATTTGCAGAACTTACAAAAGATATGAAATCGCTGGACGCTCCAACGGATATAGAAATTCGCAAAGAAGCCGGCCCGATTGATATCTCAACGGATTTTTACAGAGAAGAGGCTGTGAGCGGGGCACAGGCGGAAACAGAAGAGAGCAGAATTATTGAGCTTTTGTGTAAACGCCGCAGCGAAGAAACGCCGGTATATGCCAACCCAAAAGCTTTCAGCGGATATGCAGTATGGGACAATTGGGAATACAGCGGGGTTGAAAATGCGATGAAGAAATGCTGGTATAGCCAGCTTGCATACTGGGTACATAAAGATATTGTCGATACCATAAATGTGATGAATCAGGGTTCTGCCAGCACGACAAAATCATCGGTAAAAAGGCTTCTTGGCGTACGATTTGCCCGCAGCGATGCCGCCAGTTTTGCTATGGATAACGGTCTCGAACTGCCTGTTTATGTTACCGACGCAAAAGGCGGTTTGTACCAGTACTGGACAAGCAGAAAATGCGATGACCAAATTGATGTCGTTCACTTCAGTTTGGCCGTGATAATCAAGGCGAATGACATACTTAAGTTTATGAGTGAACTGTGCAGCGAGAAGGAACATTATTTTTACGGATATAAGGGCGACCAAAAACCTGAAAAATATAGACACAATCAGATAACCATTATTCAGAGCCGTATCGAACCGGTTGGTAGAGACGTCGCAGAGCACAGAAGGTACTTCTATGGAAAAGACGCAGTTGTTTTGCTGAATATTATCTGTGAATATGTCTTCAACCGTCAAGGTTATGATGAGATAAAACCAAAGTACATTCAGGATGGTATGAACAGGAATATCGACAATGCAGAAATCGGCGCCAATTTCGACTGATACAGGTTATCGGGTGGAATAACTGATAGTAAAGGTAGAATCTATAAAGCGGATACTTGCCGGAAACTGATTCAGTAATTTTAAATTTTTTGTTGGTGTTATGGGCAGAAAAAAAGAAAATATAATAGAGCTTTTTATTGATAAAGCAATATTGGTTATTGCAGGACTGGCTGCGATTGTCATACTTTTTATCTACATTATCGGCAATCCTAATTCGATTGAATACGCCGGTCGAGACTATGGCCCTAAAGAGATAGATATATCTATCAATAAAAACGCACAGAGATTACAGGAGCAACTGAAAAGCGAACCTAATACTACTAACCAGTACAAGCCGCAAAAGCCGCAGTATCTGTCGCTGCTGGCAAATTCGCTTCAGCAAACCATAGATACGGGAATGAAATTTCCGCTGCCGGGATATCCTGACAAGACCGAAATGGCAAAAAACAGGGTTTACCGAATTCCGTCGCTGCCTATGATAGACAAACCAGGTGCTGCTGTGATAAGGATGGCGGCGTTTGTGCCGACAGAAGAACTTTCAGCATCAGTTACCTATGGAACCGCTAAAACAGAACTTGAGGATATGGACATTGTAACCATTGAATCGGCAATCGATGTTAAATCGCTTTACGATATGTTTAGGGAATCTTTCGCAGGAAGAAATCTGCCAAAAGAGTGGCGGATGGAACAATACGCAAGACCTGTTTTTGCAAAAGTTGAACTTCAGAAAATAGTTCAACAGCCTGATGGAAACTGGAGCGATTGGATTGAGGTGCCGCAAACAAGGATATGCCATATAAAGAAGGGACTTCAGCTTCCACAAGAGGCGAGCGAATATGGAATGGAGATAGCGTTAGTTCAGTTTGCCAAGCCTGAATTTCGCGATGAAATACTTCAACCGCCGGTTTATTATAATGCGATACCGACTGAACCGTGGATAAGTCCGTCCTTTTATAATGAACGGGCAAAAATAATTGCCAAACAGCGGGAAGAAATGCGACGCCTGGAAATCGAGGCGGAAAGAGCAAGAAGGCTTCAGGAAAGGTCGCAGCCGAGGCCGAGCTCAACTGTGAGGACACCGACAGTGCCGAGAAGAGTTGCAAGGGATACGACTGCTGTAACTGATGGCCAGATGCGATATATAAGTGAGGATGCTAAATTTGACGCTGTCAAACTTACGCCAAATACAAATCTTGCTGATTTGGAAAAGATAGTTTTCTGGGCTCACGATGACACCACAAAACCTGGAGAAAAGTATCAGTACCGTATAAGGATAGGAGTGTTTAATCCTGTTGCAGGCAGAGGATGGGTCAGCCAAGAGCAAAAAGACCTTCGCGACCAGATTGTATTATGGAGCAATTTCATGGAATTAGGTGCGATAATTGAAATACCGCGAAGACTTCTCTTTTTCGCCACTAATATTCGTGAGATAGAAAAAAGCACCGGTGTTGACAGAACTGTTGAGATTATGGTTGCGAAATATATACTGGGCAATTGGGCGAGCCGGACGTTCAGCGTCAAAAATGGGGAAGAGATAGGCCAGATAGTCGAAACAGCGGGAGACTCGCGGCTTGGGCAGATGGGCATAATTGGTGATACCATAGATTTCTCAACTGGGGCTGTTATGGTCGATGTCCATAAAGTTACCGAGTGGATAGGCACGGGGTCTTTGCGATCGCGTGATTATGCTGAACTTTTGTACAGCCGTGACGGTAAGACTATTGAAAGAATTGCTATCAAGGAAAGATTCTGGCCTGCCGGGGTCGTAAAAACTTACAAAGAGATATCAGAATCTCTTGCTGCTGCACCGATAACACTATTAAACTGGAGTCAAGCGGCATCAGGCAGCAACAGATAGCAGATACAGATATAACAACAGCGTACAAGAGCATCACCGGGATATATGTCTTCGAGTGAAGCAGAATAAAAGTGTCAGACTGCTGAAATGGGTGTCCTGCAGTTGGTTACTGCTGCAGCGAGTCCCGGCAAAATGTAGTTTTCGACGACAACATCCCAGCTCATTTGTGCCGCCAGGTCGTGGCCGGAATTTATCATTTCAATGGCTTCCTTGTCGTTTTTCGGCAATCTTGTAAGTATTTCCATCGCAACTTTTTCTCCGACACGATGCTCAATCTGATTTCGCACGCCGATATCTATTTTAAGCATATCTTCGGCATCGTTGAATTTTATGCCGTCGAGGTCGGTGTAATCGGCGATTATGACATTGCGGATTTCGTCCGGGCTGTTGATTTTATTGATAAAGCCGGCACAACCGCAAACATTACTCATGACGCATATTCCGCCGAAGCTCAGCGGCTCAAGCTGTGCTATGCCGAATGGTTCGTAAATGCTCTGGCCGAACTCGACATCAGAACCTTTCCGAATATCCATAAACTCCATATCTTCCGGCATTCTCTGTCCGCAGCGTTGCCGTTCGAAACCGAACTGATTTATGAAAATCATTTTTATATTTCTGCTTTTTGCGTTGAATTCCTGGACTGCGCTGTAAAAAGCGGCTTCTCCGCCGCTAAGGTCCGGCAGCCCTTCGTGGTGTACGACCGGCCAATGATACTCGGATTCCATCCGCATAATATCGCGGGCTCTTCGGGGACCGACTTCGGTGCTTAATAGAATCATCACAGCGCTTTTATGCAGGGGGCGAATCTCTTTTTCGATATGTTCGAGAACCCGCAGGTCTCGCCAAAGCCCTTTGCTTCGAACCAGCCTTGTTACGTGCGTAAAAATATAGTCCGGCGCAAAGCCGAGCAGATTCTTGCAATATTGCTGGAGTTTTGCTTTCGAGTGTTTCTTCTCTTCAAGATTTATACGGTAGGCCGGAATGCCGTTATAAGCCAAACTAATATTAGCGGTTGAAAATTCATGAGCAAGAAATCGCAGTTCCTCGGCTATATAATCTCCGACCACGAGAATGTTATCGCAATGCCGGGAGGCTTCGACCAATGCGTGCTTGGCGTAGTGCGACTGGTCTCCGAAAATTTCCGGCAGCGAAAGCCCTTCTGCCTGAGCGGCCTTCATAACATTATAGAACATAGTGTCGTGGCCGCTTTTTTCTTCGACGATTCGGCGGACAGTCGCGACCTCATGCGCATGAAAAACTGATTTGAAATTTGAGCCCTTATCCATTTTTGCCGCCAGAGCCGTCGGCATTCCCATAAATTCGTGGGCTACTACTATAGTTGCCTCGCTATGGGCCACAGTACCTATTGCCTTTAGCGCAGCAATTGCCGGCGGGGCGAGCCTTACCCATTCTTCGTATTCCCACAGGTGCTCGTATAGATGGCTCATAATGCCGAATTCGTTGAACAAAC
>JAHJUV010000048.1 GCA_018828825.1 Planctomycetota bacterium | reverse complement strand
TTATAATGCTCAGATTCTGCCTACTGTTAATGTCACGCCCTCTTTGCAATATATTGTTCACCCTGGTGCGATAAATTCGGTCGGCAACGCGACTGTATTAGCAGTCAGAGTAAGTTTAGCATTTTAAAGTAAAAATAAAACCGGTCGCAGATTTTCGCGGCCGGTTTTATTTTTTTTATTTAAAGATATTACTTGTCTTTTGCCTCAAATTCAGCGTCAATTACATCGTCTCCGCCGTCTTTGCGGTGGACTTCGCCCTCCTGGCCGCCTTTAGGTTCTGAAGTTTTGGGGTTTGCCTGACCGCCGCCCTGAGCGGCCTGTTTTTTCGCCGCCTCTTCGTACAAAATCTTGCCGAGTTCCTGGGCAGTAGTGCTTAGATTTTCCATAGCGTTCTTTATGGCCTGACCGTCTTCGCCCTTGGCCGCTTCCTTAAGATTATTAACAGCGGATTCGATTTTGCCGCGGGTATCACCCGAAACCTTATCGCCGTGCTCCTTGAGTGTTTTCTCAGTCGAGTAAATCAACTGGTCGGCCTGATTTTTAAGGTCAACCACTTCCCTGCGATTTTTATCTTCATCTGCGTGAGCTTCGGCGTCTTTCTGCATCTTTTTGACTTCCTCGTCACTAAGGCCCGAGCTGGATTTAATCTGAATTGACTGCTGTTTACCTGTGCCTATATCCTTGGCCGAGACGTTCAATATGCCGTTGGCGTCGATATCAAAAGCAACTTCAATCTGCGGAATACCGCGCGGAGCAGGCGGAATGTCAGAAAGCTGAAATCTGCCTAATGTTCTGTTATCCCTTGCGAACTCGCGTTCGCCTTGCAGAACGTGGATATCGACCGTCGTCTGGCTGTCGGCAGCGGTTGAAAACACCTCTTTTTTGCTGGTCGGTATTGTCGTGTTGCGGTCAATCAGTTTTGTCATAACACCGCCGAGTGTTTCAACGCCGAGCGACAATGGCGTAACGTCCAAAAGCAGAATATCTTTTACGCCCGCATCGCCGGCAAGGACGGCTCCCTGAACGGCTGCGCCGATTGCCACGACTTCATCGGGGTTGAGGCTCTTGTTCGGCTCTTTCTTGAACATGTCTTTTACTATCTGCTGAACCTTCGGGATTCTTGTCGAACCGCCGACAAGCAGGACCTCGGCTATGTCGGACGGATTCATTTTCGCATCGCTCATTGCCTTGACGCACGGATTTTTGAGCCTTTCGAATATCGGCTCTGCCAGCGATTCGAATTTGCTGCGGGTAATGGTTAGCTGCAGGTGCTTTGGCCCAGAGGCGTCGGCTGTAATAAACGGCAGATTTACCGTAGATTCAACCTGGTTGGACAATTCGCACTTGGCCTTTTCGGCGGCTTCCTTGAGCCGCTGGTGTGCCATCGCGTCTTTCCGCAGGTCTATGCCTTCGGTCTTTTTGAACTCATCGGCGAGGTAATTTATCAACACCTCATCGAGGTCGTCGCCGCCCAGATGTGTATCGCCATTGGTGCTGAGTACCTCAAAAACATTATCGCCAATATCGAGAATTGAAATATCGAACGTACCGCCGCCGAAATCGAACACGGCGACTTTTTCATTTTTCTTCTTTTCGATGCCGTAAGCCAGTGCAGCAGCCGTCGGCTCGTTTATGATTCTTTCGACCTTCAGGCCCGCGATAGTGCCGGCGTCTTTGGTAGCCTGACGCTGAGAGTCGTTGAAATAAGCCGGAACGGTGATAACCGCCCTGTCTATTTTCTCACCCAGGTAATCTTCGGCGGTCTTTTTTAAATCCTGAAGAACCATCGCTGAAATCTCTGGCGGCGTGTATTCTTTGCCTCTTACACCGACTTTGACAAGTTCGTTGGCCCCGCCTATAACCTTATATGGCACCATTTTTTCCTCAGTACCGACTTCGTTGTGTCTGCGGCCCATAAAACGCTTGATGGAGAAAACGGTGTTTTCAGGATTGGTTACCTGCTGATGTTTGGCAATTTGGCCGACAAGACGCTCGCCTTTGTCCGTAAAGCCCACTACCGACGGCGTAAGCCTGCTGCCGGAAGAATTTATGAGCACTTTTGGCGTTGCGCCTTCCATTACCGCAACAACAGAATTAGTTGTTCCCAGGTCTATTCCAATAATTTTTGCCATAATTTATGTCTCCTTTTAACTAAACAGCTTTACTGGGCTATCTTAAACGCAAAGTACGTGCCAGCAACAGCAAAAAACCTAACTTATTATATATAAAGAAGTTAAAACAGCCAACCTTTTTTGGTAAAGTGCCATTTTGGCAGATTTATCGCTAATGCTTGCCGAAATTCAACATTATCTGGTTTTCTATCGCGGAGGAGTCGGCTTTTGACAAGAAATTTTTTCTCTTTTATCTGCACTTTTTATTTTGATATTCTATTTTTAAATGTAATATAATCACACAATCAGTTCTGCAAAATTTTCAGACAAAGTGATTTGCCGTTTATAATTTGAAAGGAATTTTAAGAAATGCCAAGCTTTCCAGCTGATGGTATGGTGCCTTCGAAAGTTTTTTTGACCAAAGGCGTTGGAAGACACAGATACCAGTTAAAATCGTTCGAAGAGGCCCTGCGTGCAGCGGGCGTTGCCAATCAGAACCTCGTACAGGTTTCGTCAATTCTGCCGCCGAAATGCAAAATTATCAGCAAGGAAAACGGTTTAAAAGAGCTCGTGCCCGGCTCAATCGCTTTTTGCGTGATGGCAAGATGCGACACAAACGAGCACGGCAGACTTGTCGCGACTTCGGTCGGTATCGCCCTGCCGAAAGATAAGAACAACTGGGGCTATCTGAGCGAGGTACACAGCCACGGGATGAATGAGCAGCAGGCCGGCGATTTCGCCGAAGACCTTGCCGCCGAAATGCTCGGTACGACAATCGGTCTTGAAGTTGACCCTAATACGGCCTGGAGCGAGAAGGAACAGGTTTATAAGTCCACCGGCCTTATCATCAGGACTTCAAATATCACACAGGCCGCAAGAGGCCAAAAGGGTATGTGGACTACTACCGTCGCTATTGCAATGCTCCTGTTCGATTGACATATAGAGGGATAAATGAAACAGCAAACTAATTTTGGCGACCTGCCGCAAAAATATTGTGCCTACGATAAGGCCAAAATAGTCGTCCTGCCCGCACCATTCGACGCAACAAGCACCTGGATAAAAGGAGCAGATAAAGGCCCTGCCGCAATTATCGACGCCTCGGCAAATATGGAAACCTACGATATCGAAACCGACTCGGAGGTCTATAAACAGGGCATTTTTACCGACAAGCCGATAAAGGAAAAAAAGTCGCCCCAAATTATGGTCGCCGAGCTTAAGGCAAGAACCCTTAAGCATATCAAAAACAAAAAATACGTCGTAACGCTCGGCGGGGAACACTCCGTCAGCACCGCGACGATACAGGCTCACGTCGAGTCTTTTAAAAATGTTTCGGTGCTTCAATTTGATGCTCACGCGGATTTGCGGGAAGAATATCACGGCACAAAATACAACCACGCCTGCGTGATGGCCCGTGCAAGAGAGAACGCAGCGATTGTACAGGTGGGAATCAGAAGTGCAGCAATCGAGGAATCAAAGCTGGTAAAAAAAGACAATGTCTTTCTTGCCCAGGATATTTACGATAACAATAAATGGTTTGATAAGTGCCTGAAAAAGCTCACCAAAAACGTCTATCTGACAATCGACCTTGACGCGTTCGACCCGGCCATATTGCCTTCGACCGGAACACCCGAGCCGGGCGGGCTTGGATGGTATCAAACGCTTGTTTTCCTTAAAAAACTGATGAAACAGAAAAACGTCGTCGGCTTCGATATCGTCGAATTGTGCCCGAACCCCAAAAACAAGGCCTCGGATTTTCTGGCAGCAAAATTAGTCTATAAACTCTTAAGTTATAGATTCTGCCTGAAATAACCGATACTTATAGAATAGATACCATTTTTATGAAAGGATATGGTTATGTGTTCAAGTTGCGGATGCAGTGCCGGTAAAAAGAAAGCAAAGAAGAAAGTCAAAGCGAAAAGCAAAGCTAAAAAGAAGAAATAACATTCTTAGGGCTTAGAAAGCAAACGGCCTCTGGACAATATCCAAAGGCCGTTTTTATTAACCCAAATCTTTCTTTTGTTATTTAATCAATTCAACGACCGCATCTCCCTTAATCGTCATTGGCATAGTCATCCCCTGCGGCATTTGTTCATTTGCTTCCATTTTTATTACACCTGAAAAGTTCATTGCGATATTGCTTTTTCGCGTAAGGCCTGTGTTCTCATCGACTTCACTTACTGTGTTCATCGTGCCGGATATCTGCATAGACATCTTGTTATTCGGGTCTATCTCAAGAGGCTTTGAACTGTCGCCCATATCCATTTTAGCCGCTGCATCGATATAAGCGATACCGTCTTTGCGGCTTTTGAGCATATAAGTTGTGTCAATATCAATCGGCATAATGAAATCTATGCTTTTCGTGTCGTACCACGTATCACCGACGGCCACCGCTTCAACAGGAAAAACACCCATCATATCGCCGGTCAGTTCCTTGAGTTGTTTCTCATCGAACATCTTGTCGAGAAATTTATCCGCTCCTTCCATTTCAGGGCCAGTCGGTATTCCTTTTTTCATTTTTGCAAGCATTTCCCCGACACCGCGGACATCAGAAGTTTCGCCTGTGGGCTTGACCTTCATCTGGAATTTGCAGCCCGCCATAGCTGAGACCATCGCAGCTATCATTTTCTGCTCCGGCCTATTCGGGTCGATTGGCTTGGGGTTTGCCGAGTCAAATTCCATACGTCCCATCGAGCCGTCCATAACCATTTTCACAGATTTGTAACCCATCTCGACATCCATTACGCCATTGGCATCAACGCTTAAACAATCCAGGCCTATAACCATTTCCTGGGTTTGTTTCATATTCATTTCCTGGCCGTTCGCCGTCTGGGCAATGTTTTGGATTTGGGTTATTTTCATTTCGTGACTTTCACCTGCCGCCAGCCGCAGTTTTAAGTCAACCTTTTCCTGTCCCGCAAAACATACAACTGTTTGCAAAACAAGAACGCACATTGAAATCGAAATTACTTTATTAGTCTTCATTTTAACTCTCCTTAAAAAACAAGTTCACTATAAATTACCAACTTTCGACAGCTATACCCATAATAAAAGCGTGTTACCAATTTGTTACGGTTTTATCCTTTTTGGGATATTTTTAAAAACCCTCGTTTTTGGCCCAAAACCAATAAAAAGGGCCGATTTTTCAATCGGCCTTAGATTTTCATAATTATTTTCTCTGTGAACTCTGTGTTCTCTGTGGCTAAAAATTTTAATCAGAGTTTACGCCGAGCATTTGCGCGATATTGTCGAACTCGTCAAGAGAATAAAACTCTATAGTTATTTTCCCGCGATGACCATTTTTGCGGGCCTGGATACTTACCTTTGTGCCGAGCCTGCTGCGGATTTTTTCTTCGAGGTCTTTTATGTGCGCAGTTTGTTTGCGACTTTAACGACATCGGTCATTTCGGCGACGTCGTGGACTCTTACAATCGATACTCCCATAAGTACAGCGTGGGCGACTGCGGCCGCTGTGCCGAAGATTCTATCTTTCGGAGATTCTTTGCCTGTTAATGCGGCGAGAAATTTCTTTCTGCTTGTGCCGAGCAGGACTCTATATCCGCTATTTACAAAGACATTCAAATTTTGCAAAAGCGCCAGATTATGCCGGAGCGTTTTGCCGAAACCTATGCCGGGGTCGATGAAGATTTTTTCTTTTTCAATGCCGGCCTTTTGAGCGGCTGATGCCCGTTTTAATAAATAATCGAGGACTTCTTTGACGACATCTTTATATTCAGGCTCAATCTGCATAGTAGCGGGGCTGTTCTGCATATGCATCAGGATTACCGGCAGTTTTTTTTCTGCAGCGAGCATTGCGGTTCTTTCATCTGACAGAGCAGTTATATCGTTTATTATCGAAGCGCCTGCGTCGAGGGCCGCTTTTACAACATCATAGTCTTTGCTGTCGATGCTGATTGGAATTTTTATTTTTGCCGCAAGTTTTTCGATTACGGGTATCGCCCTTTTGATTTGTTCTTGCGGGTGGACTGGTTTTGAGCCGGGGCGGGTGGATTCGGCGCCGATATCGATTATGGCTGCGCCATGGGCGGCCATTTGGATGCCGCGAGCGATAGCTTTTTGAGGAGCGAGGAAATCACCGCCGTCGCTGAATGAATCAGGCGTTATATTCAAAATTCCCATCACGATACAGCCTGCGGAGAAATCGAGTTTTCCGCCCGGCCAGGCCAGAATGTCGGAGTTTTTTGTCATTGCTATACGGTTTTGAAACCAAGGCCGCTGAATATTTTTTTGAGCCTCTCATCTTTAATGGAAACAAAGGTATTTTGAAATTCTCTGCGGACGTGGTAATTTTTCCGCAAGCTGTCGAAATATGCGATGCGTCTTTCGGCGGGCTCTTCTATTATCTGTCTCAATTTGGCGTCGTCTCTTTTTATGTCGTAGAGCATATTCACGGCCGCTGACAGTGGTTTCCCCTCGTTTTCGTTGATGATAATTCTTTCAATCTGCGAGGGTGGGAGAAAATTATTGATATTGAATTTCGGTTTGATTGCGAAGTGTTTGCAAAACGCATCGTAAATCATAATCATACCTGATACTTTACCATCATAGGAATAGCCGGCGATATGCGGGGTGCCGTAATCGAGGATTTTCAAAAGCTCAATATCGATATTCGGTTCCTTTTCCCAAACATCCAGCACGCAAGCCTTTATTTTTCCGGCAGTTATGGCGTTTTTTAGTGCAGCCGTATCGTGGACTTTGCCCCGGCAGCTATTGCAGAAAATCACGCCTTTTTTCAGAGATTTGAAAAATTTCTCATCGGCCAGGTGATAAGTTTTATCTATTCCTTCATAGGTCAGCGGCACATGGAGGGTTACGATATCGCAATCGAGGATTTCCTCTACCGGCCGATATTTTTCATCGTTTGTTTGTCTTTTCAGCGGCGGGTCGTTCAAGATGACTTTCATTCCAAGTGCACGGGCCTTTTTTTCGACTTTACTGCCGACGTTGCCGACGCCGACGATGCCGATTGTTTTTTTTGAGATGTCGAATTCGTATTTGTCGGCCAGATTCAGAAGCGCCGAGACTATATATTCGGCTACCGAGTTGGCGTTTGAGCCTGGCGCCGATGAAAAGCCGATATTTTTATCCGCCAGGTAGTTAACATCGACGTGTTCAAAGCCAATTGTTGCTGTAGCAACGAATTTTACTTTTGTATCTTCGAGCAGGTTCTTATCGACTTTGGTAATGGTACGCACCAGAAGGACATCAGCGTCTTTCAGGATTTCGCGAGTGATCTTCCGACCGTGAACCGTTAGACAATTTCCAACTGAACTGAAACATTCTTTTACAAATGGGATATTTTCATCTGCGATAATTTTCATCCCGCACCTTCTTTTTATTCGATTTTCCGGTGAGTTTATCCAATACGCAAGTTATTTTTTTCGATTGTCCCAAAAACTACATAATGTTTGGAATATTTAGAAGGTGCGGGATTCATTTACAGTAGATTTCGACTGTTATTTTGTGATGGGACATCGTTTTTCTGCAGAAAGCGCCTGTCTTAATTCTTCAATCAGTTTTTCGACAAGCACTTTTACCGGTATGATTTCGGTGCACTTATAAGCGTTTGAACCGGCGAATACGAAAGATTCGTCCAGTTTTCCCTTCGATGCGTTCGACAAAACCTGGGCTATGCAGTACGGCGCCTTATCCGGGTCGCAGGTCCTAAGGCATTTATAAACGCAATTGAAAGGCATCGTCAGGCCATGTTTGATTTTCTCCACAAACGGACTGTTGATAACTCTGCCCGGCAGTCCAACCGGACTTTTGATAATTGTTGTATCGTCGGGCCCGGCATCCAGATAGGCCTGCTTGAAGTTTTGATGAGCATCGCATTCATCGGTGCAGACAAATCGTGTTGCCATTTGAACTCCACATGCGCCCAATTTCAGAAAACGAGCGATGTCGGCGCCGTCAAAAATTCCTCCCGCTGCGATAACGGGAATCTTAGGCTCGAACGAATTGGCAAGTGCAACGACTTCTTCGACAATCTGCTCAAGCGTCATAGCGCTGCCATCGGCCAAACTCTCCGCCGAATATCCCAAATGACCACCCGCCTTGATGCCTTCGACAACTACGGCATCGGGCAGTTTATCATATCGCTTTTTCCATCTTTTGCAAATCAGCGCAAGTGCCTTGGCTGAAGAAACAATGGGAACCAGCTTAACATCTTTTCCGTTGAGAAATTTCGGCAGATCCAACGGCAATCCCGCGCCGGCAATTATCATATCGACATTTTCCTCTACGGACACTTTGACAAGATTCTCGTAATCTGTAAGAGCGACCATTATATTGATGCCGATGATTCCTTTGCTAAGGCTTCTTGCTTTTTGGATTTCCTTCCTCAGTGATTCGCTGTTAAAGGCCCACAAATCCCCACCCCTGAGATCTTCAAACAGACCGATTCCCGTACTGGCGATAACTCCCGCGCAGCCGGTATTTGCGACCGCAGAGGCAAGGCCCGCCTCGGAGACCCGTATTCCCATTCCGCCCTGGATTATCGGCGGGTAAATTTCCAAATTTCCTATCTTTAAAGAAGGAACAATCTTTTTACTCATAAGTATCTCAATTAAATAAGGTTAGCACTATAACAAAAACAGTCTTAAAGTGATATCGCTGTTTGCCGACGTTATTTTACAGTCCCAATTAAACAGCCGTTTTCAATTTAATACATATTGCCCGATATACTAACACTAATCTGCTCCGCGGACAACAAATATCTTTTTTAACTGTTAAGCTCGAATCCGGCGATTTTTTCTCCGCAATCCGGACAGCAGCCGTTTTTGATTTCATTTTTAGTTATATAATACCCCTCACGCTCAATAAGCAAATGCCGGCACTTTGGACAATATGTATTTTCCGCTTTTGCCGAGGGCAAATTGCCAATGTAAACATATCGCAGTCCCGCCGCCTTTGCGATATCGTAAGCTCTCTGCAGAGTCGCCCCCGGCGTCGGCGGCGAATCAGAATATTTATACTGCGGATAAAATCTGCTCACGTGCCACGGAACATCAGGCCCGCAGGTATTGACAAGAAAATCCGCAATCTGTTTCAACTCGGCATCCGAGTCGTTCTGCCCCGGCACAACAAGCGTCGTTACCTCCATCCATATCTTCGTATGGTTGGCGATGTATTCTATTGTTTCAAGAACAGGTTTCAATTTCGCCTTGCAAAGATTTTTATAAAAATCTTCGCTGAAGCTTTTTAAATCGACATTGATCCCATCGAGCCAGCCTGACGCAAGGTCAATCGCCTCTTTTGTCATAAAGCCGTTGGAAACAAAAACATTGGCAAGCCCTTTTTGTTTCGCGATTTTGCCGCAATCGGCGGCGAACTCCATAAACACCGTCGGCTCGGTATATGTATATGCTATACTTTTGCAGTTTGCCTTGAGAGCGAGCTCGGCAATCTGCCCCGGCTCAATTGACTGTCCGTCGATTCGGCCTTCGTCTATCGCCTGCTGGCTTATCTGCCAGTTCTGGCAGAACACGCACTGAAAGTTGCACCCCGGCGCAGCTATGGAAAAACTCCTGCTGCCAGGCTGGAAATGAAACAAAGGCTTTTTCTCTATCGGGTCCGGATTGGCCGAGCAGAGTTTGTGATAGTTGAGCGAGTACAGTTTGCCGTCGATGTTTTTACGCAGGCGACAACGTCCCGAATCGCCGCTGTTTATCGCGCACCGCCAGTTGCAAAGATTGCACCGAACTTTCTTGTCGTTGAGCGGTTCGTACAAAACGGCTTCTTTTAAATTTTCAGCCATACTATTATTATAACAAACCGAAAGCCTGTGCCAAAACCTTAATTGGATGGATTACTTCTTTCCCCGTCATTTGCTCAATCTGCATCCTGCACGTCGAACATTCCGTCAGAACTGTATCGGCGCCGGACTTTTCTATTTTCTCAGCGAGATTTTTACCGATTTGCATCGAAAGGTCATAATTTTTCTCACTAAACCCGAACGTTCCGGCGATTCCGCAGCACCCGCCGTCAAGCTGGCGCACTTCGATTCCCGCAAGCTGCTTCAAAACTTCTATCGACGAGCTTTTGTCCCCCATCGCTATAAGATGACAGGGTGTATGGTGAACGAAATTTGTCTTTGCGAGGCCGCTGGAAGCGGCCGCGGCAATCTTAACCCTGCCCATAAGACCTTTCAGATAATCGAAAAGCTCGAAAGTGTTTTCCGAAACGATTTTTGCATCGGGACTATCAACCTCGCACCTTCTCTTGATTCTATTTTGTGAATAATCAGAAGGTGCGGGGTCAACGAAAAATCTCAAATCCTCCTTAAGACACATCGCCGCACTCGGCTCGGAACAGATAATTTTATAACCAGCCCTGACCGCATCGGACAAATGTTTGACGTTATACCGCAAATCCTTTCTGCTGGTACTTACATCGCCGTAAACAACCGCAGGCAGCGGCGCAGGCCTTTGCTTTGGAACAATCACATCTATATTATTATGCCGCAAAAATTTTATGACCGCAAAACCAAGCTCGTGGTCGTTGTAATTGGCGAAAGTGTCCGTAAAATACGCAACCTTATCGATTGGGTTCTCAAGTTTGGCTTCTGCGGCAAGATATTTATTCGCTTTTCTTATAAAAGTCGAAAATCCGAACTTCGGCATCACTCTTCTTTTGTCAATTCCGGTAATTGCCTGCATAATCCATCTGACAGGCGCAAGGCTCAAAAAAATATTACTGATAGGCCCGAATGCCGAAGCGAAAATACTCATATAACGGTTGGACGACAGGATTTTCGCCGTTTTGCCCAGCCCGCGTTTTTTCGCAAGCCTGGCCCGCACTTCCATCATCATTTTAGAAACATTCACTCCCGACGGACAATCCACCTCGCAGGCCCTGCAGTTCAGGCACGTTGCCAGAATTTCCCTGAATCTCTCCGATTCGAAATCCTGTTCCGTCAGCAGCCCTTTTGCCCAGGCCGCCAGCAGATTCGCCCTGGCCCGCGAAGAATACACCTCTTCGCCCGTCGCCCGAAATACCGGACACATCCGCAGCGCCGGCTCGTTGCTTCGGCAAACCCCGCATCCGCTGCATTGAATAACATCGAACTTAAACTCATTCGGCCCGAAATTCAGTACCGTCTTCATCCTCTCGTCGATAACCTTATTTCTGCCGCGAAGGTTCTGCGTCATCACGTCGGGACTGTCGTTGATTATCTTGCCGGGATTGAGAATATTTTTCTCATCGAAAAGTTTCTTTATCCCCTTCAGCACCTCGTAATATTCATCGCCGTACTGTTTCTTTATAAACGCCGCCCTGACGAGCCCATCTGCGTGCTCTCCGCTAATCGAGCCGCCCAGCGACCAGGCAAGCTCGAATACCTCGTTTGCCATTTGTGTCATTTTCTTTACATCTTCGGGGTCCGACAAATCCAGGTAGGGCCTTACATGCAGCTCCCCGTCGCCTGCGTGTCCGTAATATGTCATATCAACCTTGTATTTGGCCTCTATTTTTTTCAGGCCCCTGACATACTCGGCAAGTTTGGCGTTATCGACCGAGACATCCTCGATAAACGGCACAGGCTGGGCGGGCCCTTTCTGTCTGCTCAATAGCGGCACAGCATCTTTTCTGCACTTGAACAGTCTCTTCTGCAAAACAGGCTCGAAAACTATTTCTTTATCAAAGGGAAGTTGGCCGAGGGCCAGAACCGTTTTTTCGATTCTTTCCTTAACCTCCTGTTCCGTCCCGCCGGTATGCTCGACAAGCAGACTCGCCGCCGCGACAGGATTCAAAATATCGTGATATTCCTCAAACGCTTCCCTGGCGATTTTAATAAATTTATCGTCCATCAATTCGCACGTCGATGCGCCGCAATCGACAATTATCGGCACCGCCGTCGCCATCTTCTCCAGCGTATCGAACTCGAACTGCACAACCCCGCTTACTTTCGGAATCTCGACGGTCCGCAGCGTAATTTCGGTAAATATCGCCAGCGTCCCTTCTGAGCCGGCAAGCAGTTTCGCCATATCTATCCTGCCGTTATGTACGACATTTGCAATGTTATATCCGCTGCGATTTCTTTTTGTTTTAGGCTGGGTTTTTTCTATAAGTTCGGCGTTTGCATTGAGCAATTCAAAACATTGTTGTGTAATATTTAGGTTAGCCCTGCCAACACTTTGGCAGGGTCCGTCATTCCCACCCTCTTTGTCATTCCCGCGAAAGCGGGAATCCATACCATTTACAAACTCCGCTATTGTCCCGTCCGCAAGGACCACCTGTATCTTTTCTATGTGCCCTGCGATATAGCCGTACTTGAGCGAATGTGCGCCGGTGGAATTATTGGCGACCATTCCGCCTATTACCGCCCGGTTTCCGCTCGACGGGTCAGGCCCGATTTTCCGCCCGAATTTCGCCAGGTACTTATTCAAATCGTCCAGCACGACCCCCGCCTCGCAGCAGACAGTTTTTCCACCATCGTTTGTCCCGATGATTTTGTTCATATACTTCGTCGTATCGAGCACAATTCCGCTGGACAGCGCTTCGCCTGCAAGCCCGCTTCCCGCCCCGCGTGCGACGATGGGTATATTATTTTCACTGGCGTATTTGACCGCGGCACAAATATCGTCCGCACCTTTCGGCATAACCACGCACAGCGGAATTATCTGATATATACTCGCATCGGTACTGTATATGACGCGGGTAAAGATATCCGCCATACAATCGCCGCTAATCAGTCGCGAAAGCTCGTTTGCTATTTGTTGTGAATCTTTATTTGCCATTCTTTGTAGGTTATTAAATATCCCCGCCCCATTATTATGTCAATAAAAAACGATAAACTGTCCTCCGTCCTCGCCGGTTCGCTTGCCCCGTTAGAAGCGTAAATTAACTTCTTGAAGATGTTTACCCTGTGGGATGCAGTGGCTATCCCATCGGGGCTTTAGCTATCTAACCGGGGTCATTCCTTTCCCCTTGCCTTCCCACCATTTTCCCGCTATAATTACCCTCTCCTTGAGGAACTACAGTGAATTATCTAAAGGATAAATAGAAGAGAAACTATGGCAAAAGCAAAGAATAGTGATTTAGCAACTCATGAACAATTTTGCGTAGCACTTAAAACTTTTGCTGAAAAAGTCACATCCAAATTTTCTGGGTTTGCAAAAGGTGAGCCCGAAGATCAACTCAAACCGCCCGTTGACACTCTTTTTTCTGAATTTAGCAAGCTCGTTCAGCATAAGCTCGTTCTTAAAGGTCAATCAACTCTTGACGATCGGCTTGGTAAGCCGGATTTTGCAGTTAACGATGATTTTTTACCTATTGGTTACATTGAATTAAAGGCTCCCGGCAAAGGAGCAAACCCCTCGAGATACAAAGGGCATGATCGGCAACAGTGGGGTCGTTTTAAGAATGTTCCGAATATTCTTTACACAGATGGGAACGAATGGGCTTTGTATCGAAATGGAGAGCTTGTTTCAAAATTAATTCGTTTAAATGGTGATGTTTGTACTGATGGAAAGAAAGCTGTTTCGGATGCCAATAGTAAAAACCTTTTCAGACTTCTTGTTGATTTTATTCAGTGGAAACCTCTTCTGCCGGAAAAACCGAAACAACTGGCTACTTATCTGGCTCCGTTTTGTTTGCTGATTCGAGAAGAAGTACAAGATGCCCTGATAGACGAAAATTCTCCCATTCAGTCATTGAAGAATGAAATTAAGGATTTGTTATTTCCTGATGCTGATGATTTTCAATTTGCCGATGCATACGCGCAAACAGTGATATTTGCACTCCTACTAGCTCAGATGGAAGGTGCAAATGTTCTTGACTTGAATAATGCTTACAACACTCTTGCCAGTCATCACTTACTGCTTTCGCGTTCTTTACAGTTTTTGACTGATCCTCAGGCATTAACAGAGATTTCTTCCTCATTGTCACTGGCCCAGCGTGTGATACATGAAATCCCCGAAGAAACTTTACAGGCAGATTCGGATACGGACGATCCGTGGTTATTCTTCTATGAAGATTTTCTGGCCGCATATGATCCGAAACTTCGCAAAGAATCCGGTGTTTACTATACACCACTCGAAGTTGTACGTTGTCAGATACGCTTGATTGATGAAATCCTAAGTCAGCATTTGGGAAAAGAGATGGGTTTTGTTGAAAGCGGCGTGGCAACTCTTGACCCAGCGGTAGGTACGGGGACATATCTTCTGGCAATTATTGATCATGCTTTAAGGCGAGTCTCGAAAAACGAAGGTCCCGGTGCTGTTAAAGGCGCTGCCCAATCTCTCATAACTAACCTGCACGGTTTTGAATTAATGGTCGGAGCCTACTCTGTTGCGCAGTTGCGATTTACAAGAGCCTTGACAAGCCATGATGTTTCAATTCCAAAATCAGGTCCCGGTATCTATTTAACCAATACACTTAAATCGCCCCATACGAAGCCACCTGCTCCGCCATTATTCCATCAGCCCATCGCTCATGAACATAAGAGAGCATTAG
>JAHJUV010000047.1 GCA_018828825.1 Planctomycetota bacterium | reverse complement strand
CCGCCGCCCGTTTTTGCCCTGCAGAAAGATGGTGCGGCGCCTTTTCCGCCATTGCTTCCATACCAACAGTTCGCAATGCCTGTGCCACGCGCATTTTGACCTGCTCAGTATCAAATCCCATATTCAAAGGGCCGAAGGCAACATCGTCAAACAAGGTCGGCATAAACAATTGGTCATCAGGATTCTCAAAACAGCAGCCGATAACAGTACGAATCTTCTTTAGGTTTTTCTTTTCAATCTTCAAACCTTTGACAATAATTTCGCCCCGGCCTGTTGCAAAGCCCGCCATAGCCAGCATCAGGGTTGATTTGCCGGCACCATTTGGGCCTATCAGAACGACCTTTTGCCCCTCTTCAATACTGAGGTCGATATCGCTAAGAGCAACAGTGCCGTCGGGATATTTGTAAGAAAAGTTTTTTATTTCAATCGTTTTTGCCATTTAAAACCTTTAATTCAGAACCGTCGATGCAAAAAAATACAACGAAATTATAAAAACAACAAAAAAAACACCGAAAATATAATCATTATTCGAGATTTTTAATCTCGAAATTGTCCGCCAGTTTCCGTTAAAGCCACGTCCCTGCATCGCGATATTAATTCGTTCGGCTGTGCCGATACTGCGGATAAAAAGAGAGCCCAGCATAGCTGAAGCCGTTTTCATTTCCTGCTTAGGCCCAAGATTTCTGAGGGTTCTGCCCGCTCTGGCCCGCAGTAGATGCTGCGCAGTGTCTATAAGAACAAAAATATAGCGATATAGAAACCCGAGCTGAATTATTAAAAGTTTCGGCACGCCCATTTTACGAAGACCGGCAAGCAAATTGCTGAACCGCGTCGTGGAAACAAGTGCGATAAGCGCAAGCATTGTAACAATAAATTTGCCGCAAATCGCAAAGCATCGCATCCAGCCGATAGTAGTTTGAAACACAGACGGCCCGAAAGCAATCTTCACAGGTGTTTTATCATATAACGGACAACTCAGTGCAAATACCAGAATAAACGGGCTGACAAGCAAAATCTGCTTAAAGACAAACTTAAGAGGAATTCTGCCGAGCACAAGAACCGCAAAAGGTCCAACCGTATAACAAAACAGTATGGCAAAGGAAGTCCGCGGCAGAGAAATCACAACCGCAGTGAAAATAACTGCAGCAATAAATTTCACCCTTGCGTCGAGACTATGCACGACTGAATCCTGATAGGCAAATTTGTCTATATATGCGTGATGCATTTATCGATTCATTGAGCCGTAACTGTTGGGGGATTGTTTCGCCGCAAAATCCAGGCTGTCATCCAGATGATCGCCATAGTCGTAATCGAGCCGAAAACACCTGCAAAACTTGTCCAGCCGGCCGAAGCCTGATGTTTTTCATCTTCGTCATTATTTCTTATGGAATAGTCCGGCATCAAAGAATATTTTGATTGCAGTTTATCTACAGCGGCAATTCTCGAATCGCTGTTCGATATAATTGGCTCGAAATTCGGCTGGTCCGGTCTCTCCGCGTAGCTCCACTCAAGACCATCCGGCATACCGGAAGCCAATAGCGATAATCCGGCACCAATAATAAGGGTGAAAACAACAAAGGTCGCTAATGCCGTCCTCCTGCTCAGCCTGACCTTTCCCTGAAGATTACCGGCAACAATATCCGGTCTTACCTGCTGGATATATACCAGCACAGTCACGGTAACAATGCCTTCGACAGTACCCACCAGAAAATGAACGCCAATCATTGTTATAAGAAAAGTCGAAAACGGCACCATCAAAACACCGGACAGAGCCGCCTGTACAGGAACAAGAACAGCGCCGATTTCAATTCCGATAAGGCAGGCCAGCATTACCCCGATATATGTACGAAAATTGCTGAACGGTTTGGCGGTAACTATCTTGTATAAATAGTATCCGGCATAAGTCGGAACAAAAGCCATATTGATAATATTGCAGCCGAGAGCCAGCAGGCCTCCGTCCTGAAATATCAGGCACTGCACAATTATCACCGAAGACATAACTATTGCAGCGGCGTGCGGACCAAGTATTATCGCCAGAAGAACCGCTCCAACCATATGCCCGCTTGTTCCCGGCATCGCTGGAAGCCGGAAATTGACCATCTGGGCCGCAAAAACAAATGCACCGAGTATCCCCATCAGGGCGAGCTTTTCCGATGTGATTACCTGCTTCGCCTTTCTGCAAATCAGACCGAGAACCCCACCGGCAATCGCAAGAGTGCCTCCTGCCACAGGAAGCGAAAGCAATTCATTAGCCATGTGCATAGTAAAAAACCTCCATTTTCAGTTTTTTTATCATTGACATATCGTTCTCCTTGCGCATAAAATTTAAAAAATCGTAATACTAACTAACGCGTCAGATTACAGGATTTGAGTTATAAAAATTTAAATCAGCACACCTGCAATTGTCGCTGTCATAAAACAGGCCAGCGTTCCGGCTATCATCGATTTAAAACCCAGCGTTGCAAATTCCGTTCGTCTTTCCGGAACAAGCGTGCTTAAGCCTCCTATTAAAATAGCAACCGAGCCGAAATTCGCAAAACCGCAAAGTGCGTAAGTCGCTACTGTAAACGAACGCGGAGAAATCACATCCTTGTATTTGACAAGGTCAAGATAAGCGATAAATTCATTAAGTACCGTTCTTTTGCCGAGCAGTGAGCCGACTATCGAGGCGTCTTTCCATTCGACCCCCATAATCCAGGCCAATGGCGAACAGAACCATCCGAGAATTCTTTCAAGCGTAAACGGCTGACTTCTGAAACTCGGCAGAAACGAAAACAGCCAGTTTACAAGAGCGACAAACGCAATAAAGCAAATCAGTACTGCCGCGATATTGATTGCCAGTTTAACGCCGTCGATAGCGCCGCGGCAGGCCGCATCGAGAATATTTACGTCCTGTTTTGGAATTTTAATCTTTACAGTGTCCTTGGTTTGCGATACTTCGGTCTCCGGAACCATTATTTTTGCTATAACAATCGCAGCCGGTGCGGATATTAGCGAAGCTGTAAGCAAATGTCCTGCGTTGGCGCCGAAACCCGTATAAGCCGCCAGCGTCGCGCCGGAAATCGTTGCCATTCCTCCCGTCATCATCACCATAATTTCAGAGCGGGTCATTGTCTTTATATAAGGTCTTATCACCAGCGGCGCTTCGGCCATTCCCATAAAAACATTGGCCGCCGAGGCCAAAGACTCCGAGCCAGCGGTATCCATAACATAGACCATAATCTTTGCCATAAACTCAACGATTTTTTGCAAAATGCCGAGATGAAAAAGGACTGTCATAAGAGAGGATACAAAAATTATTGTCGGCAAAACTGAAAATGCAAAGAAGTGTTCTTTAAAACCTTCACCAAAGACAAATGCCGAGCCCGCTTCGGAAAAACCAATAAGCCTTGTTATAAGAATCCTTATGCCGTTGAAAATATATTGGCCGGGTATGGTATGCAAAATAATAACTGCAAGCCCAAGCTGCAGAATAATCCCGCTGACAATAAGCCGCCAGTTCATTTTCCTGCGGTTATCAGAAAGCAGCCACGCCAGAAAAACCATTACGAACAGGCCTGCAAAACTTATCCATCTCGGCATAAAATCACTCCGCAATTAACTGTAAGGTATTATAAAAAAACAGAACTGTAAATCAACCTCGAAATAACAATCGCCGATTTAATAGCCTTTCCGGAACGTGCCAACATGGTCACCCTTATTTCGCATTTTTATCCGCGTAAGGATGCCGGACTTTGCCTTTTGGCTGTACCAGAAACTTTGCAAAACAGGGAAGCCCTTATCAAGAGGAAAATTTCCTCCATCTGCATCGCTGATATTATAACCCGGCCCAAGACTAAAAATTACCCATTTCACAGGACTTTTTTTCCTGTCCGAATACTTGACAAGTACGCTATCTGTTTTCTCCGGGAAATTAGCAGACATGTAAAGAGGAAAACCATCCGGATAAGACGAACCTGAGTAATCATACTGTGGTCCGGGCGCCATATATTTATAGGTATACCCGGGATAAAATTTATCTTCAATATTACTAAAAAGGATTGGGTTCTTTTTGCTGCCTCTTGTACCGCCCATCGGAATATATCCGCCTTTCACTAACTCGTGCGGCAAAGCATAAAAATGTCCCTTTTTCTGGCAGTCCCATCTTACAGGAGGCCAGGAGTTATTGCTAACCTCGTATACTTCAAGGGCAAGACCTATCTGGCTAAGCTCCTGATTAACCACCAGAATTTTAGCCTGAAGCCTTGCCCTTGAAATCGCAGGATACAAAATTGCCAGCAAAGTCGTTATAATCGCTATAACAACGAGCAATTCGATTAATGTAAAACCTTTTGGATTTTTACGGTATAATACATTCATAGAACGAAGGGTTAGAACATTTAAGCCAGTCTTGTGCCATAATGGCAAAGTCCGCAAAATCGACAACGCAGTCTTTATTCATATCGCCTGCGAAATAACCATTCAGTCCGCAATTGTCTGTTAATACGCTGCTGTTGCCATCGTAATTTACAACCCATATCCTATAGCCAGCTTTATAGTCGGCAGACTCCTGGTCGAATATGCCAATCACGTCAATTTGACCTGTCGGTGCGGAATATTGTGAAAATCCCGGTCCAATGCCAAGCTTGAGTGGAAATGTTCGGCCAGTAGAATCCTTGATTGTCATTGTATTATCTATCCCCCATATCCCGTCGGAAATATTAACATCATTTACCCTTACAAGCACTCCCTGATAATACTCACAGCCTGTCGCCCTTGTATAATCAAAGATAAAATTATCATCTGTATCTTTGACCTGGCCTAATGTAATCACTTCCGGCTCAGGCAACCCTGCATCTGGGTCAATCAGGTCTATCGTAAAATCATAATCAGGGTTGGTCGTATGTCTTTCATTTATATTGGTTTTTCCATAATAAAATTTCAACAGGCCTGTTACCCGTACCCTGTCTCCCGGACGAAATCCATAGTTGCCGTTCGGGTCATTTGAAATTCTGTCAAGCTCATCTGCCCATTCCTGGTCGGTATATGTACCGCCGCCCCAGTTATCTTTTCGCATATATATTGCCGTACCCGCATGGTCGCCGCCTTCGCCCTGGACATAAATTTGCCATTCAGCAGCAGACCCGCTAATATCAACCATATATTCCGGCCTGTTCAAAATAATACCTTCAACTGTAATCTTGTTCATTGTCAACAAATCCGGGTGAGTACCGTATCCTGTTGTGTCAACCGCTTGAACATTACTGTGCGTCTCCGCAAAACAAGCTGTCGAAAACAAAACCATTACAACTGCCAAACCAAAAAATCTTCCGCTTCTTCTCATAATAAAGCTTCCTTTCTCCTAAAAAAAATTAAAATCATCTGCGCATAAAAAACCCAAAATCGTGCTACTAAGCGACAAGATACAGCAATTTGTTTAGCCCGGCAAGAAAAAAAGTGGAAAAACTAAAAAAAATGTGTAAGATTATTTAAAACTATTATACAGAAGGGTGCATAAGTGCCGATGAACAAGCCATTTGTTGAGATTTTAAACGACCAAACCCAGCATCAGCCTCTTTTGACCGGTATGCCGCAAACCAAAGGAATGCGCTCCGGCAGGGTATATTTGCTGCCGGGCCAGGACTGCGGCAGGCATTCTACCGAAGCAAACGAGGAAATGCTGATTTTCCTTTCAGGACAAGGACAGGCGGTTATCGGAGAGAACAAAACCCTTGATGTCGGTAAAGGCAAAATTACCTATATCCCGCCTCAAACTATACACAATATAGTGAATAATTCAGATGAGCCTTTGTGTTATGTTTACTGTGTAGCCCCGGCAAACGGAAACGGAGAAAAATAAAATGTCTGATATCGAACGCATAGGAGTATCGCTCGAAAGTGACCTGCTTGCGACTTTTGATAAGTTCATCTCAGACAAAAGCTACAAAAATCGTTCCGAAGCGATTCGTGACCTGATTCGCGAACATTTGTCAAAGCAGAAGATTGAGCATAAAAAAACCCCCGCAATCGGTGCGGTTTTCCTCGTGTACGACCACCATACCGCCCATATCTCGACTATATTCAAAAAACTTCAGCACGATAAACCAATCAGGACAATCTCATCTATCCACGTCTATATCGACAAACACAATTGTCTTGAGGTTTTATTGCTAAGGGGCCTGGCCTGCGATATAAACAAAATTGGCGAAAAAATGATAAGTCTGCGGGGCGTAAAACATGGCTATATCAACCTCGTAGCTACCGCCGACGGCAGACACTAACCGCTGTCAGCTATGAATCAGCAGATAAGCCCTTAATACCTCTGCCACGCTCCATGCCTGCGCAAAAGCGCCTCTCGGCTTGCGGGGCTCGTCGCCGTCGAATATCTCGCTTATATTGCCTATACAGCCGTCATTTCTGAGATGTTCAAGCAGAGGTTCAAGCCTATCAGCACAGATTTTTTTGCTCTGTTTGCTGTGGTTATTGATTTTCAGATACGCCTCGATGAAATGCCCAATCAGCCACGGCCAAACCGTACCTTGGTGATATGCGCTGTCCCGTTCTCCTGGGCCGCCTTCGTATCTGCCTCTATATTTACTATCTGTCGCGGCAAGCGTCCGAAGCCCCACCGGCGTCAAAAGATTATTCTCCACACAGCTTACTACCGCTTTTTGCTGCTGGCTGTCCAAAGGAGAAAACGGAAGTGAAACCGCGAATATTTGGTTGGGCCTTATGCTCGCATCCTTAAAATCTTCCGTCACACAGTCGTAAAGATACTGACCCTCCGCTTGCCAGAAACAGGCGCGAAAACTATTGGCGATTCTGTCGGCCATATTGCTGAACTTTCCCGCCATAACAGCGTTCCTGCCGCGATAGAACTCCGCGCAATTGCAAATGG
>JAHJUV010000046.1 GCA_018828825.1 Planctomycetota bacterium | reverse complement strand
TAGAAGACTTTTGTTCGCCGGCAAGGAAGACAAATCAGCTTTATCAATAGATAAAGTGGCTTTTGTCTGACGCAGACCGGCGACAAAAAGATTCACTCTGCCGCCAAAATGAATTTTTAGAGGTATCCTTAAGTTTTATTTGAGGTCTGAACGGGCTTTTTCAACGTAAAAAACGGCAAAACCCGCATTGGATGTGCCAATATTGAGGTTTTCGCCTGGGGGCAATGTGGGATATGGCAAACCAAAAGCGGCCTATAATAACGAAAAACGGTCGGATGGCGGGCAGAGACCTGCTTTCAGGCAACAAAAAAGGCCGAACCACCGGGTCCGGCCTTTGTCATCTGCACAATAGTCCTTTTTTCAATAATCTTTGAACTTTTGCATCCATCTCGGCCATTTTCCAGGCTTTACCTCACCACACATGGTCCAATCTCCGCAGATGTTATACGATTTGTGCCATTTCAAGGTCCACAACTCCTTAAGTCCGATTTTCCTGACAGACCAATCCATAAAAACAACATTTACGTATCCATTGTGTCGGTTGACGCAAACCCTCTGCATTTCATCCTGGCCAATCGTCGCTGCATCGGATGGGCAATTCTCTGACGTTGTATAAGGCATGTCAATATCTTTTGGCCAGGCATCAGTGAACCACATACCCAAAAATACGGGTATATTATTCAAGCCCTTGTTCTGAGAGGTTTTCCAGAAGTATGGAATGGGACCGCGGCCGTGGATGCTCGTCTCGCCCGGCGGTGGATTGAGTACCCAGCTATTAAGACCGTAGCTGCCTACCTCACCCTCCCATTGCCATGCTGCATTGGGCGGATCTCCCACCTGAAGCTCTCCCCCGCCGACCCGTGGTCTTAAGGCCTCCGGGCAAAGCCACATCTTTTCATCCCTCGAATACGGTTTCATGGGAAGTCTCCAGTATCGGCCATGATTCGTGTTGTCAAACGAACCGTTGAACTGGCCGCTGAAGAAACGGCCATTGTTAGCCTCGCAGTACATCGAAAACATAACGCCCCATTGCCTGAGGTTGGACTTACAAATAACGGCCCTGGCTTGTTTCCTGGCTTTTTGCAGCGCCGGCATCAACACCGCCAGCAATATCGCAATGATAGCGACTACCACCAAAAGTTCAACCAACGTAAACGCCTCCTGGAACCTGCCTCTTCCGCGGTTAGAAACCTTTACTTTTGCCACACCGAATCTACCTTTTTGTTTGCCCATAACAAAGCCCTTTTACATTTTATATTATTTGGTATTTCTGCGACCTACCTAATTCTTACGCGCAAAACAACGATTCTGTTCTGCTCTACTAAAATTTTTACACTTCCGGCGTACTTGACTGTAATTTATACACTAAATCCGACTTTCTTGCAAGACTGAATTCCGCAGCTTAACCCGAATTTTTCGAAGCCATTTCATAACCCATTATTTAGGCTGGTTTTAGCCCCAAAAACGCTATTTTTTGAGGCTATGAAATTCGTTGCAGGTATTTCCAATTTGTTACATATTAATTACAATCTGTTTTGTTTCATCACCTTCGGCTTTAATTACGCCTTTTTCCGTTATAAGTTCGACGATTACATTGCGTTTCGGTCTCGGCATTTTGCCCTGCTGACTTAGTATCTCAACGATTACGCGTTCGCCATCCTGCCGAGCTGCATATTTTGTCAGCAGATACTCGCCATTGCGATTGCGGTAGCCCTCGCCTGCGTCCTCGTATAATGTGCCTTGGGCCAGTCCATTTTCATCGAGGCAGACCAGCAGCGTAAGCGGGTTGAGCGAGATTTCTTCTGTGTTTTGCACTACTCGGCCGAGCGGGATAATGGCTCCGCCGCGGATTTTTAATTCGGGTTGATTAACGTCTTTTGCGCTGTCTTCGCCAACTAATGAAACCGTCCGCCATATACCCGATGGCTGAATAGTAGTTTGGTTTAAATTTTCTTTCAGTTGAGGAACGACCAGCAGGTCTGAGCCGAGCAGGAATGCGCTATCCTCACTTCGCAG
Source organism: Planctomycetota bacterium (assembly GCA_018828825.1). GTDB lineage: Bacteria > Planctomycetota > Phycisphaerae > Sedimentisphaerales > UBA12454 > UBA12454. The sequence goes on along the minus strand of JAHJUV010000046.1, from coordinate 5,490 downwards.
CTTCATATTGGCGGGGTCAGTAAAGAATACCGGTCGCATTACCGGCAGGCCGGTTACGGATGCTTCATAAAATAGAGTGTACAAATACGGCAGTAAGCGGTATCGCCGCTCTAAGGCTGTCCGGCAGGTGTCCTCAACGCCTTTTCCAAACGCCCACGGTTCTTTGTCCCTATTGCCCTTAGCGGTGTGCCCACGGGCAAATGGCAGCAGCGCTCCCACGCCGAACCACCTTGCAAACTGTTTTGCATCGCCGTTCTCGCAGAACCCGCCGATGTCCGGCCCACTGAAAGGCTGGCCGGACAGGCCGAGATTAAGGGCCATCGAAACGGAATAACCAAGATGCTCCCAGTTAGCAACGTTATCGCCTGTCCATGTGGCGGCATATCTGTGGCCCCCGATGAAGCTTGCTCTTGTCAGTACAAATGGTCGTTTATCCGGGTTGGCCGCCATGATACCTTCACGCGAAGCTTTAACCATCAGCATACCGTAAACGTTATGATATTGAGCGTGCGGCCCCTGTGGCAGTCCACCGCCGCCGCGGTGAATGTTGTCGGTCGGCATTGTCTTTGACTTTACGTTAAAGATAGCCGGCTCGTCCATATCATTCCAGACGCCGTCAACTCCGAGCGCCATAAAGGGTTTGTACAATGATGCCCACCAGGTACAAGTTTCCGGTCTGGTAAAGTCGGGAAATGCGCACATTCCCGGCCAGACCTCGCCGTTATACTCTTTGCCATCGGCGTTCTTTACCCAGTGGTCGCCTGCGGCGCCCTGGTCATAAACGAAATAGCCCTTCTCTGCTTTGATGCCGGGGTCAATCATCCAGACCGACTTGAAACCCATCTTGTGCAGGTCGTTATTGAGACCTGCGGGGTCGGGAAAATGATTGGGGTCGAAGGTGAAAATCCGGAACCCTCTCATATAATCGATGTCCAGCCAGATGACATCGCAGGGAATCTTACGGCTGCGGAATTCTTTGGCTATCTCGCGTACCCGTTTATCCGGGTAGTAAGAGTACCTGCACTGGTGATAACCGATTGCCCACCTGGGCGGCAGGGATATTTTGCCGATAAGAGTCGCCAATTTCCGCAGCACATTCTGTGGGGAATTGGCATCGATGACAATCACAGGGAAACTTGGTCCTTCAGCGGAGAATTTTATGTCTTTGGTCAGGTCAATCCGGCATCGCCAGGTAGTATCGGCCAGCACTCCAAAAGCGGTTCCATCTTTTCTTACTGCCAAAACCCACGGATGCGACTGGTACAGCGATTGAGTTGAACCGTTGTAACCATAAGCGTCGGTATTCCAGCATTCGGTAACATAGCCGTTGCGCAAAAGTTTTCCAGAAACTTCACCGGTGCCGTACAGGCTTGTGCCGGTCTCAATTTTCATAATGGCGGTACGTCTGCCGCTTTTATCAATCCCGAACTGCGGCACAAGCATCCATTCGGCGGGGACCTGGCCGATTACATTCGGCTCACGCTCAAGTGACATTGAAGGAGGTAAATTCTTAATTACCACATTCGGCTCGTAAAAACGAGCGATGCCGTCGCCAAGCAATTGTGTCTGGCCAGTTTGTTCTGCACAGCCTATAGACAGAACAGATAAGGCAACTACAATTACCCAGAATTTAAATTGTTTTCTAAAAACCATCATGATTTTCCCTTTCAATCCATTTCATAACCTAATTTTATCTATTTTAACTTGTGTCCAAAAAGGACTTACGTAAACCTGGCTATAGAAAGGAACTTTTTCTATGGCCAAGGCAAAGATGAAAATTAATAGACGTCGCTGGTAGATAAAGCGTATTGCCTGGCTTGATAATTACAGACGCTTTGACCTACTTTCATTTGTTGTACCATACAATTATGAAATTGGAGTGTCAAGTCTTTTCTTCGTATTGCTTGCTTGTGTTTTAATCACTTGTATATAGTTCAAGGTATGCAAAAATGGCAAAGTCAACCAGATTTACGATACCATCCGCATTAAAATCAATGGTGTATAATCTGCTGGTTTCAGTGTTTTCATAATACTCCCAGATACAAATTCCTCTGGGAAGATTCGCGACAATATTTGCGCCATCTTGTGTGAGGCTTGAGTTATCCTGTGGCAAATTAGGACCTGAAGCGCTTCCCAAACCCCTGTTTACCGTCCAGGAGCCATTCATTGCAAACTTGTATCCAACACTTGTTGCGCCGGAGATTTTACGTACCCATCGCCAGGTGTAGTCAGCAATGAGCGTCTATCGGGGAGCGGGAATTCAGCCATTTTATCAGCGTCTTCCGGACTCCAACTTGCACAGGAGTGACAGTATGTCTGTTCCATTGTTTATTCAAAAATCAAAATAATACAGCATCACGTTGCTGCCGGCAGCGATTCCGTTTTTTGTTCTTCTTCGGATTTATCAACTTTACCAATCGAATCCAGCTTTGACTTCAGTTCCATCAGAAATTTGTATATCCCGGAATCTTTACCCTTTTGGCATGTTTGGCAATCACCCCTTCTCTCTTCCAGTCCTTCCAACTGCACAAGTCCTCTTTCAACAAAAGTTTTACCCGTGGATATATATTTTTTATCAAAATCTCTCAATTCGTAGCAGTATTCGCCGATCTGCGCATACGCAGATAAAAGCCATTCATCAATAGCGATGGCCTTCTTAAAGTAATCAATCGCCTTCTCTTGAGCATTAATATCATTCTCAAGAGAGGCGACTAACTTGCCCATTTCTATCTGGATGTCATAGATATCAAAGCCGATTCTGCTGCCAATCTCTGCGAAAAGAAGCGCTGATTCCGCTTTCTCCCGCTGTCCTTCGACAAAGGCTGGTTTTTCTGGTTTTTCTTCATTGGGTTCTTCTTCATAATAATCTTCGGGCGATGTCACGGTCTGTATTTTTTGGTCCTGTTCTGTATATTCCTTTAAGAAATACCTGCCGATTTGGTAATAATAATCGCTGAGCATATAGCGCAGAATATTAGGATATTCCTCGATTTTGCCCAATGTACTGTCCGGTATGTTCCATATACTTATTTGGTCGGTTTTTCCGGCCTTTTCACCGTCTGCTTTTATTTTATTCTGTGATTCGAGGTCTGGAACAACTTCATAGTACAATGGATGGGGTAACAGCCGTTTCTCTCCGCCTGTCTTATAGAGCCAGGTTAAGTAAATCCCGCCGACTTTCTTGGAAGCGCCGGAACCTTCACTGCCCCTGGTTTGTTTAATTATTGTCTCCGGCGGTTTATTTCCCTGGATTGATGAGCTGATTGTCCTGTCTATGATTTTGCGCTGGTTTTCAATAGCATACGACCCTGTTAGATTGCCGAGCATATTATCAAACAAATATCCATTTAGGTCATAAATTTGCACATCGTTTCGATACCCTTCAATCTGATGTAAAATTTGCAGGGCATAAAGTTTTATATCGAATTCCCCAAAACCTGTATATAAAATGCTATCGGTTTTTAAGCCGGATAACAGCAGCTTTGGGTATTGAAGAAAAAGTCCTTTTAATTCGCCGGCATGCTCCAGATATCGAGCCATCAGGCAATTTTCTGTTTTCCATATCGAGTTGGAATAGAGAATGGAAAGATTGAAAAATGCCCTTTTTTTCCACGCACCTTCGCAGGACTTCAATTTGAGATACTCGAATCGTGCGTTGAATATGTCCCGAAGATTGCCGGTAAAAGCATGAGAGGGCTTTAATTCTTCAAAAAAAGTATCTGCAATTTTATATTGGCTTTCCTGCCATAGCAAACTTCCCTCTTTTACTAATGAACGCGCTATTAAATAGTTTTCAATGGCCTTAAAGCACGTCTGATGCCATTTATCGTGTTCTGCCCGCAGGTAATAAATACGGTTATCGATTTTTAAGTTATCCCCTGCCGCTATATAATAGTTAGCTGATTTAGTATATGACTTTTGCTTTATGCCTTTTTTGACAGTAGCTTTCAGCTCGTTGTATTTTTCCCTGTTTTTCGGGACCTGCTCAGCCGTATCCCGGCTTACAATAAAATCTCCCTTTTGCAGGAGATGCTTTTTACCCTTTATTTCACCGGAAAAATCTACGGGCACATCTTTTGGCAATGCTCTCAAAAACTTCAGGTTACCAATCTCTATAACATTCAATTTCTCATCTACAGCAAAGCAGCGCTTTGATTTTTTCAGTTCGACTAATGAGTCACTAAAGGCGGAACTTAGTATGGCCGGTCTGTAATAAGAGGTGAAACTAACGTTTTTGCCATCGATTCCGTGAATGACAGCGAGTGTTTTTCGGCTGTGCTCGAGACGTTCGGTCTGTGGGATTGCACCTGCATATACGAGGTTGGGGCTGAAGATGAATATAACAAAAATTGATAAAATCCTGCATATATCAAAAATGCAAGGTTTCCGAAACTGTTTGCTGTATATCATTTGACTACTCCTTATTACTCTTCGATTGTTTTAGGGGTTCTACAACAAGCTATTTACTAACACTCTTTAAGCAAAAGGGCAACAGATTAATTTCTTAAATCCGCTGCCCTTTTTTCTTTACTGCTGCTTCATCACAATACGACCGATACGCTTACTTTATTGTGGTTTATAATAAGCGTATCCAGCGCCTGAAGACCAAAGCTCTACCCAACCGCCACCGTCGGAGGTTTTATTCTGAGGTTTGGAATCGTCATTTCCGCCCCAGGCAATTGCGGTGTAGGTTGTGTTGGGGCTCAACTGAACCCATCCGCCATCCCAGCTGCCGCTGCTGTTGAATACACCATAAACCGGCGCATTATTTCTGAAGATGATGAGGTTAGTCTCTACAAATATGGTGCTGGTTCCGCCCATGTCGTAATTGTTTCTTGCAGTCAAAGCACGCTGTATTGGAGTCTTCATACTGCTAAACCAGTGGGGCCAGAACACACAAGGGGTCGGTTCAATATACATGATAAACCCGTAAGCCCGAATCTTCTGTGAGACACTGTCAGTATCATGGTTGCCAACGAAGCTTACACCCTTTGACGAGCTCAATCCTGCTCCATCCAATGAACCTGCATTCCCCTGTAAAGCATAATAAAGCGGAAAGTCAAAAGCATAATTACCCGTATACGATATCCAATTCAGAATATTGTCCTTGCTGTCCCAGAATTCTCCTATGCATGTACCGGGAAAATCGCGGGCTATACCCCAACTGTAATGCCTGGATGCGTCCAGCCGGAAACCGGCAATATTTCCAATCGTGCTCCTCAGCCAGTTCGCCCAGGTTAGCTGTCCGTTATACATATAGTTGTTCATATGAGCTACATCCTCGCCCATAAGGTAGGGATAGCCATCACTACTCGCCGGGTCGCCTGGATGAAAATCGCTGCAGCCCTTCTGGAATGTACCGTGGTCGTAAAGAAAACTCTGCCAATATGTTTGTCCATCCCACGGATCCTGGCATTGATTGGATGCGCCCATCATATGGTTACATACGAGGTCGAGCAGCACATTCCCACAAGCCGAGGCAGCAGATGT
>JAHJUV010000045.1 GCA_018828825.1 Planctomycetota bacterium | reverse complement strand
ATACCCCTAATTCTGCATATAGCAAAATCAGTAACGTTACCGATACCTACACCGTTTTTACGCGACGTTACCGTTACCCATACCGACAACGCAACCGATGTATCTCAGAATTCAATTACGTTAGCGCCCCAGGTCAGACCTCCGCCGAAAGCGACAAGCAAAACGATATCCCCCTTTTTAATCCTGCCGCCCCTGTTGCACTCATCGAGTGCGATGGGGATAGATGCCGCTGAGGTGTTGCCGTATTTTTCGATATTTATGAATACCTTTTCATCGGCAAGCTTAAGTCTTTTCGCGACAGATTCGATAATCCTTGCGTTCATCTGGTGAGGGATGAATAAATTTACATCTTCAATAGATATACCGCAGTTTGTCATACAATCTTCGACGGTTTCAATAATTCTTCTAACCGCGAGTTGATAGACTTCCCTGCCGTTAATATGCATATATATGGAATTGGGATTTTCAAGCGGTTTGCCGACCGGATACCTGCTTCCGTACGCAGGACAGTTAAGTGCCGTCCAGCCTGAACCGTCCGAGCCGGAAGTGCTGTAGTAAATTCCCTTTGGGCCATTTTTATCGCCTCTTTTTATCACAGCAGCGCCTGCACCATCACCGAAAAGGATACAGCTTTTCCTGTCCTTGTAATCTGTGATTTTACTCAGCGTTTCAACGCCTATGACAAGGACATTGTCGTATCTGCCGTTTATCACGAAATTCTGGGCGATACTCAGGCCGTAAACGAAACCGCTGCACGCGGCGGAAAGGTCAAAGGCCCAGGCTTTTTTCGCTCCGAGCATATCCTGCACAAAACAGGCGGTCGAAGGAAAAACCATCTCCGGCGTTATCGTGGCGGTGATAATCAATTCTATATCTCCAGCGGACACACCGGCCTGCTGAATCGCTTTTTTAGCAGCTTCAGTTGCCAACATAGCGGTTGTCTGGTCGTCGGCAGCTATGTGGCGAACCTTTATGCCTGTCCTGGTCGTAATCCACTCGTCGCTGGTTTCGACTATCTTTGTAAGGTCTTCGTTTGTAAGCTGCTTTTCAGGAATGCATGAACCTGTACCGGCAATAACAGCTCTAAAAGCACAATTTGAACTGGTTTTTATACTACTCATCCGTGCCCCTGATATTTGATTTCGCCAGATATTCCTTTATCTTCTCATTGGTTCCCATACTGTGAAATTTCTTTGCGGCCATAATAGCGTTACTTATGGTTCTGGCCTTGCTTGAGCCGTGGCAGATAACCGATGTACCGTTTACGCCCAAAAGCAGCGCTCCGCCGTACTCGTGATAATCATATTTCTGATACATCTTCATCATTACAGACTTGAATCCCATAGCAAGCAGAAATGACTGCTGCTTAACTTCGTGTTTTATAATCTTGAAAAGGCCGTCAACCAGGCCTTCAGTAAGCTTAAGCACGACATTTCCGACAAAACCGTCACATATCGCGACATCGCATTTGCCCTTGAATATATCAGAACCCTCGATATTACCGATAAAATTTATTTTCGGGTCGCTCTTGATAAGCTCTCTCGCTTTTTTTACTATTTCGTTTCCCTTTGCTTCTTCTTCGCCGATACTCATAATTCCAACGCGAGGGTTTTTGATGCCGAGAAGACTTTCCGAATACATAGAGGCCATTATGGCGTACTGATAAAAATTGATTGGTTTACAGGAAATATTGGCACCGACATCGCACATAGTAACAGGCCCTTCGAAAGTAGGAAAAACAACAGCGATTCCGGGTCTGTTCACGCCTTCGATGTTCCGCATTCTCATCTGGCAGCCGGCAACGCAGGCCCCCGTATTTCCAGCGGAGATAACCGCGTCAGCTTCGCCGTCGGCGGCAAGCTTGACCATAACGGATATGGAGCTTTTGCGTTTTTTCCGAAGCGCATCTATCGGCGATTCATCCATCCCGATAACTTCAGATGCATCGACTATCTTCAGTACATCGGCGTATTTGCTCAGATTTTTTGCCCCGAGTTTGGCTTTGATGGTTTCGACAGGTCCTACAAGAATTAAAGTATCCCCCTTGTCGAGCTTTTCTATCGACTCAAGGGCACCTTTGATAATCTCATCAGGTGCAAAATCGCCACCCATGGCGTCAATCGCTATGCGCATTTTCAGCTAGCCTCCTCTTTTTTGGCGAGCTTAAGCGTAATTTTTGGATTGAGATAACCGCAGTTTTCACAAGCGGCGTGCGGCAGTTTCGGACTGCTGCACTTACTGCATACAGAATAGTTCACAGGCTTTAAAGCATGATGACTTCTTCTGGTTTTTGTTCTCGTTTTACTTGTCTTTTTTGCTGGTAGCATCTGATTTCACTCCGGTTAAGGACAAAAAACAATAAAGACCAATCCCCCCTTTATCAGCTGCTTTAAGCTGACAATCACGGAAAATTGCTCTTTATATCGGATATTCAGGCGAGTAAAATCGCCCTTTGCGGCAAAAAAATCGCCAATTAAGTCTAAAATACGGAGGGAATTTAATCCCGATACGCCCGGATTGTCAAGGAAATTTAAAAAAAACCGCATTTACATATTGTTCTATCGGACGAATTAGAATTTTTCCTGTTGAAAGCCGGCTGTAAATCGGTTATTCTCTTGTCCTCTATTATTTTAACTTAAATCCCGGTAAATTGGTACCAGGGCGACAAAAGGCTGTAAATATGGCACGAAATACGAGACATATTGCGCTTTATGAGCTTATAAATAAGACTCGCTTTAAAAACTCCCAGCAAAAAGTGCTGGAAAAAATAGGCGTAGTAAAAGAACCGGTTAAACCGGAAGAAAAAACAGAAGCTGTTCCGCAGGCTCAGGCAAAACCTTCCAAAACAGAAACCGCCAGGCCGGCCAGACCTGAATTTGTCTGGTCCAGCAGGCCCAGGACATTAAGGTTATATCCCGACCGGATAGAACTGTGTTTGACCTGGCAGGTCGCGGCGATAACGCTGCTGGCTTTTTTCGCGACTTTGCTGATACTGTTTCGGTTGGGTCAGATTTATGCGATAAAAAAGACGCAGGAAACAAAGGCAGTAAAACCTGCCGTTCCAGTACAGGCACTTATGCCTGAAAAAGTAATCCCTGCGGCAGTTGAGACAAGCGTAACGGCGCAAAGGCCGCCCAAAATGGTCGAACCTATGGGCGACAATGTAATCGTCATTGCAAGTTATAATTTGAGTTCCCATCTCGAACCGGTAAAACGGTATTTCGCTCAGTTCGGTATAGCGACAGAAATAATTAAAAAAGGTTCGCGATATCTGCTGGTAACGCAGAACCGTTTTGATAATGTCGACAAATCCGGCGCCGATGGTTACGCAATGAAAAGGAAAATAATGTCTGTCGGGGCAAATTATAAGCCTCCGGCAGGCTCAGGTTTCGAGTCCTTTGGAACAAAGCCGTTCCAGGACGTTTATGGTATGAAAGTAAACTAACTTAATCTAAAATTTAATATTT
>JAHJUV010000044.1 GCA_018828825.1 Planctomycetota bacterium | reverse complement strand
GGTAGAGCGAGTCCCGCTAAATCGGGATTAACCGCTATGGCCAGATTGGCATTCGGGAGTAAAAGTTAATACGATTCCCCGATAGCTCAATCGGTAGAGCGAGCGGCTGTTAACCGCTAGGTCGTAGGTTCGAGCCCTACTCGGGGAGTTTGGGATATTTTGTGTACATTTTGCAGAATCCGGCGGGGAAGTTTTATATAGGTTCGACAAACGATTTAGGCCGTCGTTTGCAAGAACATAACGCACCGGAGAAAGATAATCATAAGTTTACCCATAAAAATGGTCCATGGCGGTTGGTATATTCGGAACGGTTTGACAACCGTTCTGAGGCTATGGTCAGAGAATTATATATTAAAAAGAAAAAATCGGCAAAGTGGATAATAGATAACCTGCTCAATCGGTAGAGCGAGTCCCGATTAACCGCCAGGTCGTAGGTTCTCCCGATTCATCGGGATACTCGGGGAGTTTAGGGAAAAACATGTAGTTTTTTTGCCTCTTTTTGTTGCCGGTATAAGGATATTTCTTGTCGATTTTTGTTTATATAAAGTTTGTTTAAAAATACGATTGAGTTGCTATAATATTTGCCATGGCAGTAGATAGGCTTGAACTAAGTGGTTTTACAATAATAAAAAAGCTCGGGACAGGAGCCCGGAGCACGATTTTTCTTGCGCGCGACGAAGAAACCGGCGAAACAGTTGCTCTTAAGCGGTCCGTCTATGAAAAGCCGGAAGATGCCCGAATATTCGAACAAATGCAAAACGAATATAAAGTCTCACAGGCTATCAGTAACCCATATCTTCGCAAGTGCCACAAGGTGATAAAAATCCGCAAAATGTTAAAGGTCAAGGAACTGCTGCTTTCGATGGAGATGTTCGAGGGCGAGACCCTTGAAAAATCAAAGTCGCTGAGTCTTGGCGATGTTCTTCTGGTATTTCGTATGGTGGCAACCGGCCTGAATGCTATGCATCAGCAGGGGTATATTCATTGTGATATCAAGCCAAACAATATTCTTATAAGTGAATCAGGCGCTATCAAAATAATTGACCTTGGCCAGGGCTGTAAAATAGGCACGATAAAGCCGCGAATACAAGGCACGCCGGATTATATCGCTCCTGAACAGGTAAAGAGAAAACATATCAGTCAGCGAACCGATGTTTTTAATCTTGGTGCGACGATGTATTGGGCTATGACCGGCAAAAATGTGCCGACACTGATACCACAATCGCCGAATGACTTGGCGTCGATAGTCATTCAGCGGGATTTTGTTGCTCCGCATGAGATGTATAACAGAATACCGATAGGTGTCTCTAAACTTGTTATGGATTGTGTAAGGGAAGAGCCTGAAAGACGTCCGGCTACGATGGCAGAGGTTATCTCGAGGCTCGACCTTCTGATTCACAGTATCTTTACCAAAAAACTGGGCAATCAATAATGGCAGAAGAATTTATCAAACTGCTTGAAAATGGTATCGTTGCCAATAAGCAGGATAAATATCGCAAAGTTAATCTAATAGTTTTGCCGCAGGCCGGGGATGTGGTAATTGCCGGTGATATTCACGGCCACAGACGGAATTTCGAGCGGATTGTTTCTTACGCAAATCTTGAAGAAAATCCTGAAAGGCATCTTATCCTGCAGGAAATCATACACGGCGGACCGGAAGACGAAAAAGGCGGCTGCCTTTCGTTTGAGGTGCTGGCTGACGCAGTCAAACTGAAGATAGATTATCCAGACAGGGTTCATTTCATTCTTGCTAATCACGACACTGCTTTTATAAACAACAGCGATGTTATGAAAAACGGTAAGGAGATGAACACGGCGATGCGTGCGGCAATGCAGCGGCGTTTCGGCGAAGATGTCCAAAAACTGGAAAGTGCGATTGAGCGGTTTCTTTTCTCACAGCCGCTGGCGGTTAGATGCCCCAACAGGATTTGGATATCGCACTCGCTGCCCTCGGACAGGATGGTGGAAAAATTCGATTTTACGATATTTGACAGGGCCTTAAAAATCAGTGATATCGTCAGGCCTAACTCGGCCTATCTTTTGACGTGGGGCAGGGGGCAGAGCAGTAAAAGTCTCAGATTTCTTGCGCAGCAGCTTGACATCGATTTATTTGTTCTCGGCCATCAGGTTCAGGAGACAGGCTGGATGAGTAACGATGAAAATCTGGTTATCATAGATTCACAGCATAATCACGGTCATTTGCTTCGCATTGACCTTACTGCCCAATATACGATAAAAAAATTAGTTGATTCGCTTATTCCCATAGCAAGTATTTACTGAGGGACCGGTAGATATGATATTTTTATACGTACTGGTTGCAGTTGCAGTTTCGGCGCAGATAATCTTCATATATCATATTGTCAGTAACTATCAATATGTACTGAAAAAATTCAACAAAAATCACACTTCCTATCGTCGTAAGACTGCCCTGATAGTTCCATGTAAGGGAATAGATACCGCATTTGATAAAAATATCAGGTCATTTTATGAGCTTGATTATGAAGATTATGAAATGATATTCGTAACCGAAAGTTCCGAAGACCAGGCCCACAGCCGATTACTTGCTCTTAAAGAAGAGTTTAAAAATCTGACAAAAGCGTTTGATGTAAAAGTTCTTATCGCAGGCAGGGCGCAGCAGGGCAGCCAGAAACTGCATAACCTGCTTTATGCGTGCGGTAATGTCGATAAAGATGTGACAGTTTTTGCGTTCGCCGATTCTGATGCCTGTGTCCGGATAAACTGGCTCAACGAAATTGTCTATCCGCTTCGCAAAGACAGATATGGTGTCACCGGCGGCTATCGATGGTATGTGCCGACAAGAAACAATTTCGCGACACTGGCTTTATCCATACTTAATGCGAAAGTGGCTCAGCTTCTCGGCGTTACAAGATTCAATCATGCCTGGGGTGGTTCAATGGCTGTTCGGGTAGAAGTATTTAAAAAACTCGGAATAGAAAAAATATGGGAAAAATCAGCCAGTGATGACCTGACATTAAGCCAGGCCGTTAAAAAAGCCGGGCTCAGGGTTATATTTGTGCCCGCCTGTTTTGTGGCTTCTTATGAAAAAATTGACTTTTTGAGACTATTGGAATTTGCAAGACGGCAGTTTCTTATTACGCGAATAACCGCTCCGGGTACATGGTGGTTAGGAGTTTTCAGCAGTCTTTATCCTCTTTTTGGACTGTGGGGATTTGCAGGAATTGCCCTTTATTTATACAACAGAGCTTTTGATGGATGGTATATATTTTTGTTGGTATCTTTTCTGTTTCTTGTGGGACAGTTTCTGTGTGCTGTTTTAAGACAAAAAATGATTTTCAGGATTTTTCCCGCTGATTGGCCGAGGATGAAAGTCGCGGCGATTGCCGATATTGCCGGAAATATATTCTGGTCATGGCTTATGTTGTTCTGCATTCTTTCTTCGCTGTTTGGCAGGACGATAAAATGGCGGGGGGTAAAATACAAACTTAAAGGTCCGACGGAAGTTGTCAGGCTTTAAAATCAGGCCTGTTGCGGCCGGTGGCTTTCGCTGCCGATTAGATAGACTCTGTTTTTGCCGCTGCGTTTTGCTTCGAGCAGGGCACTGTCAGCCCGTTCAAAGAGATCCTGGACGGTTACACCATCCCGTGGAAATGTTGCCAGACCGCCGCTTATGGCTAAAATTCCCTTGCCTTCTGCGCCGAGTGCCGGAAGGTCAGTTTTGTTAAGTTCTCTTCTGAATCTTTCACAAATGTTTATCACCTGTGTAGGATGTTCGCTTTCAAGATGCCTTCTTTCGGTTTTTGTCTCGGTATCGAAAGCGACCGATTTATCGGCAGGCAGATTCCAAAATACCACGGCAAACTCATCGCCGCCTATTCTGCCGACAACGTCCTGTTTCCTGCAGCACTTCTGCATTAAAACGGCAGCTTGTTTAAGAATATTATCACCGACATAATGACCGTAAAGGTCATTATATTGCTTGAAATTATCTATGTCGAAAATCAGCAGGGTGGCCTGCAGGGACTGTTTTTCTGAATGTTCAATTATCTGGCGGAGAAATTCCCTGACAAATCTCCTGTTTTTCACACCCGTAAGTTCGTCTTCCATTACCAGTTTTTCGAGGACTTTAATCCGCTCGAGCTGTTCTTCGGCTCCCTTGCTGTCAGGGATATCGGTTTTTACCGGCTGCTGAGGTTCATTTTTACCTGTGAAAGCAACCGGGCAGATATAATAATCATCCAGAAGTTTAGTGCCGTTGAGCGGCTGGGCAGCTAACTTGACAGCTAACGGTTCCTGCCATATCTGGACGAGTAGGAAAATCTTTGATTTTGGAGTTATCTGCCGAAAACTCTTTAGGTTTGAAGCTAAATCTTTATCAAAATCGTCCGGGATTATAGCTATGGCGTCAAATTGATTTGCCGCCGCTGCCGTAATGGCGTCAGAAATATTCTGACTGCTGTGGAACCGGACACCGGCACAATTTGATGTATCAACGGTCGTTTTGTCGCCTTGGCCCACTAACAGGATTTGAGCTTCATTTTTGCTGTTTATCGTTATTCTGCTTTGCATACCGGCTTATTATACTATAAATAGAAAGGGAAGTCAAATTTGGTAAAACAGGTAAAATTGTACCCGCCGCCCCGCTTCGCGTGAAACGCGGGGGCAGGAAGATTTGAGCTTGTTTACCCCCACACCTATTTGTATTGTGGTTGGGTGGGCGAAAGTTTAATATGAATAGCCTATATAGGCAAATAGTTTAGTTCGCCTGCCTTATGCAAATAGGTGTGGGGGTTTAGTGGGTGGGCAGAACGGCGAGTTTTTCCTGTGCCTGTTCTGCGAAAATGCTGTCGGGGTAGTTTTTAATGAAATCCTGAAGGTCGTTTTTGGCTTCGTTCAGGTATTTTTCTTTTTCTGTATCGCTTAAGTTCTGTTCTTTCCATATGGTAAGTTTTAGCGAGGCCTGCTCAAATTTTGCCTGTATGCCGCCGTCGGTAGCTGCGAATTTTTTGGCGACTTCTCCGAGCCGCTGTGCTCTTAGAACCACATCTGAAATCAGCATAGTCTGGGCAAGGACTATATTGTCTTTCAACGGGCTTTGGTCAGTTATTTGATTCAGTAGATTTTCGAGCTGCATCTTATAGAGAATGTCGTGAGGGTTTAGGAGGATAAATTGGGCCAGTAAGTGTTTGTCTTTGGATTCGGTACCGAGGTTCTCGCCGCTGATTAGATGTCGAAGATATTGGAGTTTTCTTTTGATTTTTTTGAGTTCGTAATCGGTAATAACCGTTGCCGCGGGCTTACGGAAAACCGCCTCGATTTCGTTAACGGGCACATCAGCGGTTTTTACCGATTCTTTTTCAATCATCAAAAGGCCCTGTTCTATCAACTGACCGGCATAAGCAAACTCTTCCATTCCTGCCAGATGAACGGCTCTTCGCCAGCGTGCCTCAATTGACTCTGTACTGTTCGGATACTCGGAATAAAGTCTGTGCCATATCGGGAGATTTTCCCTGTGAGGATAGTCGTTGTAAAAATGCAGGATTTCCTTTTCGACGAGGATATTAAGTTCCGGTGACAACTCGCTCAGCAGGCCCTTATAGAAGAGTGCTATAGGCATTCGCTTGATTCTGACCTTGCTTTTAAGCAGTGCATTGTGCAGGAACGCCGGCTTCCACCATTGTTTTTTGGGGTTGATGAATTTTTCATACTGTCTCAAAAGATACCGTTTTTCGGCCTGGTAGCCGAGCGTGGCCGGTTCATCGAACCATTCGGGCCAGCGGTCGAGCAGCAGCCGAGTCTGGATTTCCTTTTTCAGGACCGCTCTTAACGCTATGGTTTCGACGGGGTAAAAAGGCGATTGAAAATAGCTTCTGCTTTGCGGACTTGTCAAGGTGCGATCCAATGCATCCGTGATACTGTTGTCCTGAAATTCCTTTATGGTTTCCGGATTATTCCTGGCGATGTAAAGCTGATAATCAAGTTCCGAAAGGCTGATTTTGCTCTGAAAGATTATTATTGCAACCGTGAGAGTAATAGCAGTTATGCTCCATATCAGGCCGGGCCTGTATCGGGTGAAATGTCCTATTATTAAAACTATGGCAGCAATTGTCAGTGCCGTAAACAAGCCGTCGAGCCAGGGAGCAAACGACAGTGCCCAGCGGATATTGTCGACATTTTTCGCTCCGCCGAAAAAGCCGAAATATATAAGCGCAGGTGAGATGCATAAAAGGATGGAGATATACCGCGACCTGAACCGCAAGGGCCTCAGTGCCGCCGCGAACGCACCGATGATAACAGAAATCGCAAGTCCCGGAAGACCTGCTATAAAGGCCAGTATCAGCACGGGCAGAATGCTGTAATTAAAATTCATAAGCTGCGAGATAAGAATCGGGGCGGAAATGAGGATTCCAATAAGAAGGCCCATCACAAATATCTGTGGGGGATATTCAAAAATGCTCACCGGTGCCAGGACGAGTTTCTCAAGATAGAAAGGGCCGGGGAAATATGGGCAGATAAGACCGCCTGTTAAAAGTTTCGACCAGAAAATGGCAGCAAAATAATACACGCAAACCGCAAGGAAATAACAGCCATTCACATTCGTATGACTGTAGTGCAGGGTGGGACCGGCAGTCATAAGTGGTTTTGAAACCGTCTTTTCTGTTATAGGAATATCAGTATCAGGCATATAGATATTATAAACTGTTTTTGTCCTGAACAACAGGCAATTTATTTTGAGAATCTCATCGGGGATTGAGGGTTTGAATACAGATAACGGTTTAAATAGCCCGTATCATTTCGGTGATTTTCATCAGTCTGCTTATATTGTCGCGTTCGGCCTCGGCAAGTTTGTCGTATATAAAGCGGATTATCTGCTGCAGTTCCGGAATAACCACATATTCGAGAGCGTTTACCCGCCGGCGTGTTTTCTGGAGTTCCTCTGCAAGGAGCTGAGCCTGTTTTTCCTTTTCAGCGAGTTCAAGCAGTCTGTCGAAAACTTTTTCCAAACCTTTAAGAGCGATATCAAGCTCGCCGCTGGTTGTAGAAAAACCGTAGCAGATTATTTCGCCATCGATTTCCTTGGCAAATTTCGGAACCTTTACGTTCATTATGGCGGCGAAACTAATGGCAAGGCTGAATTTCTTGGTAGGAACTTCCATTGCGGATTTTATGTTTTCCGGTTCCATTGTAGCTTTTGCCATAACGAATCGTCTTGATGTTTCGATGAGTTCTTTTTCAACCTCCTGGCGGAGCGAACCAAGAAGCCGGGATATCTGTATCAATTGTCTCGATATCTCGTCTCTTTTTTGGCTCAGCAGTTTGTGGCCTCTTTCCGCAAGCGCAACGCGTCTGCGGAGCGAAAGCAGTTCCATTCTTGTAGCGTTTACGTTTGTCTGCATATTTGATTATTTCCTGAACTTAGGCATATATTTTTTCAGGAATTCGACGCGAATTCGTTTCAGTTCGGTATCTTCGAACACGCTCAAAAGCTGCCAGCCCAAATTGAGCGTCTGTTCGATAGTTCTGTTTTCGTGGTAGCCCTGCGAAATATACAGCTTTTCAAATTCGTTCGTATAAGTCATATACTTTTTATCTTCGTTCGACAGAGCGGCTTCGCCAAGTATTGTCGCAAGTTCCTGACATTCCTTTCCGCGTGCATAGGCCGCATAGAGCTGATTGTATAAATCGGCGTGGTCCTCGCGTGTTTTGTCTTTGCCGATACCCTTGTCCTTCAACCTTGAAAGACTCGGCAGCACATCTACCGGCGGGGCGATAGCTTTGCGATTCAGAGAACGGGACAGAATTATCTGGCCCTCGGTGATATAGCCGGTCAAGTCCGGCACAGGATGGGTTTTGTCATCTTCCGGCATCGTTAGAACCGGCACCATTGTTATCGAGCCTTTTTTATTCTTAATTCTCCCGGCCCGTTCGTAAATCGTCGCAAGGTCGGTATAAAGATAACCCGGATAACCTCGCCTGCCGGGTACTTCTTTTCGTGCGGCACTGATTTGACGAAGGGCTTCGCAATAATTTGTCATATCATTAAGAATGACAAGGACGTGCATATCCTTATCGAACGCCAGATATTCGGCTGCTGTAAGAGCAACGCGAGGAGTGGCGATTCTTTCGATTGCAGGGTCGTTGGCGAGATTGACAAACATTACGGCTCTTTCGATGGCGCCTGTGTCTCGCAAATCATTGATGAAAAACTGTGCCGCTTCAAATGTGATTCCCATAGCGGCAAAAACAACGGCGAATTGTTCGCCCTTGCCGAGTACGGTTGCCTGTCTTGCAATTTGTGCGGTCAGTTCATCGTGCGGCAGGCCTGAGCCGCTGAATATAGGCAGTTTTTGGCCGCGAACAAGCGGGTTAAGACCGTCAATTGTCGATATACCGGTCTGGATAAATTCGTTTGGATAGTCTCTGCTGTAAGGATTAATTGGGTTGCCGTTGATGTTGAGACGTTTTTCAGCGATGATTTCGCCGCCGCCGTCTTTCGGTTCGCCAATACCGGTGAAAACCCTGCCGAGAATGTCCGGCGAAACTGCAAGCTGCTGAGGTCTGCCGAGTATCCTTACCGTAGCGGAATTTATGTCGATACCTTCGGTGCCTTCAAAGACCTGGACAAGCACCTTGTCCCTGTCAACCTGAAGTATCTGGCCGTGACGGATTGAGCCGTCGCCGATTTCTATATCAACTATTTCGCCGTAACGGCCTCCATCGACTGATTCAACCAGCATCAAAGGACCGCTTATACTTGTTACTGTCCGGTATTCCTTAAGCATTTTTCGCTCCTGAAAGTTGAGCCTTGAATTCTTTGTCTATTTTATCTTTTATTTTTGAGATTGTTTCAATCTGCTCTTCGGGTACAAACTTGGCTCTGGCTATGTCCTGGCATATCGCAAGTTTGAAAATTTCTTCTGTGTCAACGTCGTTTTCGATAGCCTCGAGACCTTTTTTGTGGAAGTGAAGTATCGTCTTGAGCATTTCGTACTGTTTTTCCATAGAGGTGTATGTATCGACCTCGTGAAACGCGTTCTGGTGCAGATAATCTTCGCGAATACTTTTTGAGGTTTGCAGAACCATTCTGTCGGTCGGGCTTATTGCCTCGGAGCCGACAAGCCTTACGATTTCAGCAAGCTGCGATTCCTGTTCGAGCAGTCCCATCGCCTCCTGCGTCAGCTGTACCATTTCCTGTCCCTTTTCCTTGTCCTTAAAACAGCTCGGCAGATATTGTTTATAGAACGAATAGCTTGTCAGCCAGTCGATTGTGGGAAAGTGTCTTTGATAAGCGAGTTTTCCCATCAGCGACCAGAACACTTTTACAACGTGCAATGTCGCTTGTACAACCGAATCGGACAAATCGCCTCCGGGCGGGCTTACTGCTCCAATTATCGAAAGGTAAGCCTGCCGTTGTGGTTTTCCAAGGCACTCGATTCTACCTGCTCGTTCGTAGAACGATGCGATTCTGGCGGCAAGGTAAGCGGGATAGCCTTCTTCGGCGGGCATTTCTTCGAGCCTTGTCGATATTTCTCTCATTGCTTCGGCCCATCTGCTCGTCGAGTCTGCCATCAGGGCTACGGTATAACCCATATCGCGGAAATATTCTGCTATTGTGATTCCGGTATAGACCGAGGCCTCTCTTGCCGCTACGGGCATATCGGAGGTGTTGGCGATAAGGACCGAGCGTTTCATCAACGGCTGGCCGCTTCGCGGGTCTTTTAATTCCGGGAATTCCATCAACACATCGGTCATCTCATTGCCTCGCTCGCCGCAGCCGACATAAACAACGACATCGGCATCGACCCATTTCGCAAGCTGATGCTGGATAACGGTTTTTCCTGAGCCGAAAGGTCCCGGCACACAGGCCGTTCCGCCTTTGGCTATCGGGAAAAATGTATCTATGACTCGCTGGCCCGTCTGAAGAATTGAGTCGGGAGCAAGTCTTTGTTTTACAGTCCGGCCCATACGGACAGGCCATTTCTGCATCATTTTGATTTCATGTTTTTGGCCGTCGCCGGCGGTAACCGTCGCAATATTCTGCTCTACGGTGTAATCGCCTTCTTTAAGGCCTTCGATTTTGCCGCTTATATTCGGCGGAATCATAATTTTGTGCAGCAGAATCGGCGTTTCCTGAACCTCGCCGATTATATCTCCGCCGGCAACTTCAATTCCATTTTTAATGACAGGTTTTAAGTGCCATTTCTTTTCCCTGCTAAGGCCCGGCAACTGACTGCCGCGAAGAATATGGTCTCCCTGCGCCTTATAAAGTGTATCGAGCGGTCTTTGAATGCCGTCGTAAATGCTTTCTATCAGTCCGGGCCCAAGTTCAACGCTTAAAGGAGCTCCGGTATCGACGACAGGTTCTCCGGGGCCGACACTGATGGTATCCTCGTAAACCTGAATGCTTGCCGTGTCGCCTTTAAGCTCAACAATCTCGCCGATAAGGTTATATTTGCTGACTCTCACGACGTCGTACATTCTCGAACCGAGCATACCTTCGGCAATGACGACTGGACCTGCAACTTTTACAATTGTTCCTGTTTTTTTCCCTGACATAGTCTATCCTGTTTTAGAAAAAGTCTAAGTATTCTGTAAAATATTTATTCCTGTGGCGCCTTTTAAAAGCCTCGACAGGCTTTCAACGGCAAAGCCCTTCGATTCGGTTGTAAACGGCACGGTCAGCACACAAGGTACGGGTTTTGTACTGAATTTGTCGAAAACTTCCTGAGCGTCCGGTGCCGTATTTTCCGAAACAATTACAAGTACATATTTTCCATCGACGATCTTTTCCGCCGTCTGGACTATCTGTTCTGGTTTGTCGTCCACGGCGAAACAATCCACGCCGAGTGCCGAATAAAGCATCACGAAATCAGCACTGCCGAATATAGCTACTTTTCCCTGCATAAAATTCTTCTATAACTAAACAACGATTCTATCATTAATTACATTAGGCTCTATCTGGGCCTTTTTGCAGGCAAGAACCATTCTTACCATTCTTATTTCCTGTTCTTTTCTGAAAAGATAAGCAACTATCGGCTGATGTCCTGCGGTTATCTGGTCTGCGTTTTTGAGAAATCCGAGAAAATGCCGCTCCACAGCCGCTTCAAGTTTTAAAAATGAATTATTGCTTTGCATATAACCTGCGCCTGCTTCGAGTATCGCATAATATGGCGTAGCCGCAAAGGCATGGGCAAGGCCGTCATAACCGATATCAATCATCTGGCTGAGCCGGGCAGAGTCGATATATCCGCCGGGCATAAAAACATCCCTGTCCGACATTTCGGTGAATTTCAGCCTCATCATAGTTCGGATGTTAGTGATATCTGTATGCATCTTCATAAGCTCGACAAGAAAAACGCTGCCTGCCTGCTTTGCGTTTTCGAGCTGAAATTCCGCTTCGACTTTATCTATCGCAATGTCGATGTCGCGGACGTTTTTGTTTTTATAATAGCCGAGAACGCCCGCTTCTACCGCTTCCTGCAAATACCTCGGCAGGGCGGCGTAATCTTCCTGCTCGAAAACCAGTTCAAACTGGTCGACAGGTATATTGCCCCTGTCGCAGTAATCTGTTGGACTTCCAAGCGGTTTTTCCAGAACAAGTCTGCGTATCGCAAGTCTCATATTTGCGAAATCAGACCTTGCCTGCAGAAATTCGATAATTTTCTCATCGAGGAGTAATTGGCAGATTAGTTTTTTCGCTTCCCTGCGCCTGTCGCAGAGCAGTTTTTCAATTTCCTCATTTGATGCGGAAGCGGATACGGCATAATCGGTCCCACCGAGAAGCTCGACCGCTTCGGCGAAACTGCCACTGTTTGTCAGTTCGGCAAAAAAGGCCGAGTCGAAGAATTTTTCCGACAGGGATTTTACCTGCGCCGTCGCGAAGGTGTACCGCCAGTCCTCTTCGCCGAGTGGCGGGTACAGGCTGAAATGCAGAATGTTTTGTTGCTCAACAGTATTCATTTTCTTTTTGGTTTATCCCTTACCGAATAATTCAGCGGCCAATTCGGTCTGAAGTTTTTCTTTCGCTGTTTCAAGAAGGACCTTCAAACTGCCGTTTATTCTCACTTTTCCTTTTTGCAGGATGAAACCTGCGCCGATATTGTTTTTTGAATCCGAAAGTTTCAGGTTTCCCTTTGAATCTTTGCTGAGTTTGGCATTTAGCTGCTCGACAAAAGCCGCATCGATTCTTTTTTCGTTTCTGTCTATAATTATTTCTTCGTCTCCGGTGTTTACCGATGCAAGTATCAGTTTTTCCATAAGCTGCTGGTATTCATTGGCGTTCATATTTGTGATTTTTTCCGCTGCAGCCGCAAAAGTCTGCTCAAGCAGCCCGTTTCTTGTTTGGAGAGATTTTTTGGCTATCTCCATCCTGGCCTGGGCGAGAACTTGAGACATAACCTCCTCGGCGGCCCGATTTGCAAGCTGCGTAGTTTGCTCGTCGAAACTGTCAAGCTCTGCCTGGAGTTTCTGTCTTTCCTGCAGGGTTTTTTCATCAGCCTGTTTTTTTACTTGTTCCGCCTGAGCCTCGGCTTCGGTCAGAATCTTTTCTGTAACTTCATTGGCACTCATAATATTTCACCAAAAAATATACCGATATTTTTATTGACCTGTAACAACAGTTGCGGCGGCCTTAAGTGCTGCCCAGTCCAGACCGCTGTTTAACATAAACAGTGTAACCAGCAATCCGAGTACGGCATAAACCTCAACCATAACCGCGTAAACTACGCCTGCCTTGAACGCCATTTCAGGACGCTTGGCAGCCATAACAATACCGCCGGCACAAACTTTACCCTGATGGATAGCGCTGATGAGACCTGCAACAGCGACCGGTAAACATGCCGCCAGAACCACCAGGCCCTGCTGCCAGGTAAGCATTATTTTGTATGAAGTGTCGAAGAAGCCGAGATTCTGCATCACAAGGAAGCCGCCCAAAAAGCCGTAAAATCCCTGTGTTCCGGGCAGCACCACCATAATGAAGTTCAGGCCATAACGTTCAGGCTTTTCGGTCAGAACTCCTGCTGCCGCTCTGCCGGCTATTCCGATACCGATTGCAGAGCCCGACCCTGCCATAAATACTGCCATTGCAGCACCGATTAATGCAAATGCGTTTCCTAAAAATTCCATAATTAATAACCCTTTCTATTTTTCCTTTTGTTTTTCGTCTTTTATATACACATATTTGTATTTATTGCTCAAAGGCTCGAAATTTTTGCCGCCTCCAACGAGAAATTTCGGGAAGAACTCGACAAATTGCAGCCTTATCGTATGTACAAAGGCGCTTAGGCCGGATATTGCGGTATTGAATGTGTGGCCAACTATCAGAACGATTATCGCCAGCACTAAGCCGATATAAGGCACATCGCTGGCGGTCTTCGCCATAACATTAATTGCCATTGCAAGGCCGCCCGTTACCATACCGAGAGCCATAAGCCTCAGATAGCTGAGCACATCGCCCATAAAAAATATAGTACTGAATAAATTATACGCTCCCATACCTAATCTTCCTCCCCAGCCGCCTTGTCTGTGGCTGAACAGGAAAATCATTGCTGCCGGCACAATCGCTACTTTTCCGAACAGGCTGACAGTCTGTTCGCTTAGCCCGATTCTACTGCCAAACAAAAGCAGGACAATGGAATTGAGCATTACGAGCCAGGTAAGGTTGTCGCAAATCGCCGCGATAACTTCCTTTTTCATAAGATTATGTACAAACGCCGTTATAATGCCGACCATAATCTGCAGATATCCCAGTCCAATCGCCAGCACAAAAAATGTCATAGGCTTTTGAAGCGGGTCGAACCACATCATCGACTCTCTTGCCTTTGCCAGCCAGGTCCAGCCGAAGATTCTGGAAAGCTGCTGTGCGGAATCGCCGAACCAGCCGCCGGTCATCGCCCCTGCGCCAAGCGTCAAAACGGAACATACCAGCAAAAGCCAGAGTAGTTTCTTGTCGCCCTGCATCTTGCGGATGAGATAAATCGAAAACGCGATAATCATCAGCCCGTAACCGGCATCGGTCAAACAGAGAGCGAAAAATATGGCAAAAAACGGAGCCAGCAAAGCCGTCGGGTCAACCTCGAAATGTTGCGGCATTCCATACAGCCTTGTAATTACCTCAAAGGGCTTTAATGCTCTTGTATTTTCTATTTCGACCGGTATTTCCTCGTCCTGAGCCGGCTTGATAAGATTAAGGCTTGTGCCTTTGAATTTTGCGAGGATGTCCTGAAGTTTTTTAAGGTCGTGCTTTTTTATCCAGCCTTCGAGTATGACTGTTTTTTCGCTTTCCGGAACGGCAAGTCTTGTCTGCTCACGGCCGAGAAGATTTCTATAATAGTCCGCAAGGATTTGAAGCTTAAGCCGGCTTTTACTTAATTGCTGTGCCTGCTTTTCAATATCTACTATCTGTTGCTGGATTTCCTGAAGTTGTTTTTGTGTATTTTTAATCAATTCAGCCGGTGTGCCTTTGAATTGTGATAAATTTACTGATTCAAATTCGATACTTCGCAGGGCCTTATAAACTTCGGCGGAATTTTTCTTAAGAGTTATAACTACACAGGCGGCAAAGCTGCCTTTGGAACCGATTTTTTCAAATCCAGCCTTAAAGTCTTTTATTTTTTCCGACACAATGGCCAGATTTTTCTCTGGAACAAGACCTAAAATCGCGGTGCCTTTTTCAAATCTTTCCAAATCAGCGAGGTCAGCACCGAGTTTTTCCCAAGGCAAAAGCGTATTTAACTGTCCGGCCAAATGTTCCTGCTGGTCGCGAAGCTTGTGGAGTTGGCTTGAAAGTTCGTTACAATTTTCGAGCATTTGCAGGGATTGGTCGGTGCGGATTACCGCGGCGTATTGTTTTTCACTGACTACCGCGCGGGGAGCGAGAACTTGTGCAAAAGTCGCTTTGGGAGAAAATTGATTCAGAAATTCAACTGCTGAATCAATTTTCGTACTCAAATCTTCAATCTGTTTCGGCCGTTCGACCTCAGTGTGCAGCTGCGGCCATTCCTTGCTGACGATAGCCCGCTGTGCATCGTATATCTGCACCAGTCCCGAGTCCTGAAGAGCCTGGAGAACATCTGCTGCCTCAGTGTGGTAGCTTGCGATAAGAATTTTTTGCATCCGGGCTATTGACATTGTTTATCCGGCGGAAATTTTATTGCGTTTTTTCAATCAGACGGTTGTGCAGAAAATCGACGATTTTATCTGCTGCCGATTCTTTACGCTTTGCCGCATCGGTCTTTAGCTGCTGCAGCCGGCGGTCTGCTTTTTCCATTATTTCTTTAGCCTGTTCGGCGCCTTCACCTCGACCCTGCTCTTTGGATTTTTCAATTGTTTTTTTTCTATGCTGTCTGGCCTCTTCGAGCCGGTCGATGCGTCCCTTTTTTGTCTTTTCCTCGGCCCCGGCAGCGTATTTCTGGGCGTCTTCGAACAGCTTTTTCGCTTTGCTTTCAGCATCTTTAATCTGTCTTATCAGTTCCATTTTAAGCCTGTTCTTTTAACCCGAATGATAATTAGTGTGCTAAAAAAACGTAAGTATAGGTATTTTTATTCGGATTTCCAGAAAATTAAGGCTTTTTAAGGATTTACCGATGGAAAAGGTTTTTTGTGAAAAGGGCAGTAGAAACTGCCGGTTTTTG
>JAHJUV010000043.1 GCA_018828825.1 Planctomycetota bacterium | reverse complement strand
TCTACTCGTGAAAATCGCGCCACAAATGGAGGTTGGGTTCGATATGGAGAAGAAGGTAGTAAAGTTCTGCCAATTCTTGAAGATTTTCTTGAACCGGCAAGGCAAGCCGGATTCGGAGTTCATCTAAAAAATATATATAATCTCTATGCGTATTTTATACGCTGGTCGCTTTGGAAAGTGTTTGAACATAAAACAGCTAAAGGACCGGGCATAATTTCATTTATTACTGCCTCAAGCTATCTTGACGGCGATGCATTTGTTGGTGTTCGTGAACATATACGTCGAATTTGTGACCATATTGACATTATCGACCTTGGCGGTGAGGGACGAGGAACCAGAAAAGACGAAAACATCTTTGCCATCCAGACACCAGTGGCTATTTTTGTCGCATGGCGTGGTAGCCAACCGGATAAGAATATTCCTGCCAAAGTTAGATATGTAAAGATTGAAGGTACAAAAGAAGAAAAACTGCAAAAACTTGATAAAATTCGTTCCTCTAAAGATATAAAATGGGAATCTATTTCTACCGGCTGGCAAGATTCTTTCAGGCCTAAAATTAAAGGCATATTCACACAATGGCCAAATCTTGTCGATTTGATGCCTTGGCAGCAATCAGGATGTAAATTAAATCGCACTTGGCCAATCGGCCCATCTTCTGAGCTACTAAATGAACGCTGGATATCTTTAGTTACCTCATCTGCCTTGGAACGTCCATCATTGTTCAAAGAAAGCAGAGACAGAAAAATTACGAATACACATGATGATTTATTAGTTACCACAAAAAAACTTGAACCAATATCAACAATGGATGCAAATTCGCATATCATCAGACCAGTACCATATTGCTACCGTTCTTTTGATCGACAATGGATAATACCTGATAATCGACTTGGCGATGTGTTTTCTGTAAAGCTTTGGCAATCTTATGAAGAAAATCAGATTTATTTAGTAGGTTTGTTTTCAACTCCTTTGGGGAAAGGTCCTGCATTGATAGCTTGCAGTGAAATACCAGATATAGACTGTTTTAGAGGTTCATATGGTGCCAAGGCTGTGTTGCCGCTTTACCGAAATGCCGACGCAACATTGCCGAATCTTATTCCGGAGCTTTTAGGGTTGCTAAAAAATACTTATGATAAAAATGTTTCGCCGGAAGATTTTGCGGGATATATCTATGCAGTACTTGCACATCCCGAATATACAAAACGTTTTAAAAAGGAGCTTGGTAATTGTGAAATCCGTGTACCGCTGACAAAAGATGTTAAGCTGTTTTTTGAACTTTCCCAATTTGGACAATCATTGATTTGGTTGCATACTTATTCACAACGTATGATAAATAAAAACCAAAAACAAGGTAATATTCCTAAAGGTTTCGCCAAATGCAAAAAGGCTGTTTCTGACAAAGAGAATAATTATCCCGAAGAGTATAACTATGACGAAACCACACAAACACTGTTTGTCGGTGATGGTTCATTTAATCCTGTAAGTCCGGCAGTTTATGATTTTGAAGTATCAGGCTTGAAAGTAGTACAATCTTGGCTGGGATATCGTATGAAAAAACGTTCCGGCAGGAAATCCTCTCCGTTGGACGACATTCGCCCAACAACTTGGACACACCAATTTACTCGTGAATTGCTGGAATTACTTTGGGTTCTGGAAAAAACTATAGAAGGATATCCTTCTCAAATCAAACTATTCGAGAGGGTTCTTGAGAGCAAATTGTTTCAAGCTGATGAATTACCTGAAGTTTCAGACGAAATGCGTCAAGCTCCGAAAACGAAGAAAAAATCTAATCAAATAGAATTAGATTTTTAGAACAATCCTGCCGAACTCCTCAATTAAAAATTTAAAATTGTAATAGATTACTGCGTGTCGCTAATCTTTATATCTTCTATCGACTGCCGCAGTGCCTTTAAATCTTTCTCGCTCACCTGTCCGTTGATAAATTGCTGTACTACCGGGAATGGACTATTCTTAATCGCGCCGGCGTCGCCGTCGATGAGTATTTTGCCGTTATGCAGCATAACTATCCGGTCGGCGATTTTATATGCGCTGTTCATATCGTGCGTTACCACGATGCTCGTAATGCCGAGTTCTTTTTGCAGCTTTATAATCAATTCGTTAATAACGTCCGCCCGTATCGGGTCGAGTCCCGTCGTCGGCTCGTCGTACAGTATCACTTCCGGATTCAGTGCGATTGCCCTTGCCAGTGCAACTCTTTTTTTCTGCCCGCCCGAAAGCTTTGCCGGATAGTAATCCTCGAACCCATCCATCCCCACCATCGCAAGTTTCGCTTTCACAAGCTCGTTGAGTTTTTTCCGGTCCCTTATTTCGGTATGCTGCTTTACTGGAAATAGTATATTTTCATAGACGCTCATACTGTCGAACAGCGCCCCACCCTGGAACAGAAATCCCATCTTGGTCCGCACGTTTTCGAGTTCTTTTTCGTCCAGATTATCGATTCTCTGATTATGAAAATACACTTCTCCTTTGCCCGGCCGAAGAAGCACGATTATATGTTTTATCAGCACCGTCTTTCCGCATCCGCTGGGTCCGATTATCACTGTCGTTTTTCCTTTTTCGAAGGCCAGTGAAACATCGTCGAGCACGACATTCCTGCTGAAGCCCTTGGCAATGTTTTTGAGAACAATTACTCCGTCATTGGATTCGATTTTCTTTTCCATTTGTCGCTTATTTTACAGTCTATAGCTTTTTTTCGCAACTATTCTCCATTCGCGTAATTGCCCCAAAGATTGCTGTGGCTTGGCCACCCCATAGGTGGAGAATTTTCAGGAATTTGCTACCAAACATACAAGGACAACTCTTATAGCGATGAGCCTGCCGCTCCGCATCGTGTCAATCGCAATCGGCAAAGAGGATTTAATCTGCATCACGGGAAGCTTCTATCTTGCGGGGCAGGCATAGGTAATGTTCGTAACAGGCTAAAGCATTTTTGGCCTTTGGGCGGGTATTTTGTGAAAAAATAGGTAATTTCCCCCCATTTTTTTGCACAATAAATTGCTTTTTTTGCCCCAATTTGCTATATTAAAGCAAACTGGAACAGAATTTGCGTATTACCCTGTTTTTTCGGCAAAAGTATGAAGATGGACATGACAAATCAGATGCGTATGGAGCAGCGGATGAAGCTTGCGCCGCGGATGATTCAGTCGATGGAAATTCTTCAACTGCCGATGATGGCACTTATAGAAAAGATAGAGGCTGAGCTGAACAGCAATCCGGTACTTGAGATAGAGGAGATTAATGAGACGGATTCTCCGGCGGACAATATCGAAGGCGGGCCGGGGCAGAGCGAGACTCAAACACAGGAAATCAGAACAGCTGGCGAAAGCAAGACAGAGGATTTTCATCAAAGGCTGGACGATTTTGCCGAGCAGTCGGACGATTATATGTACCGGACGGAGATATCCGGTCGGGCAAGAAACGACGGGGAATTTGATAAGAAACTTGAGGCGATGAATAATACTCCGGCGCTGGCAGTGTCTTTGAACGATTATCTCAAAGAGCAATGGCGACTGGTCGATACTGACGAGAAAACCAAAAAGGCCGGCGAGCATATTATCGATTATATCGATGAGAAGGGATATTTGAAGGTCCGGCTCGAACAGCTTCACAATAAAGACAAGCACGAGTTCGGTATGGATGACCTTGAAAGGGCCTTGAAGCTTGTGCAGCAGCTTGAGCCTGCCGGGGTCGGGGCGAGAGATGTAAAAGAATGCCTGCTGATTCAGATGGCCCAATCTTCCGATGATATGAGTTTCGAGATGGAGATTGTGTCGAAATACCTGGATAAGCTTCTCGAGAACAAGCTGCCTGAAATCGCAAAGAAGATGAACTGCGAGGTCGAGCAGATTAACGAGGCGATATTGCGGATGAGGAAATTCGATACGTCGCCGGGACTGCAGATAAGCAAAGTGAAAAACCCGCCGATAAAGGCGGATGTGATAGCAGAGGCGAGAGATGGAGGCGGATTTAAGGTTTATCTTGTGGAAAAAAATATTCCTACTCTGAGGATAAACGAATATTATTCGGATATGGCCAGAGATAAAAAGGCTGATACAAAGACGCGTCAGTTTCTCAAAGACAATATCCGGTCGGCGAGATGGCTGATGGACGCAATCGCACAGAGGAAGCAGACGCTTTTGAAAGTCAGCCAGGCGGTTGTTGACAGTCAGGGCGAATTTTTTGAAAAAGGCAGGTCGCATTTGAAGCCATTGCCGATGTCGGAGATTGCGGATAAGGTCGGGGTGCATATCGCTACGGTTTCACGTGCGGTTTCTGGCAAATATATACAGTCGCCGCAGGGATTGACGCCGCTGCGGGACCTTTTCGGCGGCGGGATGGAAACGGACGACGGCGGAAGCGAAAGCTTCGAGGCAATTCGGGCAAAGATGCAGCAGATTGTCGATTCGGAAGATAAATCAAAGCCGCTGAGTGACGAGGCGATACGCAAAAAACTCGAACAAATGGGCGTAAAAGATATCGCCCGGCGAACTGTCGCCAAGTACCGCAAACTGATGAATATCCCCACGGCGAGATTCAGAAAACGATTCTGATTTTTTCTCAGTGAAAAAACGTTGAAAAATAATTGTGCTATTCGCCGATGATTTTTACGAGGACCCGTTTCCTGCGTTTGCCGTCGAATTCGCCGTAGAAAATCTGCTCCCACGGACCGAAGTCGAGCCTGCCTGCCGTTACGGCAACAACAACATCCCTGCCCATAACCGTCCGTTTTAAGTGGGCATCGGCATTGTCCTCGGCGCCGTTGTGGTGATACTGGGAATAAGGCTTTTCGGGCGCGAGTTTTTCGAGCCAGGTTTCGAAATCCTGATGAAGACCCATCTCGTTATCATTAATGAAAACACTGGCTGTAATGTGCATCGCGTTGACGAGACACAGGCCCTCGGTTATGCCGCTTTCAGATAAACATTCCGCTACCTGCGGCGTGATATTGATAAACTGGCGCCTTGTCGATGTATTAAAATAAAGTTCTTTCTTATAGCTTTTCATAATAACCCCTTATAAATTTGTTCGATTTTATCGACCATAGTTTTCGGCGAGAATTTTTCTTTGACGAATTCCCTGCCGTTTAAGCCCAGTTTGGTTCTCAAATTTTCATTTGCGATAAGCTCTGCGCAAGTTTCGGTCAGCTGCTCGACGTTTTCAGGCTCGACAAGTCTGCCGGTGTCGGGATTTACGACTTCGTTTGCGCCGTCGATATCGAAACTTATCGCAGGTTTACTGCAGAGCATCGCCTGCGGCAGGACTCTGGCCAGGCCTTCACGAAGTGAACAATGAACCAGAATATCCGACGATTGAATTACAAGCGGCATTTGTTCGACGGGCAACAATCCTGTGAATCTGAATTTATCGGTCAGGCCTAATTCAGCAATTTGATTTTGCAGGCGGTATCTTAAAATTCCATCACCAACAAAGAGCCAGATGCAGTTTTCAAATCGCTTGGCAAGCTGGTCGGCAGATTCAATGATGTAATTATGCCCTTTGAGGTGAAACAGTCTTGCGATAGTTACAAGAACAATCGCGCTGTCAGGAATATCATATTTTTTGCGGAAATCATTTCGCTGCTGCGGTGAAATTGGATTTAAGAATT
>JAHJUV010000003.1 GCA_018828825.1 Planctomycetota bacterium | reverse complement strand
TCTGAAGCAAGCTTCAACCGGGTTTAGTGTTTGAATTTTTTTACCCCTACGGGGCTTCGCCTTAAAGTAAAAAGACATTGCATTTGGTATTTTTATAGATTAGAATATCCATAATATTCAGATGCGTAAAACAGTTGCATTGTTGAGATTGACGCGGCCTGAAGGCTTGGCAATGGCGTTATGTACTGGTTTGTGTTAATTTGTGGTTAAAAAGTTTCATTTTTTTCTTTTTCCTTTCTGAACGTTGAACGCTAACAATAAGTTATGGAGGCTACAATGGTTAAAACTATCTTTTTTGTGCTGGTTATTGTTATTTGTTTTCCGCTCTCAACGTGGGGGCAGGGACACATTCCCGATTGGGCCAAAGATGCGGTATGGTACCAGATATTTCCAGAACGCTTTCGTAACGGCGATCTGACAAATGACCCGACCAGAAAAGAACTCCAGCTTGGCGCCGAGAGGGACTGGGAAATCTCTCCATGGACAAGTGACTGGTATCAATTCCAGCCGTGGGAGGCGGCATACAGTAAGGATTTTTATAACAATGTTTTTGAGCGTCGTTACGGCGGCGACATGCAGGGCATTATCGATAAGCTGGACTATCTGGCCGGGCTTGGTGTAACCGCCATTTACCTGAATCCGGTTTTTGAGGCGTACTCGTTGCACAAATATGACGCTTCCACCTATCATCACATCGATAATAATTTCGGCCCTGACGCCAGAGGGGACTTGGAGTTGATGGCCAAAGAGGATAAAGACGCAGGCAAATGGCAGTTCAGCGCAGCGGACAAACTGTTTTTGAAGCTTATTCGTCAGGCCCATAAGCGAGGCATACGTATTATTATCGACGGTGTTTTCAATCACAGCGGAACCAGGTTCTGGGCCTTTCAGGATGTCGTCAAAAATCAGCAAAAATCGCGCTACGCAGATTGGTTCGATGTTACCAAGTGGGACGACCCCGCCACCCCTGATAACGAATTTGATTACAAAGGATGGTGGGGGTACAAAGCTCTGCCGGAATTTCGCGAAGACCCAAACGGATTGGTAAAAGGCCCGAGGGATTACTTCTTTAACGTTACCCGGCGATGGATGGACCCCGATGGCGACGGCGACCCTAATGACGGCGTTGACGGCTGGCGGCTGGATGTGGCCAATGAAGTGAGCCCGCGGTTCTGGAAACAGTGGCGAAAACTGGTAAAATCAATCAACCCGCAAGCCTACATTGTCGGAGAGATATGGGATGATGCTTCAAAATGGCTGGCAGGAGACCAATTCGATGCGGTGATGAATTATCGCTTTGCGCGCGCCGCTGTACGATTCTTCATAGACACAGGACAAAAACGCTACCAAGTATCCGATTTTGCAAAGCAGTTAGCTGGTGTTCGAAGCGTCTACCCGGTGGAAGTCAATTACGGCCTGCAAAATTTATACGACAGCCACGACACCGACCGATTATCTTCTATGATTATCAATAAAAATCGCGGCTACGACAAAAACGCAAGTCCTCGCCAAAATCCCAGTTATAATCTTCGTAAGCCAAATCCTCAGGAAATACGCATCCAGAAGCTAATGGTACTTTTCCAGATGACCTATCTCGGTGCACCGATGATTTATTACGGAGATGAAGCGGGTATGTGGGGAGCGGACGACCCTGATGACCGCAAGCCGATGCTCTGGGCCGACTTAAAATACGACAATGAACGCTCCCATCCAATCCCGGGGCAGAGCCGACCAAATGACACCGTCACTTTCAATCAGGACTTATACGAGTATTATCGCCAATTGATTCGCATCCGCAAAAGCAACATCGCTCTGCGCAGAGGCAGCTTCTACGATCTGCTGAGCGATGACGAAAAAGGTGTCTATGCATTCGGCCGTAAGACCAAAGATAACCATGTAATAGTAGTGTTGAATAATGACGCGGCTGCACAGACAATCTCACTGCCGCTCGATGGAGCTTTTCAGGACCAGGTCTCCGGCAACGAACTGACAGGGGACGGAGAGGGCCTGAAGCTTCGGCTTGATGCAAAATCCGGTGTGATTTTGGTAAAACAATAACTGCTACAGTAATGACACAACTCACTGCCGGTAAATCTTAAACTCGGCGATTTGCTTTATACCGTCAACATCGGTGCGTACAGCGTCGCATCATCGACTAAATTCAACGGATTCGAAGGCGCCAAAATTTTAAATATAAATAATTAAAATAGCGTACAGCGTAGAGCATATAGAAAAAGTGAGTTGTGTCCTGATAGACTTGCAGGTTCGACTCCCTCCGCTTGCATTTTTTTAGACCGCTTTTTTGCCCATTAGTTCTTTTATTTCCGGAGATCTCAGCAGCCATAAAACAAATATAAATACTACAGCCCCTGCAGACACACATACCCCCAGAAGAACCAGATTGTTCATATCTTTCATATACCATTTTAAATAATGTACGACTCCAGCCATTACAGCACAGGCAATCACCGCCCTTACAAGGCTTGCCGCGATTTTCCACCCGCCGATAAGCCCCAGCCGTTTGCGTAATATATAAATCAGAACCATCACATTTATCGCAAAGGTTATCGATGTCGAAAGTCCAAAT
Source organism: Planctomycetota bacterium (assembly GCA_018828825.1). GTDB lineage: Bacteria > Planctomycetota > Phycisphaerae > Sedimentisphaerales > UBA12454 > UBA12454. Next base: position 3,324 of record JAHJUV010000003.1, on the reverse strand, counting down.
GCGCCCGGCCCCACACCCGGCAGCCAGATAAGTGAAAGCAAAAGTATCAGATTAAAAACCGCCAGACAACACGAAACCTTAAGAGGTGTTTTTGTATCCTTGCAGGCGTAAAACGCCCTTGCTAAAATCTGATAACTGCAATATGCCCACATTCCCAGAACATATGTTTTCAATACAAACGCCGCCTGCATAGCGTCGTCCACAGTAAATCGCCGGCGTGCATAAATCATCATAATCGGCTCGGCAAGTATAAAAAGACCGACGCCCGTCGCCAGGCCTTCTGTCAGCGAAAGACGTATCGCACGATTAACACTGTCGCGCAGATTTGGCATATCGCCGCGGGACGCGTATCGGCTCAAAAGCGGAAACACCGCAACCCCCAGCGAAATCGCCAGCACACCCATTGGAAATTGATAAAACGCACGAGCCGCCCCGACTCGCACAATTACTCCTTCCCTTAAGGGACAGGGTATAGACCAGCCAAAGATATTAATTGTAGATGATAATTTTGTTACGGTAAGATTCCAGGCAATAATGTCCTGAAAAAACTCTGAAAACTGCAAAAAACCAAGGCCGATAAGCATCGGCGCAAGAAGCTTAAGTATCTGCCCAATTCCGGGTTCTACCGGTTTCAAACGCGGACGAAGGAAAAGTCCGGTTCTCTTCAGCAGCCACAATACCGCCCCAAGCTGCACCACGCCGGCAATAACCACACTGAACGCCACGAGCATAAGCTGATGCTGAAGATTCTCCTTAAGAAGCGGCGCCAGCCACCAGGCGGCGATAATTCCGAAAATATTGAATATTATTGGTGCAAATGCAGGGAATACGAAACGCCCTCTTGCGTTAAGCGCCGCCGAACATAGCGCAAGCAGGCAAACAGTGAACATATACGGATACATAATTATCACCAGGAGCATCAGAAATTCTCTGTCTTTCGGCCCCGGCACAAGCGAGTAAAGAAAGAATCCCAACTCGCCGATAACCAGCAGAGCCGCCAGAAAAACAGCCAGTATGGCCATCGCATTGGCGAGCAGCAGGCGGGCCTTTTCGGGGCCGTTCTTTTCGTGTACATCTGTAAAGACAGGCACAAACGCCGAGGCAAGCGCACCCTCGCCGAACAGACGCCTGAAAAGGTTGGGAATTTTAAACGCCAGACCAAACGCATCGTTGTAGCGGGTCGCACCGAGCGAAACGATACCCATATCCCGGAAAAAACCGAATATGCGCGAAATCAGGGTTATACCCGCTACTACCTTGGCAGCGTTAAAAAAATGTTCGCGTTCTTTATGTTCGCTTTGAGCCTTCGAGTCCATCGGAGTAGGATTATAATTTCAATCCTGCCCTAACTCCAAATAAAAATCTTGGGCTTTTTTGTCGATTTTCGGACTGTCCCACTAATTACTTAGCCATTTTGCGCCCGGCTCGGCGGCGGTCTTCTTCTTTTAAAAACCGCTTGCGGATTCGAATTGAATTGGGGCAAATTTCAACAAGCTCATCGGCCTGGATATACTCCATCGCTATTTCAAGGCTCATTTTCCTCGCAGCCTTGACCTTTGCAGAATCATCTTTGCCGGACGCTCGTACATTGCTCATCTGTTTTGCTTTCACCGGATTTACAGGAATGTCGTTGTCCTTGCAGTGTTCGCCGACTACCTGACCTTCGTAAACCGTTTCGCCTGGGGCGACAAAAAAAGTGCCGCGGTCATACAATGCGTCGAGCGCGTAGGCCGTAACCTGGCCGGTATTGGTCGAAATCATAACACCCGCTTTTCGCTGAGGAATCGAACCTCGCATCGGCTCATATCTTTCGAACGAATGATGCATAATCGCCTTGCCCTGGGTAGCGTTCAGCATTCTTGCGTGAAGCCCGAACAGGCCGCGCGATGGTATCATAAATTCCATATGAATAAAACTGCTTGCCCCGCTTTTGGTATCCATTTTAATCACTTCACTTCGCCTTTCGCCCAGAAGGCTCATCGCCGCACTTTGACAATCCAGCGGACAATCTATCGCAAGCAGTTCTATCGGCTCGTGGTGTATGCCGTCGACTACTTTTAAAATCACTTCCGGTTTGCCGACACAGACTTCATAACCTTCACGCCGCATATTCTCCAGCAGTATTCCCAGATGCATAAGCCCTCTGCCGGAAACGCAAAATTCCTCCGGCGTCTGCCCCGGCTCAACGCGCAGCGCAACATTATGCTGAAGCTCTTTTTCGAGTCTTTCGCCAATCTGCCTGCTGGTTACATATTTACCGTCCTTGCCCGCGAAAGGCCCGTCATTGACCCTGAACGTCATCGACATCGTCGGCTCATCGACTGCGATAATTGCAAGTTTCGAAGGATTATCTGCACAGGCGATAGTGTTAGCGATATCGACCGGGTCGAGACCCGACACCGCGCATATATCGCCGGCCAAAACAGTTTGAGCCTGCCTTCGGCCAAGACCGTCAAATAAATGTATATGCATCACCTTTTGCAAAGTATGCACATTATCGGTATCAATCACCGTAACTTTCTGCCCCTCGCTTATCTGGCCTGCAAAAACCTTGCCCACTGCTATTTTCCCGACATAATCGGAATATTCAAGACTTGTCACCAACATTTGCAGCGGAGCGTTAGGAATAACCTTCGGTGGAGGAACATTTTTTATGATAGTCTTGAATACCAACTGCATGTTGTTGGTCTTTTTAGCCGGGTCCGTCGTCGCCCAGCCCTGTCTTGCAGATGCGTAAATAACAGGAAAATCGAGAGCCTTATCATCGGCGCCAAGCTGAACGAGCAAATCGAATACCTCGTTGACAACTTCGTGCGGTCGGCTGTTCTCGCGGTCTATCTTGTTTACTACGACTATAGGCCTTAATTTATTTTCAAGGGCCTTAGTTAATACAAATCTTGTCTGCGGCATAGGTCCTTCGAAAGCATCGACCAAAAGCAATACCCCGTCGGCCATTTTCAAAACGCGTTCCACTTCGCCGCCAAAATCCGCGTGGCCGGGCGTATCGACTATATTAATCTTATATTCGTTGTTTTCAGGGTCGGTGTAATTTATCGCGCAGTTTTTGCTCAGGATTGTTATGCCCCGTTCCCGCTCAATGGGATTGGAATCCATAATCAAGTCGTGCTCGCTGCCGGCCAGCTTGTCAAGGTCTTCGGTCCGAAACATTCCGGACTGATACAAAAGCCTGTCCAATAGTGTCGTCTTGCCGTGGTCAACGTGGGCGATTATCGCTACATTACGGATATAATCTGAATACATAAAAATCTCAAAAAGGTTAAAAGGTTAAAAGGTTAAAAGGTTAAAAGGTTAAAAGGTTAAAAG
>JAHJUV010000042.1 GCA_018828825.1 Planctomycetota bacterium | reverse complement strand
CCTCCCGACCCTGTGTCAGGAAGAAACACGTTTACCCCGTTAGAAAAACCGCCAGATTCAACCGGCAGTTTTTACGGTTTTAAAACCCTCGTTAGAATTTTTTCTAACGGGGTTTCAAATAATAACTATATCTCAATAATGGTTTTTTCGACATCCGGGTAAATCTTGTCGATGTGATTCTGGAGTCCTATGGTTTCCTTTATTGAGGTTGCAATTTTACAATAAAGTTTTATTTCTTCAAGGGTTAATTTCCTTTCTTTCCTGTCTTTGAGCCATTTTTCCATTACCTGATAGCCGCCGATTCTGTATTTCCAGATTTCAGGACTTATTTTGTCGAAATGGCTGTCCGGATTGATAAAAACACGCTTCTGCTGCTCGTCAAAACGGACTTTTTCGACTTTGGTTTCGCCTTTTCCCTCAAATTTTGCAACAGGCTTGTCTAATTTGTCTGATTTCATAAGGTGCAATTCGACAAGCTTTTGGCCGAGTTTTGCCAATTTTGAAAATATGGCCAATTCGCTGCAGAAAGGAATTTTTGGAAAATCTGTCTTTAAAAATTCCGCGTATTTGCTGCGGTAGATATTCGAATAAAGAACGGCGTAAATATAAGACAATATTTGCTCCGGCTGAACTTTTTTGCCGTAATTTTCTTTGAGTTTTTCAAACACTTCTGCCGGTATATTTACCTCTCGCTGATAATTGCTTCCCCCGTTAAACAAATTCGCATCAGGATATGTATAAAGCGGTAATATGTAATTTATTTCCCTTGTTCTGTCCGAAACCACACAGGCTTCGGAAATACTATCACTAATAAAAGCATGAGTGAAACCAATTTTGTTTTGCTGCCGACAAATTAGTAAAGATAAATTCTCATGCGTCATATGACGCATAATATCTTTGCGCATTCTTTCAACCAGAGCGCTATTGTAGAAAATCCATTGTTTATCGAAAGGCCGATAAAGAATCTGGACTATTTGTTTTTCCCAGTTTTCAGTCTTCCGGATTTGATTTCTGGCCTCTTTCACTGTCCAGTTTGTTTTATCTTTCAGATTAAAAGTTTTCTTGAGAATATTATCTGACAGGTTCCCATCTATAAACATCCGTATTCGTTTTTCAACATCCGATTTTGTTGGAGCAACCAGAAACTTATCTCTGCTTGTAACTATTCCAACACTATTTTCGGGGAAAATGTCTGTGATTTTAATATATTTATTATATCTGCTTGAATATTTTTCATCCCTTGGGACAAAGAAATAGAATTCAGATTCAGGTTTCAACTGCTTCCATTTTGTGCTTTTAAGATGATGAGTTTTCAGCCACTCGTATTTTGTTTCGCGAAGTCCCCACAGATTGCTGTGGACAATTTTGTTTTTCAAGCCTTTTTTCTTAACGGCGATAATAATTGCAACACCCTGTCGGATGTCAAAGACGTTTTCATCTTTTGAGCCGTCAGGACAGGTTTCCTTTTTCTTGCTGTTGCCGTGCAAATCAAGAATATAGATATGCTCGAAACTATTCAACAGAGATTGACGCATTCCTCTGAATGTCGGGTTGTCCAAATAGCTGTGGTTGGTGATAAAACCTAAAACTCCTTCGCCAGCCTGGTCTATTTTCCACTGTGCAAAACGGATAAATTTAACATAGTCGTCCTGAAGCCATTTTGGATTTTTTTCGCCTAAATCTTTTCCGTCAACCTTATAATACTCTCTTATTTCTTTGCTTATCCAGCCCCCTTTATTTGCGGAGTGCCCGGAATAAGGCGGATTGCCGAGTATAGCCAGTACAGGCGTTTCTTTTTTGATTTTTCCTGCCTCGTGCGATTCCTGCGAAAGTGAGCTTGTGCCGGGCAGATTGCTTTCAGCAAGCTCTTTCATATCGAGCGTATTTGTCAGATAGAGATTGAACCTGTCATCCTTGTCGAGCTTGTAGCCGAGTTCTTCAAGCAGAAAACCAATTTTCAGATGGCCGACAGCATAAGGCGCCATCATAAGCTCGAATGCAAAAAAATTTTTGAGGATGTGTTTCTTAATAAGCTCTTTTTTCCCGCCGCTGCCGTAAGCGGTGCAAAATTCATTGACGGCTATTGCCGCTGCCTGCGCTATAAAGGTAAGTGTTCCGGCCGCAGGGTCGAGAACGGTTACCGAATTTGTCGCAAAACCATTTATTTTATTAAAATATTCTTTTAAAACAATATCCAGCGAACGAACTATATAGCTTACAACGTCTTCGGGCGTGTAATAAACACCTCGTTGTTCTCTTTCCCGCGGATCGTATTCTGCAAGAAACGTTTCATAGAAATGCACAATAGGGTCTGAACCTTTTCCCTCAAAATAATATTTGTGTAAAACGTTTTTGACATTTGCAACAGATAGAATTTCTGCAATATCATCAATAATCCAGACAAGATTCGGCCCAGGTTCTTCCAGTGAAACAAACCTGAATACGTCTCTTAAAATTCCAATTGTGGCAGGTATGTTGTCGAAAGCCTGTTTTCTTGTAAAGCCGTTCTGAGACCTTGAGCTTGCCGCAAAAAGACCGTAAGTTATGGTTTGAGCGTACATATCAGCAAAATCCTGTTTTGTTAAACCCGCTATCAAATGTTGCTCAAATGCTTGATAAAAGCCATTTAATCGGCCTTTACTGTTAAGTAATTCAAGCTCGACCTGTTCTCTGAGATAGTGCGTCCTTACCGCTAGTGATTCGGCAAGGGTTTTGGGAGTATATGTTCTGGGCAGTGAAAAACTGAAAAATTTTATTAATAATTCTTTGAATTTTTCCTCGTTTTCCACCGGCGGACAGGTTTTAACATGGAGCGCAATAACTGGTCTTGCAATCTGAACTTTATCTATCAGTTCTCCATCACGATAAAGAAAAAATTCAAAAAAATTTGTCAGGATAATATTCGGGAAAGTGCTGCGGTAGCGTTTTAATTGTTCAGATTCGGCAATTTTTTCAAGATTTTCTTCTGTCGGAGGTTTGGCTTCGATATAGCCTGTTATATGCTGATTGCCATCCCAGACTCTAAAGTCCGGATTACCAGCTTCGGTCTTTTTAGGCAGAATAGTTACATCAATTTTTTTATTTGTTAATTGCTGTGCGGAAATTTCAAGCAGAGACGCAAGAGTTTTATAAAAACTTTCTTCCCTCGCATCTCCTTTTCGGTTTACACGGAAAACATCCTTGATATAATCATTTAACATAAATTTTTTTATGTTGCCTTTTTGCAATATAGTGCATAGCCATTTATAAATATTGTAAATAACGCTATATCGATTTTTGCATCTTCTGCTATTTTTTTGACCTGCAGGTCGCCGAGCTTTTCGGCGTCTTTCTTTTCGGCCTCGGTCATTATCGCAACAGCTTTTTTCAGCTGGTCAATTTCATCTTTTGTCGGGCTTACGAGCATCGCCAATTGTGCTGAGCCTTTGTTGTCGCCGAAAAAATCCCTGAACTGTTTTCCAAAAGCATCATCGGTTTTTCTCGCGACTATTTCAAGAAACTCCGTCAACGATGGTTTCTGTTCTACCGGCGTATCGTTTTGCCCTTCCTTTTTATTTTCCGCTTTCTTTTTGAGCGTTGTTTTATTTTTCTTCCCTGACTCATCATCGAGCCGATAGCATCCATACCGCCGTCACTCATAAGGGTCTTGAAGCCGCCCATCGCGCCGCCCGAAAGGGCCTTGAGCATACCGCGGCTCCGCTCAAAAGTCTTTATCAAACCGGATACATCATACTGGCCTGTCCCTGAGCCTGCGGCGATGCGCCTCCTGCGCGAGGGGTTGATTATATCCGGATTTTTTCTTTCCTCAAGGGTCATTGAGTGAATTATTGCCTCAATTTTTACCATTTCTTTGTCATCGATGTCCAAATCGGCCATTTTACCGCCCATTCCGGGCATCATTTTGAGCATATCGGCCATTCCGCCCATTTTCCGGACAGTTTGCATCTGCTTTAAAAAATCGTCAAAACCGAAGGTTCCCTTGGCCATTTTCTTCTGCATTTTCTCGGCTTCTTCGGCATCGAACTGCTGTTGGGCCTTTTCAACGAGCGAAACGACATCGCCCATACCGAGGATTCGGCTTGCCATACGGTCAGGGTGGAATTCTTCGAGTTTGTCTAATTTTTCGCCGACGCCGATGAATTTTATCGGTTTGCCGGTAACGGCTTTAACACTCAGGGCCGCCCCGCCTCTTGCATCGCCGTCGAGCTTGGTAAGGATTACACCATCAAGCTCAAGTCTTTCGTTGAACTCCTTTGCGCTGTTGACGGCGTCCTGGCCGGTCATTGAATCGCAGACAAGAAAGATTTGATGAGGGCTGGTTGCCTTTGCAACGTTGGCGACTTCGTCCATCATTTCTTCGTCGATGTGCAATCTGCCGGCGGTATCGAGAATGACAACATCGTAGCCGTTATTTTGGGCGTGTTTTAAGCCCTTTTTAGCCACTTTTACGGCATCTTTCGAACCCGGCTCGCTGTAAACGTCAATGTTCAATTGCTGACCAAGAACAACAAGCTGGTCAACGGCGGCGGGTCTTTGGAGGTCATCGGCAACAAGAAGTGGCTTTTTGCCTTTAGAGACGATGTACTTTCCGAGTTTGCCTGCGGTGGTGGTTTTACCGCTGCCCTGCAGGCCTGCAAGCAGAATGACAGTCGGGCCAGGAGAAACAAAATAAATCTTCGAATCTTCCGGCCCCATAAGTTTTGTTAGCTCATCGTTGACGATTTTTACCATTACCTGGCCGGGGTGCAGAGACTTTATAACCTCGGCGCCGATGGCGGCGGTCCTGACATCCTTGCAGAACTGTTTTACGACGTGGTAATTGACATCCGCTTCGAGCAGGGCCTTGCGAACCTCGTTCATAGCATCGGAGATATTCGCTTCGGTTATCCTGCCGCGATTGGTAAGCGTGCGGAAAACATTATTAAATTTTTCGGTTAGTGCATCAAACATAAGATATTAACCAGTTTATAAAGAGGGATGATTCTATATAAAATGGGCTGTTTTTGCAAGTTATTTCGCTTAACCCGCTGATTAAATTGAACTTGTGGCAATTTAAAGGTAATTCGACAATAAATTGTGGGTATGCCGGACGTATAATGTGTTTATATTAAAACAGTAAAATTTTATGATTTCATGGATTTTCTCTTGATGAAAGCACAAATGTTTTATAATATTACATTAGGAAGAAGATAGAAGTTTGAAACCGGTGAAACGAAAAGGGCTCGGAAGAAGAAGATTCTGAACCCTTTTTTGTTGCGCTTATAAATCAGCCTATTTGCTACATTACATCACGTATTTGCTCATAGAATTCTGCGTATTTGTCCTTATCTTTTGTTTTTCGCATTGCAATTGCTGCTCTGGGGTGTTCGTTTAGAATTCCGGTAATCACATAAGGTATCATATAGCCCCACTCGAGTTCCTTCCGCATTGGAAGCATATAATCTTCGATAACTTTTAGAATAGGTTCGAGACGGAATTTTGGATTTTTCAGAAACCCCATAACAAGCTCAAGCGGACAATTCCCCGCACCTCTTCCGATGCCGTAAAGGGAGCCGTCAACATAGTTGGCATCGTGTATAATCCCCTCAATTGTATTCGCAAACGCAAGCTGCTGATTATTATGGCAGTGGATACCTATTTCTTTGCCCGGCAATAACTTTCTATAGAGTTTTACAATGTGTTCAATTTGTTCGCAGTAGAAATAGCCAAAGCTGTCAACGACATAAACGACCTGCACAGGAGTTTCGGCAAGCTGTTCGAGAGCTTCGACGAGGTCTTTTTCAATTTCTGCCGAGATTGCCATTATATTTACCGTAGTTTCATATCCTAAATCATGGGCAATGTTGAGCATGGCAATTGCTTTGTCTATGTCTTTGACATAAGTGGCAACACGAATCATATCGACCGGGCTCTGGTCAACCGGTTTGAACTGTTGATCCTTAACACGGTGAGCATCGACCATAATTGAGATTTTTGTAGTTGATTCGATGCCGTCGATTATTCGGCTGATTTTTTCGTCGTCACAGTATTTCCACGGACCGTAATCGCTTTCGGGCGCAAAGGACCTGCATGAACGATAACCCATTTCTATATAGTCGATTCCCGCCTCCGAGACAGCTTTATATACAGCGCGGACAAATTCATCCGTAAAATAGTGATTATTAATCAAACCGCCATCCCTGATAGTGCAATCAAGAACCTTAATCTTTTCTCTAAACATAGCTCCACCTTCTTAAAATTTTTGCTTAATTAAAATATTAATCGTTTCTTCAACAATTTTACGTTCTGTTTTATGTGCGAATTGGCCTTTTTTGCACAATACCTTTCCTGTCTTTTCGAGCAGGACGAACCGCGGCCATTTCTTAACAGCCTTTTTGTCCCTGCTTATTATATCAAGAATTTGTCTTTTGGTGATTGTTTTTGGAATTTTCAGGCTGATATCGAGTTTGCCGAACAGCTTTTTCAACCCTGCAAGCCTTTCTTTTCCTCCGAAGCCGAGTTTCTGCTCGATGATATTTGCCGCGATAATTCCAATCGCAACGGCCTGGCCGTGCAGGATTTTGTAATTGCTGGCGGATTCGACGGCGTGGCCGATTGTATGACCGTAGTTAAGAACTCTTCTTTTGTTTTTTTCGTAAGGGTCGGCCTCGACAACAGAAGCCTTTATCCGGCAATTTTTGACCGCGATATACTCGAGCGGCTTGGCTTTTCGGGCAAGAATTACCTTGAGATTTTTCTGCAAATATTTCAGGTATTCTTCATCGGCGATAAGAGCGTGCTTAATCGATTCGACAAGTCCGGTGTTGAACTGCTCTTTATCGAGGGTCTTTAATGTGCTTACATCGATAAAAACCGCGGCCGGATTTTTAAACGAACCGAAGGCGTTTTTGCTGACTGACGAATCGACGCCTGTTTTCCCGCCTACGGAAGAATCGGCCTGCGAGACTGTGGTTGTCGGGATTTGAATTACAGGAACGCCCCGCTTGTAGATAGCGGCGACAAAGCCCGCGATATCCCCGACAGTTCCGCCGCCGAGCGCGATTACGACGCAATCCCTGCCGAGTGCTTTTTTCTCCATTTCCTCGATGATTTTTATGACGGTTTTTATATTCTTCGATTTTTCGCCGGCGGGAGTAATTATAAACAGTGGCAGTTTTTCTTTGCCGAGCAGATTTTTAAGATGTTTTGCCTTTACGACATTAGCATCTGTGATTAAAAAAAGCTCTTTGCCCGGCAGAGACTTCCTTATTTGCGCCAGAATCTTCGGCAGAGACCCTGCGCCAACAGCTATGCAATAGCTGCTTTTCGGACAGGAAGGAATTTTTACCTGAATCTTTCGCATATTTATTTTATCGAAACTAAAATTGTATTTCGACCGAGATATTATAGTTCTCTATTTTTTTTCTGCCGCCAAGCTCTTTCAACTCTATAAGAAAGGCGACGGCTTCAATTTTTCCGCCGATTTTTTCAACAAGTTTGCAAGCGGCAGCCATAGTTCCGCCGGTCGCCAGTAAGTCATCGACCATTAAAACTTTTGAGCCTTTTTTTAACGCATCGCTGTGAACTTCGAGTGTATCTGTACCGTATTCGAGGTCGTAGGTAACGGACTCTGTTTTATACGGCAGTTTGCCTTTCTTGCGGATGGGGACAAAACCTGCGCCGAGATTTACCGCCACAGCGGCGCCAAAGATAAATCCTCTTGCCTCGACGGCGGCGACATAATCTATTTTTTCGTCTCTGAACCGGTCGGATATGGTTTTGACGGCTTTGGCAAAAGCTTCGCCGTCAGCCAGAAGCGGGGTAATATCCCTGAACAAAATACCCTTTTTGGGCCAATCGGGTATATTGCGGATGTAATTAGTAAGATTTAGCTCGTTTTTTTCCACTCTTTAAATAGGCGAAAAATGTTATTCATAGCTCATAAGCTCATTGAGCTGTTTTAAGGCGCTTTGCTGAAGCTGCCTGACTCTCTCACGGGTCAGACCAAGTTTAGCACCTATTTGCTTCAATGTCAACGGTTCCTTGCCGTCGATACCGAAGCGGAGCTTGAGTATCTGGGCCTCCCTTGATTCGAGCTTATCGAGCATTTCGACTATTTTTTTGAGTTCCTCGGAGTTGGTGATTTCATCTTCCGGCAAATGATTTGATGTCTGTTTGACTGCATCATGGAAAGTTTGATGTGTGTCGGGCGATTCTTCCTGCAATGGGGCATTGATTGAATCGGCAATTTCTTTTATAGCGTTTATTTTCTTGGCCGGCAGTTTCATTTCCTGGGCAATCTGTTCAACTGTAGGAATGTCGGCAAGTTTCGCCTGCAAATCGGCAACGACCTGCTTGTACTGATTGACAAGTTCGACCATATACGTCGGCACCGAAAGCGGGCCGCTGTCGAGCAGGAGTGCACGTTTGATTGTCTGCTTTATCCACCAGGCGGCATAAGTACTGAACCGCACGCCAACGGACGGGTCGAATGAATCGACTGCGCGGATAAGCCCCAGATTTCCTTCCTCTATGAGGTCGCCAAGAGACGTTTTGCCCGTGGCGAATCTTTTCGCGATGCTGACTACCAGTCTTAAATTGCTCCTTACAAGCTGGTCGCGAGCCTGGGGGTCGTCATCTTCGATTATCCGATTGGCCAGGTCGCATTCCTCCTGCCAGCTGAGAAGCGGAGAGGCATCAATTTCGGTCAGGTACTCTTTTATGGTCGTATCAAAAACTGTCATTTGCAGACTCCTTTTATAGGACTTTAATCAAAGCTTTTCTTCCGCAGTTAATATCGTCCAAAAAGGAGTGTCTGTTAACCCCCACATCTATTTTACCCCCACACCAATTTACATAGTGGCAGTGAAGTTTAAGAAAACAGCCAAAAGTTATTTCGGCTGGTTTTCAAAATGTCCAATCACAGTGCAAATTGGTGTGGGGGTTTACTCCGCTTTTTCAGTTTCGTCTTTTGACTCGTCAGGCTTGGTTTCGTCTTTTGGCTCGTCAGACTCGGTTTCGTCTTTTGGTTCATCAGACTTGGCTTCATCTTTTGACTCGTCAGACGGGGCAGATTCCTTTTTCAGCAGAGGAATCATAAGTCCCTCATTGTTAGTTGCATCCTTTTTTGTCTGCTGGTCGGGCTGAGACTGGGCTTTTTCAGCGG
>JAHJUV010000041.1 GCA_018828825.1 Planctomycetota bacterium | reverse complement strand
CACCAAAACCGATATACTTATCATAGAAAATCGAGAGTCAACAGGTGAGAATGTGAAAGAAAACATGAACAGAAGATTGCCGAAAGCCGGGATAATTGAGGTTGCACCGTCAATATTGAGCGCTGATTTTGCGTGTCTTGCCGATGAAATCACGCAGGTCGAAAAAACAGGCGTAAAAATGCTCCATCTTGACGTTATGGACGGCCATTTTGTACCGAATATTACGATTGGCCCGCCTGTTATCAAAAAAATCCGCAAATGCTCAAACCTGTTTTTCGACAGCCATTTAATGATTAGCGAGCCGGAAAGGTACGCTGATGATTTTATAAAAGCCGGCGTTGACAATATTACTTTCCATATTGAAGTGGTACCAAATCCAAAAGATTTCATTAAAAAACTACACGATGCCGGCGTTTCAGCAGGATTATGCCTTAATCCTGAAACGCCTGTATCGAAAATCGAAAAATACGCGCCCCTTGCCGATATAATTCTGGTTATGACGGTCCATCCGGGCTTTGGTGGGCAAAGCTTTATTCAGGAAGCTGCCGACAAAATCAAGCCAATACGTCAAATCGTCGGGCCGAATATCAGAATCGAAGTTGACGGCGGTATCGACCCTGAAACAACGTCGATTGTGACTGAATTAGGGGCTGATACGCTCGTGGCCGGCTTTGCGATATTCGGCAAACCAGATAGAGCGCAGGCGATAGAGGCAATTCGCAAGGCCTGCAAATAAGTCTCGATTTAAACCCTAATTTCTGGTATAATCCCACCCGCTTTACTTATGAGCACAATAAAAACGATGGCGAAACAATCAAAATCACAATGGGATGGCTTCAGTCTAAAGCCGCGACGGGAAATGCCGGAAGGCCTATGGATTAAATGCCCCGGCTGCGGAAAACTGCTTTTCAAAAAAGCGGTTGTTGAAAATCTGGATGTCTGTCCCGAATGCAATTACCATTTCCGCATCGGTGCCGCCGAAAGAATCAAGTATCTTGTCGATGAGGGTACATTTGAGGAATTCCTGACCGAAATGGTTACTGCCGACCCCTTGAATTTTGAGTTCAGAGACACTACCTACAAGGAACGCGCAAAAGCTTCCGAAAGGGTCTCGGCGGGCAAAGAGGCGATGCTTGTCGGCAAGGCTTTCGTAAAGGGCAGGCCGATTATGCTCGCTGTGATGGACTTCAACTATCTTGGCGGTTCTATGGGGGCAGTTGTAGGGGAAAAACTGACCGCAGCGATTGAAAAAGCCATAGAAGAATCCCTGCCGCTCGTAGTGGTCAGTTCGACAGGCGGAGCAAGGATGCACGAGGGTGTAGTTTCACTGGCCCAAATGGCGAAAACGAGCGCGGCTCTGGCTAAATTTGACGACCACGAAAGCCTTTTTATATCGGTTTTGACCGACCCGACCACAGGCGGGGTTACGGCAAGCTATGCGATGCTGGGCGATATTATCGTAGCCGAGCCGGGAGCCTTGATTGGTTTTGCAGGGCCGAGGACTATCTTCGAGACGATTAAGGTCGAACTGCCGGAGGGATTTCAAAGAGCCGAATTTCTGCTCGAACACGGCTTTGTCGATATGATTGTCCACCGCAAGGATTTAAGAAGCGAAATAGCCCGCCTGATAGACTATTGCGGGAAACACTGACGGACACCTGCCTTCGCTTAAGCTACGGCGAGGCAGGCAGACTATAACACAGACAAACACGGACAAATTTCGTCGAAAATCATCCTTTGCAAACCGCATTTTTCTGCGTATAATTTGAGCCTGTTAAGTAAGCTAGAGATACTATGGGCTATTTTCGTGAAAATATAGAAAAAATGGCCGGTTATGAGCCGGGCTTTCAGCCGAGCAGTGCCGATGTGGTCAAGCTCAATACCAATGAAAATCCATATCCGCCGAGCCCGAAGGTAATCGGGGCTATTAAAAATATAACGCCTGAGCAATTGCGAAGATACCCGCGGCCGGCGGCAGATACATTCAGAGACGCTGCGGCAGAAATATTAGGACTTGAGGCAGAAAATATCATCTGCACAAACGGCGGCGACGACCTTTTGAATATGGCGATAAGAGCGTTTTGCGACGAGAGCCACCCCCTCGCTTATCCGACACCGACGTATTCGCTTTATCCGGTGCTGGCACAGGCGCAGAATTGCCCGTTTATCGAAATACCGTTTGACGAGGAATTTAATCTGCCGGTAAAACTTGCATCGAGCGGCGCGCCACTGACAATCGTCTGCAATCCTAACGCGCCAAGCGGAACATTTATTCCAAAAGAAGAATTGGCACAGCTTGCCGGAGAAATAAAAGGCGTTTTGCTGATTGACGAGGCCTATGTTGATTTTGCCGAGGATAATTGCCTGGAACTTGTCAAAAAATTCGACAATGTCATTATACTGCGCTCGATGAGTAAGGGCTATTCGCTGGCGGGAATGCGGTTCGGGTTCGGCATCGCAAATGAAAATTTAATAAAAGGTCTTTTGAAAGTTAAAGACTCTTATAATGTCGATACTGTTGCAGTTGCCGCCGCGACCGCTGCGATTGCGGACCAGCAGTACTTCAAAAATAACGTTCAGAAAGTCAGGATAGACAGAAAAATCCTGACGGAAGAGTTAACCAAACTTGGGTTTCAAGTATCCACGAGCCAGACTAATTTTGTGCTCGCAAAACCGTCAAAAATGCGGGCTATCGACGTCTATGAAAAACTTAAAAACAGAAATATATATGTCCGCTATTGGGCATATCCGGACATTAAGGACAAGTTGAGAATAACTGTAGGCACATCAGAGCAAAACGAAATACTGATTAAAGCACTAAAGGAAATTTTAGCCGAGGGACAAAATAATGGCTGACAGAAAAGCGAAAATAACAAGAAAGACAAAAGAAACGGATATTCTGGTTCAAATCAATCTTGACGGTGTCGGCAAATATGAAATCGACACCGGCATTGGGTTTCTGGACCATATGCTCTGCCATTTGAGCAAGCACAGCAAAATCGACCTTGTTCTCAAGGCGAAAGGCGACCTCGAAGTGGACCAGCATCATACGGTTGAAGATGTAGCAATATGTCTCGGAGAGGCACTCGTCGAGGCGCTGGGCAATAAGAAAGGAATCGCCCGCTACGGCAACAGCGCGGTGCCGATGGAAGATGCACTTGCGAATATCGCTCTCGATTTGTCCGGCAGGCCGTTTTGTGTTTATGACGTAGAGTATCGAACAGAAAAGGTCGGCGATTTTGACGTCGAATGTGTAGAAGAACTGCTCAGAAGTTTTGCGAATAACGGCAAATTCAATCTGCATATAAGCGTACCGCACGGCACAAACAGCCACCATATCGCAGAGGCAGTTTTCAAGGCGCTCGGCCAGGCGATGGGACAGGCTGTCAAAATTACCGGCAAGGACATCCCAAGCACAAAGGGTTCGCTGTGAGCACCGATACAAATTACGAATACAGAACCGGCCTCGGCACGGATATTCACAGGCTTGTCGAAGGCAGGCCTCTGAAGCTGGGCGGAATGACCGTTCCTTTCGAAAAGGGTCTGCTTGCCCACAGCGACGGCGATGTCGCACTACACGCCTTGATGGACGCCATTATCGGCGCGGCGGGTCTGGGCGATATCGGTATGCTTTTCCCCGACAGCGACCCGCAATTCAAAAACATAGACAGCAAAGTGCTTGTCCTTAAAGTCAAAGAATATATAGCGGAGAAGAAATGGGAAGTAGTCAACGCCGACATTATCATCACCGCTGAAGAACCGAAACTGGGGCCATACAAGGCACAAATGAAAAGAGCCATCGCTTCTCTTTTGGGAATCGATTTTCTTAATGTAAATGTCAAAGCCAAAACCAACGAAGGTCTCGGCGAAACAGGAACAGGACTGGCAATATCAGCGATAGCGAATGTATTGCTAAGAAGAAGAATAAAAAGGAGCCTTTAGACACGGATGAACACTGCAAAAATATTAGACACGGATTTACACGGATTAACACTGTATAAAATAAACTAAAAAATATGGAACTAAAACATAAAGAGCTGTCAGAGAAAATCATTGCCGCGGCGTATAATGTCCACAAAGAATTAGGCTATGGATTTCTTGAAAAGGTTTACAAAAAAGCACTTGCAGTTGAATTAGGAGAAGCTGGGCTAAAATATGCTGTCGAATTCCCATTAAAGGTAAAATATCATAACATTGTAGTCGGTGATTATTTTACGGATATAATTGTTGATGACAAAATCATCGTTGAAGTTAAAGCAGTAAGTAAATTAGAGTCGGTTCACGAGGTACAACTGGTAAATTATTTAAAGGCTACCGGCATAGAAGTTGGTTTGTTAATAAACTTCGGGCAATCCGTTGAAATTAAACGCCGTATATTTGGTTAAATTCTTTTCGATAAGGTAAAAAATGGTTTTTGAGTTTTTTGAAAAGATTGCCTTTGAAAACAAAAACGCTGATTTCACAGACACTTTTTATTATATTTTTCAAGAATATCATAAAGCCTTAAAGGAAATATACCGTAAAAAAGAGATGACTTTTGAAAAAGCCTCTAAATTGGAACTTGCTCTTTATCTTTTGTTTAGAGCAGATTTCATTCTTCAAAAATCGTCCAAACCAAACATCCGGCAGTTATTTCTTGAAAAAAGCCTCAAAAGAATACAGGGCGATATGCCAGATGAGCTATTGGATTTGTGCTATTTAAGGTTAGAAATTTATGGTAAAATATATAATGATTTTGAAAATAAACAAGGGAATATTTTCTCTATAGAATTTCTAAATTTTTCTTATGATTGGTTAATAAGTGCAATTGAGTTATGTAAAGATGATTACAAACTAATGGCAAAGGAAAAGTATATTCCATTGTCTTTGTCTATAACTTCTAACTACCCTATTAAAGTTTGCCTTCAGGAACTTGATATAAAATATACGAAGAAATTTATTGAAAGCATTAATAACATTATAAAACAAAGTTAAAAAAAACAATAAAATACAGTGTAAATCCGTGTTAATCCGTGTCTGAAAAAAAAGCAGTGTAAATCAGTGTCAGAAAAATAAATGGATTTAAAACTTTATAATACTCTAACTCGAAAAACAGAGATATTTGAGCCTCTTCAAAAAGGCCGTGTCGGGATGTACAGCTGCGGGCCGACGGTGTATTCGCATCCGCATATAGGAAATTTCAGAAGCTTTCTCGTTGCGGATTTACTGAAGCGATTTTTCGAGTTCAAAGGCTTTAAAGTTACGCATATTATGAACATAACCGATGTCGGGCATCTCGTTGATGACGCTGATGAAGGAGCAGACAAACTCGAGGAGACGGCCCGGAAGCAAAAAAAAGACCCTCTGGAAATCGCAAAATTTTATACGGATTCGTTTCTGCAGGCAAGCAAACTGCTCAATATAAAACCTCCCGACAAATATCCAAAAGCGACAGAGCATATCAAGGAAATGATTGATATGGTCAAAATTCTCATCGACAAAGGCTATGCCTATGTTGTCGAAAATAACGTTTATTACGATGTTACGAAGTTCGCTAATTACGGGCAGCTTTCCGGCAATACACTGAACGATTTAAATGCCGGTGCGAGAATTGAAATTAATCAGGAAAAGAAAAATCCGCAGGATTTCGCCCTCTGGAAGCACGACCCAAAACATCTTCAGCAGTGGGACAGCCCCTGGGGCAAAGGATTCCCCGGCTGGCATATCGAATGCTCGGCGATGAGCTCGAAGTATCTCGGTGCGGAATTTGATATTCATACCGGCGGAGAAGATAACATATTTCCGCATCACGAATGTGAAATCGCGCAATCGGAAGCGGCAAGCGGGAAAAAGTTTGTCCATTACTGGCTGCATACGCGGTTTCTATTGTTCGACGGCGAAAAAATGTCCAAATCCAAGGGCAATCTTTACACGATACCGGAACTCATCGAAAAAGGTTTCAGGAAAAACGCTATACGATACGCCCTTATCTCCTCGCATTACAGGCAAAACTATAATTTTACCTTTGACGGGCTCAAGGCCGCCGCACAGGCAATAGATAAAATACAGCAATGCGTTTTGAGACTAACGGATTTGGGCAAAACCGGCAAGCAAGGCGAAATCAGAGAGCAACTGCAAGATTTGGCCGCTAATTGCCTGACGGAATTCGACGCGGCACTTTCCGACGATTTAAATATATCAAAAGCCCTGGCCGTATGTTTCGATTTCATACGCCAGGTTAACAAAACCGACGATATGAATTCGACAGAAGCTGCTGCCCTGCTGGATACCATAAATAAAATTGATTCGGTACTCGGCGTTCTGGAAGCAGACGATAATGAGGTGCCGGCTAATATAATCGAACTTGCCGAGAAAAGAAAAGCGGCAAAGCTTAATAAGGATTGGAAAGCGGCCGATGCCGTGCGGGCTGAGATTTTGGCCCAGGGCTGGATTGTTGAAGATATTCCCGGCGGCGGGTACAGGATAAAACGCGGGGAGAACGCTTAATGAATCCCGCACCTTCCTTTTATTCATATTTTTCTTTAGTAAATTCTATACATAAGCTATTATTCTTTTACCTTTTTCAAAAAATGATTTTTGAATACTTGGAAGGTGCGGGATGAAGATTCTCGGCATTGACCCCGGACTACAGATTTGCGGATATGCCGTGATTGAAGCCGACAGGAACCAAACAAAGCTTCTTGAGGCAGGCATCTGCAAAACCGACTCAAAAAAACCGATTGAGAAAAGATTAATGCAGATAGCACAGGACATAAATTCACTGCTCGATAAATTCAATCCTGCCTGTATGGCGGTTGAAGACTTGTATTCGCATTATACCCATCCGAAAACCTCAATCTTGATGGGACACGCAAGAGGTGTTATACTTGCGGCAGCCTGTGAAAACGGCATAGATGTAAAAAGCTTTGCGGCGACAAAAATTAAAAAATCGCTGACGGGCAACGGCAGAGCCTCGAAGCTGCAAATGCAACGGAGCATAAAAAGCCTGCTCGGCCTTGCGAAAGTGCCTGAGCCAGCGGACGTGGCTGATGCCATTGCGGCTGCGCTTTGCTGTGCAAATACGATTTAAAAGATTGCCGCGGCCTGACGGCCTCGCAATGACTATAGTATGATAGCACAAATAGAAGGAAATCTCGTTAGCCTTGGCAATGATTCGGCACTTGTCCGGGTCGGACAAATTTGCTACGAGATACTTTTGCCCGGTTATCTCGCATCTTTGCTGGCCGGCAGGATTGGCCAGGATATTACGCTGTGCACGATGGAATATTACGAAGGCAATATGGCAGGCGGAAATCTTGTGCCGCAAATGATTGGGTTTGTAAACAGCGGCGAAAGAGACTTTTTCAAAAGATACACGAGCGTAAAAGGCATCGGCATTAAGAAAGGCCTAAAGTCGCTCGCCCTGCCGATAGCGACCGTAGCGGCGGCTGTCGAAAGCGGCGATGAAAAAACGCTGACCGCACTGCCGGGCATCGGCAAAAGGCTCGCCCAGCACATAATCGCGGAACTCAAAGGCAAACTGACCACTTTTGCCATCGGCGCCGAACCTGCAAAAACAAGCCATGAATCGACATTCGCAGGTTTCCAGATTGAGGCCCTTGAAATTCTTATCGCATGGGGCGAAAAACGAAATGAAGCGGCTGAACTTATAAATATTGCGTGCAGGAAACATCCACAGATTAAAACCGCCGAAGGACTTGTGCCGCTGGTTTACAGAATAAAACAGGGAATTGAGGTTTAAAGGATGGCAATAGACAGGGTCCTGAATTCTGACTCGACGAACGAACAGGAAGAGAATTTCAACGCTTCGCTGCGGCCAACGACTTTTGCGGAATGTATCGGCCAGCAAAGCGTGAAAGAAAAACTGTCCATCGCTATTACCGCGGCGAAAAAAAGGGGTGAGCCGCTGGAGCATATCCTGTTTTACGGCCCGCCGGGGCTCGGAAAAACAACTCTCGCCCACGTAATCGCCAACGAAATGGGCTCAAGAATAAAGACCACCTCAGGCCCGGCCCTCGTCAAGCAAGGTGATGTAATGGGACTTTTGAGCAACGTTAATACAGGCGATATTCTGTTTGTCGATGAAATCCACCGGTTAAGCACGCCTGTTGAGGAATTCATATATCCGGCGATGGAGGATTTCCGGGTCGATTTTACGGTCGATAGCGGACTTCACGCAAAGACCATCAATTTCCCGCTGAAGCGGTTCACCCTTATCGGCGCAACGACAAGGGCAGGTCTTTTAAGCGCACCATTACGCGGCAGGTTCGGTATGTTGTATCATTTGGAATTTTACAGCAACGGCGAACTTGCGCAGATATTGTCGCGGTCGGCCAAGCTCTTAAATCTCGCCTGCCAGGATGGGACGCTTGACCTTATCGCCTCGCGAAGTAGAGGCACGCCTCGAATTGCAAACAGGCTTTTAAAAAGGGTCCGCGATTACGCACAGGTAAAAGGCAAAGGAAAATTGACCGATGATGTGGTTACAAACGCATTGAAGATGGAGCAGATTGACAAGCTTGGCCTTGACGAGCTTGACAGGTCGTTTTTAAGGGCGCTGGCAAACGTATATAACGGCGGGCCGGCGGGTATCGAAGCTCTTGCGGCTACGCTGGGTGAGGAAAAAGACACCCTTGAGGACGTTGTCGAGCCGTATTTATTGCAGATAGGTTTTGTCCGCAGAACAAACCGCGGCAGAGAAATAACCGACCATGCCTGCAAACACCTCGGCATGGAGCCTAAAGGGGCAAAACAGCAGAATGATTCGGGACTTTTATAGCAATTCTTTTATTGCAAAAAACCCAGACATTCATAAAAATGATGTTTTGAAGTCTAAAAAGACGATAACTATAGATAAGAAATGAGTTTAAAGGGACAAAAATGAGAAAAAATGCCTCTCTGGTTTTGCTATTCGTTTTTGTAGTATTTGCGGCGGCAGGCTGCCAGAGGCTTTCGCAGCGAACAGCAGGCAGACCATACTTGGCCGATGAGGAAATGGTCAGCATCTATTATCTTGCGGGCAAACTCGGTATGACTGTATCACAGGAAACCAATAAAAAAATCGTTCTCAGTAATACGATTAATACCGTAGCTATTTATCCGAAGTTAGACCAAATTTATGTAAACAACGACTATCTTGAACCAGTTGGGAAAATCAAAAAAATCGACGGCCTGATTCATATCCGCTCCTCTGTTGAGGCTGAAATACAAAGTAAACTTATAAAGCCGGCTGTAGAGAAACAAGTAGAAGCTGCACCAAAATCCCAACTGCCAGGCCAAAGCTCATGGAAATCTGCTGGAAAAACTATCGTAATTGACGCAGGCCACGGCGGAAAAGACCCCGGCGCTATCAGCACTCATGGCTTTTATGAAAAAACCGTAAATCTGGATGTTGCCCTGCAGGTTACACAAATATTACGCGACAAAGGTTATAAAGTTATAATGACGCGTGATTCGGATAAATTTATTGAACTTGAAGAACGTGCCGCAATCGCCAACCGCAGCAGAGCCGATATTTTCGTAAGCATTCACGCGGATTCCTGCGCAACGAGCAGTAAAAACGGCTTTACGCTTTATGTTGCCCGGAACGCCAGTTGGGCTTCAAAAAGTCTTGCCGGCTCAATCGACAAACAAATGCTGCAGACAGGCATTAAAAGCCGCGGCACCAGGAAAGCAGATTTTCGAGTGCTGAAATATACCCGGTGTCCTGCTGTGCTTGTAGAACTTGGGTACTTATCGAACTACTGGGAAGCAAAACAGCTTAAAAACAAGGATATGCAAAAACGCCTCGCCAATGCCATTGCTTGCGGCATAACAGATTATTTCAAAAACAGATAAAAAATTATGACTGTATAGAGAATTAGAATGAATTTTTATCCGTTAAAATTTAAGCCGATTTATAAAGAACTCATCTGGGGCGGGTATAAACTCCGCAACATTCTCGGCAAAGATTTCCCAGCCGAAAAAAAAATCGGTGAAAGCTGGGAACTTGCTGATTTGCCGAACGATAAAACCGTAATCACAAACGGCGAATTTGCCGGTAAGACTCTTTCCGAACTTCTGCTAAAATATTCCGAACAAATCACAGGACAAAAAAATTACCAGCCGCCTTTCGGACTGCTTATAAAATTTATAGATGCCGCCGATATCCTGAGCGTCCAGGTTCATCCCGACAATCAGGCAGTCAAAAAACTTAAAATGGGGCATCCCAAAACCGAATGCTGGTACATAATCAGTGCCGAACCTAACTCTTGTATTTATAAGGGGTTAAAAGCAGGTATAACAAAAGAGCAATTTGCACAATCTATAAAGGGCGGCACCTGTGCCGAGCTTCTTAATAAAGTTCCCGTAAAGCCCGGCCAGTGTCATTTTCTTCCTGCTGGCACGGTTCACGCAATCGGAACCGGAATTCTAATAGCTGAGATTCAAACCCCATCGGATACGACCTTCAGGGTATTCGACTGGAACAGACTGCAGGACGGCAAGCCCCGGCAGATTCATATCGAACAGGCCCTCGAAAGTATTAATTTCAACCAAAAGGCAGAAGACCTTCCCGTAACAACATCAGGCAGACTTGCTGACAACGAATTTTTCAAAATCGATAAAATCACAGCACAGGCCGGAACTTGCGAAAAAATTACCAAAGGAACAATGAAAGTAATTATCATCATCAGCGGCAGCGGACAAATTATTTCAAAAGATTCCGACTCTGTCGATTTCGCAAAGGGACAGACGATTCTACTGCCGGCGGTGTTTGAGGGAGAAATACTTTTTGCCAGTAATACTGAGTATCTTTCAGTAACTCAATAACATTGACAGTTTTAACTATTCCTAATACAATATATCAATGCTGAAACCCGAAGAAAATCCCCCGACAATCTGGCCGGCCGATAAGAGCGTTCAAGACTTTCAGGGCACATGGTGGGTCGCGCATACCAAAAGCAGAAACGAAAAGGCACTTGCCTGGCAGATGCATAAGAAAAACATCAGTTATTTTTTGCCCCTGACCGAAAAAGTCTATAAAAAAAGCCGCAGGGTTTTCCGTTCGATGCTGCCTTTGTTTAGCGGATACGTCTTTTTCTGCGGAAATGAGACCGACAGGCTGGAAGTACTTAAAACAAACCGGGTCGCAGGGCTTCTGACAGTAAAAGACCAGCAGCATTTGGTTACAGAGCTTTTGCCGATAGAAAAAGCCCTCCAGGCCGGCGAAAATCTTACGCCGTATGACTACATCAAAGCAGGTCAGCAATGCAGGGTCGTCGCAGGGCCGCTTATGGGAGTAGAGGGATTGGTTGTCAGCGAACAAAGCAAGACCCGGCTCATTCTTCAGGTCGATATTCTCGGCAAGGCCACTTGTCTCGAGATAGACTCCGCCCTGCTTGAAATAGTTCAAACGAGCTGATTGCTAAATGGTTTTATCCAGGCATTTCTTCAGCGTTTTACATACCAGTGCAGCATCATCTTTAGTCAGGTTATTATAAAACGGAAGAGCTATCGTGCTTTTGCACACGCTGTCGGAAATCGGGAAATCGCCGTCTTTATAACCGAATTGTTCGACCATAAACGGCTGAAGCGTTACAGGCGGAAAATAATTACTAACCTGGATACCCTCTGCGAGCATAGCGTTTAAAATCGCGTCCCGTTTTGAAATGTACGGCTCTTTAAGCCTGACAACGAATACGAACCAGCTCACCCTGCATTTGTCCGGCGACCTGGGTACAATTATTCTGGCCTCATCGGCCAGCATTTGCTGATACATCTCGGCGACTTTTTGGCGTTTACCAATGAATTGTTCAATTCTTGCGAGCTGGCTGATTCCGAGAGCGGCATTGATATCGCTTATCCTGAAATTATAGCCTAATCTTTCGTGGGCCAGCCAGCCGCCGCCTTTTCCGCGGCCCTGATTGCGAAAAGATTTGCATATATCGGCAAGATTCTCATCGTCGGTAAGAATCATTCCGCCTTCGCCCGTCGTCATCTGCTTATTGGGATAAAAGGCAAAGTTGCTCAGCGTTCCGAAGTTTCCGACCTTTTTGCCGCCGAGTTCCGAGCCGAGAGCCTCGCAGCTGTCCTCTATAACCGGCAGATTATGCTTTTGCGCGATTTTCCAGACTTCATCAAGCCCTGTCGGATTGCCGAAAACCGCTACCGGCAGAATCGCCTTTGTTTTTGCATTGATTTTCGCCTCGATTTTTTTGGGGTCGATATTCAGACTTACCGGGTCAATATCCACGAATACCGGTTTCGCATCGACCATCAGTATGCTTGTCGTAGAGGCGATGAACGTAAAAGGCGTGGTTATCACCTCATCGCCTTTGCCTATGCCGAGAGCCTTGAGACACATAAAAAGACCGCTTGTGCCTGAATTGACCGCAACGGCGTATTTCCTGCCTATATATTTAGCCAATTTCTCCTCAAATTCGGGTATTTTGGGTCCAAAGGAAAGATTAGGGCTTTTCAGCACCTCAACGACTGCGTTGATATCGTCTTCGTTTATGTCCGGCCGGGAAAGATAAACCTTCATACAAACTCCAGAATATTTAAAAAAATATTACGTTGTCAATCACCGCCTCGAACCGGATACAGACATACCTGTAACGGGCGATGATTTTGGCCGGCGAAAGCCGGCCAAAATCGGGGAGACAAGATTTGAACTTGCGGCCTCTGCGTCCCGAACGCAGCGCTCTATCCAAGCTGAGCTACTCCCCGCCGAAAACATCTAATAATACAATATTTGGCGTCTCTTTTCAAGCTATAATAAATTAACCGGGTCCACATCAATTTGCATCTGCACAGCGGAAGATACAGGCTTGAGCCGGCGGAACCGGCCGAAAAATTCCGCCAGTTGTGCCGGGTTTTTGGCCTGCAGGATAATCTGCATCCTGTAAAATCTCTGGATTCGGGCGATTACGGCAGGAATGGGGCCGGTAAGCTTTATATCAAGCCCGCAGGCGGAAATAGCGCTCTCAATCTGTCTGGCAATAACCTGCGAAGCGTTGGAAAGCCTGTCAAACTTCGTGTCCCGCAACCTGACAATAGCGACCCTGCCGAACGGCGGCAACGAGCAGCTTTGCCTGTGCTTAAGTTCCTCCTTTACGAACCCTTCGAAATCGTTCTTGACCGCGAATTTAATGGCCGGCTGGTCCGGCAAAAATGTCTGGATGTAAACTGTGCCGCCCTTGCTGCTCCTGCCCGCCCTGCCGGCAACCTGACAGATAAGCTGGTACGTCCGCTCGTTAGAACGGAAATCCGGCAATTGCAGACAAGTGTCTGCGCTGATTATCCCGACGAGTGTAACATTCGGAAAATGAAGCCCTTTTGCGAGAATCTGTGTGCCGGCAAGTATATCAATTCTGCCCGCGTCGAAATCGCCGAGCAAGCGGTAATAGTCGTGCTTCTGCATCGAATCGCTGTCAACCCTTACGACTCGCGCGGACGGAATTTTCTGCATAAGTTCGTCTTCGAGCCGCTGGGTGCCAAGGCCTATCATCGTAACATTTCTGCCGCACATAGGACAGCCTTTCGGAACCAGCGTCTGCGAAAGACAATAATGACAAACCGCAAAACCGCCTTCAATCCGGTTTTTCAGATGGGGCTGCGGCTGGTGTTTTTCAGATTTATGAAAAGTCAGGGTTACATCGCAATTTCGGCATTTGAGGGTATAACGGCAGCTCGGACAAAATATAAAATTGCTGTAACCACGACGATTCAAAAGCAGGATTATCTGCTCTTTTCTCTGTAATGTCTGCTTAATCGCCTCTTCGAGCTGGGGGCTTATCAGATTTACGCCGTGCTTTTCGAATCTGCACTGGGCCATATCGACAATTTTCATCTGCGGTTTGGGCAGGTCCATCACGCGTTTCGGCAGAGAAAGTTTTATAAAGTGGCTCTTTGTCCTGCAGTTAATCAGCGTCTCAAGCGACGGAGTCGCGCTGCCCAGAACACAAACGGCATCGGTCATTTGCGCAAGTTTCACAGCGACATCCCGGCCGTTGTATCTCGGCGACGTGTCCTGCTTGTAGCTCGGTTCGTGCTCCTCGTCTATGACGATAATACCGATATTCGCAATGGGAGCGAAAACGGCGCTTCTGGCCCCGATGACGACTATCGGCGAAGTGCTTTTGATTTTTTGCCATTGGGCGTTTCGCTGCGATGCGGTAAGCTGTGAATGCATAACAGCGATATTGCTGAACCTGCTGCTGAACCGCTGAATTGTTTGTGCCGTAAGCGCAATTTCCGGCAGCAGGACAATGGCGTTTTTGCCTTTGGCGACGGTCTTTTCTATCGCCCGGATATAGACCTCCGTTTTGCCGCTGTCGTTAACGCCGTGCAGCAGAATTACGGAAAATTTATGGGAATCTATCCGATTTTCTATCTCGGCAAGGGCCTTGTTCTGGTCGTCATTTAATACGACCTCGCCGGTCTTTAAGATAAACCCCTTCGGGATAACAGGCAACTCGGAATAAACTGTTCGGCTGGTAAGTTTCACCATCCCGGCTTCGAGAAGTCTTTTTAACGGCGACATTCCCGAATTTGCCTGTTTTAGAATGGTCTCGACCTCAACCGCCGCGGTCTTATTATCGGCTTTCAACTGGATTAAAGCCTGTATTACCTGTTTTTGCTTTTTGCCGCGAACCTTATCCAGCTCCATCTCCGGTGCAAGAAATACGGATTTAATGTTTTTGGTTCCAGCGCCTTTTTTCACCCCCGCCGGCAGCATCGCGCCCAAAACCTCGCCCAGCGGGCAGACATAATAATCGCTAATCCATTTTCCGAGCTTTAAAAGTCTCTCGTCAAGAAGAGCGGTTTGGTCGACAACTTTTTTTACAATCTTGAGTTTTCCTGCCGGTATGGCGGAAGATTTGGCGTCTTTAATTTCTATGCAAAAG
Organism: Planctomycetota bacterium; assembly: GCA_018828825.1. GTDB lineage: Bacteria > Planctomycetota > Phycisphaerae > Sedimentisphaerales > UBA12454 > UBA12454. Next base: position 5,620 of record JAHJUV010000041.1, on the reverse strand, counting down.
GCGTTCAGCAGCTTGTTTGCCCTGCCGAACGGCACTTCGAGTCTTTGGCCCGGCAGGACAGGCAGAAACTTGTCCGGCAGAAGATAATCGAATATATCATCGACGCCGGTATCAACCGCAACAGTTACGACATTGCTGCATTGAATTTTTTTGCCTTCCGGTATGTTAAACAGACTATTTGTCGAGGACTGTCTCATTCGGCTTTAATCTTTTACGCTTCGTCGGCTCTGACAATCGGCAAATCGAGCCAGAAAGTGGCGCCCTGCCCGGCTGTGCTTTCAAGGTCGATTTTGCCCGACAGCAGTCTGGCAAGTTCGGTACTTATGGCAAGGCCCAGTCCCGTACCGGGCTGCGTTCTCGTAAGCGAACCGTCGGCCTGGCGGAACTTCTCAAATATTTTCTCCTTATCGGCATGGTTAATTCCCGACCCCGTATCGCTCACCGATACTCTTACTGTCTGGTCGTCAGGCATAAAAGCCTTTATTTCTATCTTGCCTTTTTCAGGCGTGAATTTTACCGCGTTGCTCAGCAGGTTATACAATATCTGCTGAACCTTGCCGGCATCGGTCTTTATCAGCGGTATCTCCTCGTCAACTGTCAGGCGTACTTTCAGCTTTTGTTTTTCGGTAAGCGGCGAAAAGAACGCTACAAGGCCGCGGCACAATTCAGGTATGCTGGTCTTTTCGATATGCAGCTCAATTTTGCCCGCTTCGGCTTTTGCCAATTCGAGCAGGTCGTTAATCATATTAAGAAGGCTTTTACCGCTATTTATAATATTCTCGGCATAACGTTTATTTTTCGCGGTGTTTTCAGCAGGCTTTTCTCGCATAATTTCCGCAAAGCCGAGTATGGCATTCAACGGCGTGCGGAATTCGTGAGACATATTCGCAAGAAATTCGCCTTTGATTTTATTTGCCCTGAAAAGTTCGATATTTCTTTCAGAAAGTTCTGTAAGTTTCTCATCGAGCTGTTTATTGGCCGTCCGAAGTTTTTTCTGCCCTTCGGCAAGACCGTCAAGCATTGCGTTAAGGGCGTCGCCGAGCCGTTCAAATTCGTCCTTTGTTTTGATTCCGCAGCGAACGTCAAGATTGCCCTGCGAAACGTTATTAACCATCGCCCTCAACTGTCTTATGGGGCTTAAAATGATACGCTGGGCGATAATATAAAATGCCACAATAGCGCCGGCAATAGCAAGCAGGCCGGCAGCAAATATACAAATACGATTCATAAGAACTGTTCTGCTGATTTCCCTGCCCGGCATCTGCACCATCACGGCGCCGACAGGTTCCGAAAGTGCAAAAGTCGGGGCCGAGCCTTCCGCGCTGTGACAGCTCAGGCAGCGTTTATTTGCACGGACGATATTTATATAGGTCGTCTCGGCATTGCCGTTGACGTCATCTACCCATGTGCGTTCATCTGTTCTCTGCTGCTGCTTGAGCAGTCCCTCGATTCTTTGCGATTGTTTGGCGTCAAGCTGGTCTTTCCAGTTCGGCTGAGAAGGCGAATTTAACCTGACCCAGTTTACCCTGCTCGATTGGGTCTGTTTTACCGCGCCGCTTTCATCGAGCATTACAGGGCTTTTTTCGGAGGCCCCACCCAGATTGAAATGTCTTTCATAAACCGTATTAACGACTGCCCTGCCGGCATCGATAAGGGTCTTGTCGGTCAGTTTGCCCATCCAGAAATAGGGCACAAACAGGGCAAGAATTAGAACAAATAGAATTGCCAGGCCGAAAAGGAGTCTGCATTTACCGGCCAGCGACATCGGCCTCGGATGTACATAGTCAAGAATTATCTTTAATATTTTTCCGGCACTATTCATCGTCAATTATTATACACAAATACCGGTAAGAAGGAAGCCAAAAGCACGGCGGGCTTAATGATGTGTCTGAACCCTGAGATTCAATTCATCAAGCTGAGCCTGTTCAACACCGCTTGGCGCATCTGTGAGCAGGCACTGGCCTTTCTGGGTCTTCGGAAATGCGATAACGTCTCGAATATTGTCCGTTCCGGTCAGGAACATTACAAGCCTGTCCAGGCCGAATGCGATACCGCCGTGAGGCGGAGCGCCGAACTTGAGCGCCTGTAGGAAAAAGCCAAACCTGTCCTGCGCCTGCTGCTTTGTGATTTTCAACAGGTCAAAGACCTTGGCCTGTATGTCGGGCTGATGAATACGAACACTGCCGCCGCCGATTTCCGAACCGTTGACAATAATGTCATATGCCTGCGACCTGATGTTGGCAGGGTCAGTATCAAGTTTCGGAATATCTTCCGGCACCGGCGCCGTAAACGGATGATGCAGGGAATCGTATCTTTTTTCCTTCTCGTTCCATTCGAAAAGCGGAAAATCTATCACCCAAAGCAATTCATAAGCCTTTTCGTCAATTAATCCCAAATCTTTGCCAACCTTCAATCTCAATGGTGCAAGGGCCTTATTTGCCGCTGCTTCTTTGTCGGCAATGAGTAAAATCAGGTCGTCTGCATTAGCTGAAAATTTCTCGATTATCGCTTTTCTCTGCTCCGGTGTGAAAAATTTCACTAAATTGCTTGAAAGGTCGATATCGCCCTGCTCATTTTTTACCACCTTGAACCAGGCAAGACCTTTCGCTCCGAAATCAGCAGCTACCTTTGTAAATGTCTTTTCGATATCGCTTCTCGAGAATTTCACCCCGCCGCCCGGAGCACATAAACCCTTGACAATACCACCCTTCTGTATCGTATCGGTAAAGACCTTGAATTGGCAATCGCGGGCGATATCGGAAATATTTTTCAGCTTCATATCGAACCGCAAATCAGGCCGGTCGATGCCGTAATCGTCCATAGACTGCTGATACGTCATTCGCCTCAGCGGCAGCTTTACATCAACGCCAAGAATCTCTTTCCAGATTTTTGCGATAAGCTGCTCGTGAATGCTTATTACGTCATCGCTGTCAACAAAACTCATCTCAACGTCAATTTGAGTAAACTCCGCCTGCCTGTCTGCCCGCGGGTCTTCGTCCCTGAAACAGCGGACAATCTGAAAATATTTATCTACGCCGCTGACCATCAGCACCTGTTTGAAAAGCTGCGGCGATTGAGGCAGCGCATAAAAATTGCCGCTGTATAATCTGCTCGGAACGAGAAAATCCCTCGCGCCTTCGGGCGTGCTCTTGCCCAAAAACGGCGTCTCAATCTCCCAGAACCCTTTGCTGTCGAAAAAGTCTCTCGCAACTTTCGTTACCTTATGGCGAACCCTGAGCCGGTTCTGCATCACAGGCCGTCTGAGGTCAATATAACGATATTTAAGTCTTGTTTCTTCCGCGACATCCTCGGCGTTATCAAGTTCAAAAGGCGGCGTCTCAGCGGAATTCAGCACTTCAAGCTTATCTATAAGAACTTCTATTTCGCCTGTAGGAAGTTTAGGATTTACAAGCCCTTCGCCGCGGGGTCTGACCTTGCCGCTGGCGGCGATAACCCATTCGCACCGCAATTGACGCGAAAGTTTGTGCATCTGCGGCTGAGCCTCAGGATTAAAAACAAGCTGCGTTATACCTTCGCGGTCGCGAAGGTCGATAAAAACAAGATTTCCGTGGTCGCGGTAGGAATCGACCCAGCCGGAAAGAATAACGTTTTTGTCGGCATCTTCGATTCGCAGCTGTCCGCAGTTATGAGTTCTTTTAAGCATACAATCTTGGCGGTATATCTTTTTTATAAATAAAACATTTGCGGTAAAATTTAATTAAGCAGTTCGTCGATGGCCTCTGTAATATCGGTTTTCTTGACAAGCCCCACCCACTTCTTTACCATTTCGCCTTTATTAAAAAGGATTACAGTCGGAATAGCGTTGATGCCGAATTCCACTGCCGCTTCATGGTGTTCGTCGGTATTCAGCTCGCAGATTTTTGCCTTACCCGCATATTCATTGGCAATTTCCTCAATGACAGGTGTTTGCATCTTGCACGGGCCACACCACGGAGCCCAAAAGTCCACCAGTACAGGTTCTGAACTATTATGTACAAGACTATCGAATTCTGCATCTGTCAGTTTGGTTACATTCGCTGCCATTTTAAGCCCTTTCTATAGTACAACATATTCCCACTCTGGAAGCTGGATTTTATTTATATTTGCGACAAAAGTCAAATTATTTAGCGGACCGTTTTTTAACTGCAAATCCGGGCTCAAAAATCACTGTTTTGCACTTCGGACTGTTTAATCTGTTCTTTTTGGACTTCTGCCGGTCGGTTATCATCAATTTCCGCTATTGGTATCTTCACTTCCGGCTCAGCAGGTATCGCTTCTATCGATTCAATCGGGATATTCTGCCGCTCGGCCGAGCCCTGAAGCACCTCTTCCTCATCCCAGCGGGCAAGCATAGCATTGTGAACCGCCTGTTCTGCAGGTTCTTCGGTCAAAGCCCGCAAATAAATAGGCATCTGCGGTTTTGCCTGTCCCCCAGGGGCCTGCTCAGCGGTTATGAGTTTCTCTCTCACCAGTTCGAGAACCGCCAGGAAAAGTCCTATCATAACCAGCTTGTTTTTTTTGCCTTCGAAAACCCGTGTAAAGCTCATTGCCCCTTCGCTCTGCAGCCGGTGAAGAACCTCAATCTGGTAAAGGTCTATCGGCGTATCGTCTATAATATGGCTTATGTCCATCAGGCTGCCGGTCGCCTTCATCATCGCATCGAACGCACCGAGCAAATCCCATACGCTTATCTGGTCGAGGTCAAGTTCTGGCTCGGTCTTAGGCTCCAGGTTGGAGATAATATTATCGCTGCGGGAAAATTTCTGCTGCTGGTTCTCTGCGGACGTCTTGAACATATTGGCCGCATCCTTGAATTTCTTGTATTCGAGAAGCTGCCTGATAAGTTCGCCCCGCGGGTCGGTAATGCCCTGCTCTATCGCATCAAGCTGGTCTTTCGGAAGCAGCATAGCCGACTTTATCTCCATCAGCGTCGCTGCCATTACGAGAAATTCCCCTGCCAGTTCGATATCGAACAGTTTGAGCATCTCGACATGCCGAATATATTCTTCGGTAATCTTCGCCAGCGGAATATCGTATATATCGACTTCTTCCTTGCGCACCAGATACAAAAGCAAATCCAGCGGCCCGGAAAATATATCAAGATTTATTCTATATTCAGACACATCTGCACCTTATTTAATCCAGTCCTACAGCCTTACGTGCCTTTTTCAGTGTTTTGTCGGCAACGGTAGCAGCTCTTTGGGCGCCATCTTTGAGAACCTTTTTTACATAATCAACATCTTTTTCAAGCTCGGCTCTTTTCTGCCTGTAAGGCTTGAAATATTCTATCAGCAGTTCCGCAAGTCTCTTTTTTACCTCTCCGTAACCGATACCGCCCTGGCGGTATTTTTTCTCCCAGTCCGCCAATTCATCCGGCGAGGCGACCAGTTTTAACATCGCGAAAACATTACATTTTTGGGGGTCTTTTGGCTCTTCAACCGGCGTCGAATCCGTAACGATTTTCATCACTTTTTTCTTAACGGCATTTTCAGGCTCGAAAATCTCAATGGTATTGTCGTAGCTTTTGCTCATTTTTCTGCCGTCGATGCCCGGCACAACCGCCACCGATTTGAGAATATGGTCCTTCGGCAGAACGAATGTTTCGCCGTAAGTATTATTG
>JAHJUV010000040.1 GCA_018828825.1 Planctomycetota bacterium | reverse complement strand
GTCGCCTGCTGGTGCTTGCTCGGCTCGCTACGCTCGCCTCGCCAGCACCAGCTTTACCTATGAGACTATTATTAACCATGACTGTTGTCAACATACAAGCTCACAGAGAACACAGAGAAATAATTTATTTTAATATTTGGATTTTTCATCACGTTATTTTAACACAGAATAAAATGTTTATTACATAAATGTTCTTCGCTTAAATGTCTTAATGTCGCTATTTGACAAATCAAACCATTCCGTTCGTTTCCGTACTTTTTTATTTTCAAACCTTTTATGCCAATAGGCTTCTATTCCAATTGGGTCATCTGTTTTAATTTTATGAATTATTTTTAATTCCTCTGGTAGCTTAATTCCTATTTCATAATTTCGTTTTTCAACGCAATCGCTTCTTCCTATTTTGTAATATCGCCCGGATTTCATTAAATACACATAGCCGAATTTTAAATCGTCTTTTCCGGCATCAGAGTTGCCTTCCTTTTCTGAAGAACCAAGAACTTCTTTGCAAATTTCAATAACGTCTCGGTAATTACCCTTGTCTTTGCAATACTTAAGAATTTTTTCAACCTTTTTAGTTTTATTTCCTAACCGGTTAAATACATTATGAGAGGGGAATCCTTTATTAGTATATGCTTTTAATCGGATCTCACCTGAAGTAGGAAATTTCCTTATTTCTCTAATTAAGGAAATTATATGTTCTATTAATACGTTTGTGTCATAAGCAATTTGTAGTTTATTTGGCTTAAATCCTGCTTCCTTAACTGCATCACCCCACTTGGACCAGTATTTTCCGTACCAATCTGACCATTTAATCCCTGTTGCACTGGCAAATCTGTCTTTTCCTAACGGAGTGCCATTATTTTCCTTTGCCGTTCTAATAATTTCGTTAATGATGTGTTTTTTGTCCATCTCTAATATCTGCCAAAAAAATAGATTTCTTTTTTCTCTGTGTTCTCTGTGGCTTTGGTTTTCATAAGGACACCCGTTTAACGCCGTCTATCAATCTTTTCTCACCGAAATTAATTATTAAACCTCTTTTTAAATTTGTTGCTTTAAGATATGAAAGAGTTTGAGCTAAAGCAACTTCCGGCATTTTCGACAAAGATTTAATTTCTACGACAACCTCATTTTCAACAAGTAAATCAAGTTTTTGGCCTTTAATGGTTTTCCCTTTATAAACAATATCACAATCAACCTGCCTTTGATATTTTATACCTCTCAAAGAAAATTCCAAGCACAGAGCCTCTTCATAAATTGATTCGAGCAATCCGGGACCAAGTATATTATGGACTTCTATCGCAGCGCCAATAATTTTTTCTGTTAGTTCGTCGTTCATTTTATTTATATCTCTGTGTCCTCTGTGCTCTCTGTGGCTAAATTTAATACTTTCATATTCTCTGTGGCTTACCCTGTAACAATATTTACTAATCTGGATTTGATAACGATTATCTTTTTTATTTCTTTACCTGCAATCGCTGCCGCGACTTTTTCGCAGGCAAGAGCCTTTTGCTTAATTTCTTCCTCATCGGCATCGGCGGAAACTACGATTTTATCCTTTATTTTGCCGAGCACTTGAACGGCAATCTCAATTTCTTTTTCTTTTGCGAGATTTTCATCGAACTTCGGCCATTTTTCGCAGGCCAATGTGTTTGTGTGCCCAAGCTTTTGCCACAGCTCTTCGGCGATATGCGGCGAAAAAGGAGCCAGAACAAGCACGAACAATTCTATTACCTTTTTGGGTTTTGTTTTCAGTTTGCTCAAATGATTGACAAAAATCATCATTTGGCTGATTGCCGTGTTGAACCGGAAATTGTCAATATCCTGCGTAACCTTTTTTATAGTCTGATGAAGCAATCGCTGTGTTTCCTCATCGGCTTCGATATCTTTTATACTGCTGTTAAGATTGCCGGTTTGCTCGTCGATGGCTGTTCGCCAGAGTTTGTTTAAAAATCTATGCACGCCTTCGACACCCTGCATATTCCAGGGCTTGGTCGCTTCGAGCGGGCCCATAAACATTTCATAAAGTCTCATCGAATCGGCGCCGTAGTCGGTGATGACTTTGTCGGGATTGACGACATTGCCTCTGGACTTGCTCATCTTCTGATTGTCTTCGCCGAGTATCATTCCCTGATTGATAAGTTTTTTAAATGGTTCAACCGTGCTGACATAACCTAAATCATAGAGCGTCTTGTGCCAGAACCGTGAATAAAGCAGATGCAATACCGCGTGCTCAGCTCCGCCGATGTATAAATCAACCGGCATCCAGTATTTTTCCTTATCTTTTTCCCAGCTGGCATGGTCGTTGTTTGGGTCGAGATACCGCAGATAGTACCAGCAGCTTCCGGCCCACTGCGGCATTGTGTTTGTCTCGCGTTTCGCTTTCCTGCCGTCCGGCAGTTTTACGTTTAGCCAGTTATCTATCGTAGCCAGCGGGGATTCACCTGTGCCTGCGGGTTTGTAAGTTTTCACCTCCGGCAGAACCAGCGGCAAATCCTTTTCATCAAGTGCGATTAGACTACCATCCTCGCAATGCAGCAGCGGGAACGGCTCGCCCCAGTATCTCTGTCTTGAAAACAGCCAGTCGCGAAGCTTGTAATTAACCGCCTTTTTGCCGAGGTCATTGTCCTGGAGCCATTTCGTAATTTTTTCCTTAAATTCCGCCGTCGAAAGGCCGGTAAATTTCCCGCTGTTTATGGCAATGCCGTCACCAACGAAGCAATATTCGCCTTTGTCAACTTTTGCAGCAAGGTCTTTATCTTCCGGCTCAACTACTGGTATGATTTTCAGACCGAATTTCTTTGCGAACTCGAAATCGCGCTCATCGTGAGCAGGTACGCTCATTATCGCGCCTGTACCATAGCTTATAAGAACATAATCGCTTATCCAGATTGGAATTTTCTGGTCATTAACCGGATTTATTGCAAAGGCGCCGGTAAATACACCGGTTTTTTCTTTCGCCAGGTCTGTCCTGTCGAGGTCGCTTTTGCTTTGAGCTATTTTTTTATATTCCTCGACTGCGTTTTTCTGCTGCGCGGTTGTAATTTCGTCCACAAGCGGATGCTCAGGCGAAAGCACCATATATGTTGCGCCGAAGAGCGTATCCGGACGGGTGGTAAAGACCGTGATTATTTCATCGAAGCCGTCAACCTTGAAATCGACTTCGGCGCCGATGCTTTTTCCAATCCAGTCGGTCTGAAGTTTTTTTATCGATTCGGGCCAATCGACAAGTTTCAAATCATCCTGAAGCCTGTCGGCGTATTTAGTAATCCGCAGCATCCACTGCCGCATCGGTTTTCGTATTACCGGATGTCCGCCTCGTTCACTTATGCCGCCGATTACTTCTTCGTTGGCAAGAACGGTTCCGAGTTCCGGACACCAATTAACGGCCACTTCAGCCTCGTAGGCAAGACGGTGATTATTAAGAAATTCTTCTTTTTCTTCTTTGTCCAGTTCGTGCCATTTGTGTGTGCCTACCGGTTCGCCCATAACTGCCGGTATAGGATTGGCGAGGGCAGCTTGGCCGTCAGGGCCAACGCACAATTTTCCTGCTTCGAGCTTTTTGATGAGCCCAGCTATCGGTTTTGCCTTCTGTTCTTTTTCGTCGAAATAGCTGTTGAATAATTTCAGGAAAATCCACTGCGTCCATTTATAGTATTTCGGGTCTGTGGTATCGACCTGTCTGTCCCAGTCGTATGAAAAGCCCAGTGCCTTAATCTGCCTTCGCATATTATCGATGTTCTGCTGTGTGGTTGTTGCGGGGTGTGTGCCGGTCTGGACGGCGTATTGCTCTGCGGGCAGGCCGAATGCATCCCAGCCTATCGGGTGCAGGACGTTAAAGCCTTTCATCCTTTTATATCGGGAGACGATATCGCTTGCGGTGTAGCCTTCCGGATGGCCGACGTGCAGACCCTGGGCCGATGGATACGGAAACATATCCAGCACGTAATATTTGGGTTTGCTTTTATCGCAGTCGGCCGCGGCGAAAGTCTTATTGGTTTCCCAGTAATTTTGCCACTTTTTCTCTATATCGTTAAAGTTATAGAATCCTGTGTTTTCGTTCATAGTTTTTAGAGTCCTGAATGAGGGCAGATTCGGCCTGATGGGCAGGAGAGACAATTTGAACCGGCCGCGGGCTGCTTTACCATAGCGGCAAAGGTTGAAAACTGCTTTGTCAGATTTTTGCCTCCGCAGGCAGGGCAGGTATGGGCGAGCCTGGAGGGAATAGTCTTTTCCAGAAATTCGCTGACTTTGCCGCAATCGGCGCATTTATATTCGAAAATGGGCATAAAGCCTTCCTTTTCAAATTATTGGGTTCTGGCCGAAAAAACCAATAGTATATCGTTAAACGCAGGTGAGGCAAGGGAAACATTAAGCTATAAGGACAAATATAGTCCAAAATACAATTATTTATCTTTAAAGTTTGCATAAACACATGTCGAAAAATATATTGCAATAATTTATCATTTATGATGTATTTATGCTATGGAATTTGAAGAATTACTAAAGAGAACAGCAAATTTGTCGTGTTTTACGACTAGATTTATGGTTGCAGGTCAGAATCTGGCCCAAGTGAGATTGCAGCTCAATCGCTGGGTTAAAGACGGCAGGCTTATAAGATTACACAAGGGTTTATATATACTTGCCGAGCCTTACAGAAAAGTCAAACCGGAGGCATTCACTATTGCCAACAGATTGAAATTGCCATCTTATGTGAGTCTTCAGTCGGCCTTGGCTTGGTATGGAATGATTCCGGAATTTGTTCCTGTTGTTACAAGTGTAACGGTCGGCAGACCTGAGAGATTAGAAACTCCGCTTGGCCGATTTGAATACAGGCATATCAGTCAAAAATTTTTCTGGGGTTATTATAAGGCTGAATTATCAGCCAAACAGCAGGCCTTTGTTGCCCGGCCGGAAAAAGCTTTGCTCGATTGGATTTATTTAACTGCTGGCGGAGACAGAAGAGAATTTATTGATGAGATTAGATTGCAGAATTTCAGCCGGCTTAATAAAGATGTGCTTGATGAATATGCAAAAAAGTCCAAAAGTCATAAACTCGAAAGGGCAGTATCGAATATTAAGAGAATAATTGATGAATTACAAGGCGTTGAACTATGAAAGAGTATATCAAACAAATTATTGAAAAAATTCAGGATAATAATCTTGCAAGATGTATTGTGCGTGAATATTTACAGGTAAGATTGCTTGAAAGTCTTATGGAAAGCGGAGCGTTTGAACGCTGGGTATTTGTCGGTGGGACAGCCTTGCGGTTTCTTTATTCAATGCCGCGATTTTCGGAAGATTTGGATTTTTCTCTTGCCGCTGCAGGGGTAGATGACAATTTTACGGAGTTTATGAAGAGGGCTAAAAGTGTTTTTGTTGCAGAGGGTTATTCACTAACAATCAAGGCAAAGACCGAAAAAGCGGTAAAAAATGCCTTTTTAAATTTTGAGGGCATGCTTTACGAGCTTGGGCTTTCGCCTCATCGCAGCGAAACAGTTTCTATTAAGGTGGAAATTGATACAAATCCGCCTGCCGGTGCAAATTTTGAAACGAGCATCATCAGGAAGTATTGTCTGTTAAACCTGCAGCACTACGATAAGGCTTCATTGCTTGCCGGAAAATTACACGCACTATTAAGCCGCAAATATGTGAAAGGCAGAGATATTTACGATTTATTCTGGTATCTGTCCGACAGAACCTGGCCTGCGCCGAATATTATTCTTTTGGATAACGCCTTAAAACAGACCGGTTGGCAAGGCGAGGCAATTACAATTGATAACTGGAGAAAAGAAACTGCCCTGCGTATTTCAGAATACGAGTGGGACAAAGTGGTTGCCGACATCCGGTCGTTTGTCGAAAGACAGCAGGACTTAAAACTTTTGACAAAAGACAATCTTCTTAAACTGCTCGGAAGAGAAATTTAGTCAATAAAAATACGTTTGATGTGCCTGTCGTAGATGTTTTCCGTAACGGTTTTTGCGATGTATCTGTAAATAATGTTTTAAACAAAAATATTTTTTTGTTTTGCAGATTTTGTTATCTGTTCCGTATGTTCCAGATGTTTAATGATTGCTTTTACAGCATTTTTCACGTTGTGGTCATTCAGTGCCGAAAGCATTTTCTTATGAAAATTTATCGCTGTGTGTATCTCGCTTTCGTAAAGACTTGAAAAGACCTGCGAATATTTATGATATTCCGCGATGGATGCGAACGCCGTAACCAATGGCATATTTCCGCTTGCGTGGATTATAAGCTGATGGAACTGGGTGTCCAATTTGAGAAACTCGAGAAGATTGTCCTTTGCCTGCTCCATCTTTTCTGTCAATTGCCGGAGTTCTTCAATCTGATGGGCGTTTATTTTTTCGCAGGCAAGTGTTATCGCGGCCGTTTCGATTGCCTTGCGTGCGTAAATGATATCTGAAAATGTTACATTGGCGAAATCCAGCGGCAGAAGATGAGCCGGCAGTTTTTTTTGTGAAATCTTCTGGACATAGGCGCCGGAGCCCGGCTTGATTTTTAATATGCCGAGCTTTTCAAGGTCGTAAAGTCCCTGTCTTACCGTGCCGCGGCTGACGTTGAACTGCTCGCAGAGCTTTCGTTCAGCGGGCAACCTGACCCCGTCTTCGTATTTGCCGGACGCTATAAAGGCAATCAGCTCGCGTACAAGTTTTATATGAAGGAGTTCCTTGTTCATTTACGCCTGAAAATATAATAAATTGGTATATTTAATATACCAATGTGGTCTATTGGTCAAGGAGAAAACGGCGTTTTTTCCGGTCTCGGTATATATAGGGTTGCATAGAAATATTTTCAGGTTATTATTGTCTCCAAATTGTCCGAGGCCGGGTTATGCTCAAAAAACAATTGGGGCTTATGGGTGTTTTCAGTATCGCTGCCGGCGCTATGATTAGCAGCGGTCTTTTTATCCTTCCAGGACTTGCGTTCGCAAAGGCAGGCCCTTCAGTCGTCATATCTTATTTTCTTGCCGGTCTTTTGATGATTCCTTCAATGCTGTCCAATGCCGAGCTTGCCACGGCGATGCCAAAGTCCGGCGGGAGTTATTTTTTTGTCGAGCGGAGTCTTGGCCCGGTGATGGGTACTTTTGCGGGTTTTGCGAACTGGCTCGCAATTGCGCTCAAGGCGACCTTTGCAATGGTAGGTATCGGTGCTTTGGCGACGTTTTTTTTCCCGAACGGTGGTGATTTGACAATCAAACTCGTTGCGGCAGGGACGTGCCTGTTATTTCTGCTTGTAAATATTTTAAGCGTCAAAGGCACAGGCGGCCTGCAGATTGGTCTTGTCGTAGGCCTTATCGCAATTCTTGTCGCGTTTGTAGTTAAGGCGTTGCCTTTTGTCCAGCCGCAGCAGTATTCGCCGTTTGCGCCGTTCGGCGTCAAAAGTATTTTTGTCGTTGCAGGAATGGTATTTGTTTCTTTCGGAGGGCTTACAAAAGTTATTGATGTTTCTGAAGAAGTGCGTGACGGCTCAAAGAATATTCCGCTCGGAATGTTCCTGGCCTTTTTTGTGGTAAATATTCTTTATGTACTGGTTGTTTTCGCAGCGGTAGGAGTGCTTTCGCCGGAGGTTTTGAGCGGGTCACTTGCCCCGATTGCCCTTGCTGGCAAAGCTGTTGCGGGAGTTGCCGGAGAAGTCCTGATAGGTATCGGCGCATTTCTTGCCTTTGCGACTACTGCAAATGCCGGACTTTTGAGCGCATCTCGAACTCCTATGGCTATGAGCCGTGACGGCCTTGTGCCGCAGTTCCTTTCCAAATCGAGCAGGCGCTTTCATACGCCTCATTTTTCGCTTTTGCTGACAGCGGGTTTTATGCTCTTCGTGATTTTTGCCCTGTCAATCGAAGACCTTGTCAAAACCGCCTCCACTATAATGATTGTTATGTTTATCCTGATGAACGCTTCAGTGGTTATAATGCGGCACAGCGGAATCCAAACATATCGGCCGACGTTTAAAGCGCCTTTTACTCCCTGGATGCAGATTGGCACGATAATAATATATCTGTTCTTGATTTTTGAAATGGGCTATGTCCCGCTGGCACTGACGGGCGTTTTCGCGATTGTCGCGATGGTCTGGTATCTTTTTTATGTTCAAAAACGTATCGACCGCGAATCAGCAATTGTTTATCTCGTAAAAACAATTGTTTCAAGACACATTCAGCGCAGCGGCCTTGAAGAGGAATTAAAACAAATTGCGCTGCAGCGCGACGAGGTGATAACCGACAGGTTCGATGAGCTTGTCAAAAACTGTGATATTCTCGATGTCCCGGGGAAAATTTCCGCAACCGACCTTTTCCATACTGCCTCACAGGCCCTGTCGAAAAAGCTTAATATAGATGCGGATAAACTTTACAAGCTTTTTATACAGAGGGAAAAGGAATCCACAACCGTTATAAAGCCCGGCCTTGCCATACCGCATATCGTGGTTGACGGCCGGAATGTTTTTGAAGTTCTGCTTGTCCGCTGTAAGGATGGTGCAGTTTTTTCCGAGTTGCACGAACCCGTAAAAACAGCGTTTATCCTTATTGGCTCGTCCGACGAGAGGAATTATCATCTCAGGGCGCTTATGTCGGTTGCGCATATTGTTAGCGAGCCAGAGTTTGAGAAACGCTGGTTTGCCGCCAGGAATATCGAACAGCTCAGAGACATAGTTCTGCTTTCAGGAAGACAGCGGGAGTAAAATTTATCAACCTCTTCCCTTTTCCGCATTTCTGCCTTATTATAATTTTGTGACTAGAAAAATTTTACGCACGGGCAGACACTTTGTTTATATCGTTAAATGCAGTGACGGTACTTATTATACGGGATATACAAGTGATTTGAATAAGCGAATTGCATTGCACAATAGTGGCAATGGGGCAAAATATTTGAGAAGTAGATTGCCGGTAACGCTGGTTTATGCCAAAGAATATCGGTATTATAAGAATGCTTTACGCAGAGAAAGGAATATTAAGAAATTAACTCGTCAGCAAAAAGAAGAACTTATAAGAATTTATGAAATTAATAATCAATGTAATCATATTTAAAGGTTGCCCCCACAGATTTGCAGCGGCAAATCTAAACGTGGGGGCACCCATGCTTAGGTTTGGAGGAATACTGAAAGGTAGTTTATGTTGGTGTTTCTATTGGATTTTTTTAGTGCTCCCGCAGTTTTGCTTTGGCAAAACTATACGCGGGAGCAACCGTGCTTAGGTTTGCACAAAAGATAAAGGAAATAAGAAATGGAATTTTTTGTGCAAACCTACGGTTGCCAGATGAACAAGCTCGACACCAACCTGGTTATCAATTCGTTTGTTCATGCGGGCTTCGAATTGACCGACCAGCCGAGTGAAGCTGATATTGTGCTTATTAATACCTGCTCTGTCCGTCAACACGCTGAGGAACGGGTCTTATCGCTTCTGGGGCATCTGAAACATATAAAAAAGACCCAGCCCGGAATTATCGTCGCCGTGTTCGGCTGTATGGCTCAAAGATTAAAGGAAGATTTACTCAGATACGAAGTGGTAAATATCGTCTGTGGCCCACTGCAGATACCCCAACTCGTCGGTCTTGTAAATAAAACAATCGAGCAAAATACGAAATTGGCCGCTGTAAGCAGCGATATCAGGCATAATCCCCAACAGCAGCAATCGGACCAGCTTGATGATTTTGAATTGCTTTATGATTTGGCCCAGGACAATCTTCCTGCCCAGGCCTATGTTCGCGTAATGCGGGGCTGCGATAACTTCTGTTCGTATTGTGTTGTACCTTATGTCAGAGGCCCCGAGGCTTCAAGGCCGCCGCAGAAAATTATAGCTCAGATTAAGAAACTTGCCGATGCCGGCATAAAGCAGATAACCCTGCTGGGCCAGACGGTAAATTCATATCGTTATAATGGTTCTTCTTTTGCCGATTTGCTTTATGAGGTAAGCAAGATAAACGGCATCGAATGGATCAAGTTTGTTACCTGCTATCCGAAGAATTTTGACGAAAGAATCTTTAAGGCGATGGTAGATTTGCCGAAAATATGCCGATACCTGCACATTCCCGCCCAGAGCGGCTCGGATAAAATCCTGAAAGCGATGAGTCGCGGCTACACTTGCGGCCAATATCTTGAAATTATAGACAAAGCCAGAGATATTGTGCCCGATATTGCCATAGCGGGCGATTTTATCGTCGGTTTTCCGGGTGAGACAGATGAAGATTTCCAAAAAACCGTTGAGCTTGTCGAAAAAACCCAATACAAAAACTGCTTTATATTCAAATATTCCCCCCGGCCCGGCACAAGAGCTGATGGCAAGCTTGCCGATAATGTGCCGATGGAGGTAAAAAAGCAAAGAAACATCAAGCTTCTTGCCGTCCAGGAGAAAATCAGTGAGAATTTGAATAAATCTTTCATCGGCAGGACTGTAAAAGTCCTTGTTGAGGGTACAAGTAAGAAATCTCATCTTGATAAAACAGATAAACAAGGCGTTCCCCAGCTTATCGGCAGGACAGCGGGAGATTTTATTGCTGTTTTTGACGGCCCGGAAAATCTGGCAGGGCAGTTTGTTGATATTGTTATCACAAAAACAAGTGCGTTGACACTTTTTGGGCAGGTAAATTAAATCTCTTTTATTTTTCCTGCTGTTTTATCAACTCTACGGCATATCGACGGGGTAAATATTTTACTCAGCTTCTTTAGAACTGATGAGGTCGTAGAGGTCTTTTGCGGAAGGGGCGTTCTGGAGTTTGTTCCTGAAATCCTCGTCCAGCATTAATCTGCTGATTCTTGCAAGGGCCTGGATGTGTGGGCCGGTCTTGTCAGTCGGCGAGGCGAGCAGCACAACAATGTAAACGGGCTTTTCATCAATGCTCTGGAAATCAATGCCCTGACGCGAAATGCCAATGGCCATTACGAGCTCTTTGACGCCTTTGCATTTGCCGTGGGGAATGGCGATGCCGGAACCGATGCCGGTGCTTCTTGTGGCTTCCCTGCTGATAACGGCCTGCAGTACTTCGTCTTTATTGATGAGGAGCCTGTTTGCGTCGAGTACGTCAACGAGTTCTGCCATAACGGCCTGCTTGTCTTTGCCGTCGAGCGGAACCTTAACACAGGCAGGGGCGAGAATCTGAGTCAATATCATTTTAAAAATCTCATTCCAACGAAAATTATACACTAAGAAGGGTATTAAAAAAGTACAAGGTGAAGATTCTATAAATTTTCGACAGAAAAGGCAAACACTTTAATTATTTATGGCGGTTTTTAGATATAACCATTTGCAATCAAAGGGGTTATAAAATCAGCATACAGTCGCCGTATGAGTAGAAACGGTATTTTTCGTCGACGGCGTGCCTGTAAGCGGCGAGGATTTTGTCCAGACCTG
>JAHJUV010000127.1 GCA_018828825.1 Planctomycetota bacterium | reverse complement strand
GTTCATAATCATATATTTTAACCTCAAGTTAGGGCTATTAAAAGGGATATTTTATTGTTGACCCGCCGAGATAAGGCGGGTAAAGTTTGAGGAGAAAAGAGATATAATTCTATTAATAACATAGGAGATAGAAAAACTTTTTTAGAGAAAGTAAAAGTGAAATATCAGATTTTCTCAATACTTTTGATTTTATCAGCTGTATGTTTCGCGAAGAGACAAGAACTAAATCCAGATGTTCTAAATCCTGCCAGTGCCGAAGAAGCTAAATTTCTACAAGAAATTGCCGCGACTGGTCTAAATCTCCCAACGAAAATATCCGTCATGCTTAGTGAAGACATAAATTTGGACATGATGTTTATTCCGGCCGGAACATTTTTTATGGGTTCACCTAGTGATGAAAGGTTGCGACGTTCAGATGAAGGCCCTTTGCATAAGGTAGAAATTACCAAAAATTTTTATCTGGGCAAATTTGAAGTTAGCCAACTTCAATACGGTATGATTATGGGCATGCGTAAAACCAAGTTCACAGGCAATGGAATGCCGATGGAAAATGTGAACTGGTTTCATATAAACGGTTTCATAGGGAGTCTCACGAATAAGTTTGGTCTGAAATTCCGACTACCCAGCGAAGCCGAGTGGGAATACGCCTGTCGAGCAGGTACGAGGACACCGTTTTATACAGGCCAGTCCATTACGCCTGAACAGGCCAATTACGATTACAGAAAAAGTTACAATAACAGCCCCTTGGGAATGTATCTGAAAATGACCAGCCCGGTGGGGAAATATCCACCTAATGCTTTCGGATTGCGTGATATGCACGGAAACGTATGGGAGTGGTGCAATGATTTTTACAGTTCAAATTATTACAAAAAAAGTTCTGAAACAGACCCTAAGGGGCCTGTTGAGGGCAAAGGAAGAGTTGTAAGAGGTGGGGCATGGAATACAGACCCCGACAAACTCAGGTCAGCGGCCAGGGAAAATAAGGGGCATGGAGCAGATAAGAAATATCTTGGCTTTCGTGTTTTGCTTGAAATACCAGAAGATTATGATGGGCGTATAACTCAGGTGATAAATCCGATAAATGAATCTTACGTTAAGCACAGCGAGCAAACACAATCCGCACCAAAAATAGAACATGAACTTATTTATGATGAAGAAACTCAGCAGGGATCTATATCGGTAACGGGAAAAGGTCTTGAAGCCAGAAACTGGATGTTGAATAAAATTGCAGAAGTATGTTCCTCGAAAAATATCGTTATGAAAGAAGGCAAAAAGCCAGAAGCTGGATATTACCGACTGCTTGACGAGGAACTTATTGATGGTGTTTATACGATTAAATTTGAGGCTATACGTTAATTATTAAATAGGAGAAAAAAATGAAGTTATTGCTAAATCTGTTATTTATCGCCATAGCATTTATCGCAACAGGCTGCGGCGAAAATGACCAGAAAATCAATCTCAGAAGAGGTGTCAGGAACGACTCCCTCACTAATAATGCAGTGGTCAGCCCAATCGCCTTTGCGTGCAGTGCCCTGCTTGGTGAAGGTGTTGCGGTTGATGAAACATCTAAGGAAGTCAATAATAATGGCTTATTAGAATTTCATGTTAAAGGACACAATAATTCGCAATTCACAAAAAGATTCTGGTATAGACCCGAATGGATTGATGCCGACGGCATGACAATTCCAAGCAGGACAAGTACATGGATGCCAATGTCTGTAACCGGCAAATCGAAATATAATTTTAAGGTCATCGCTCCAACAACAAAAGCGGTGGATGTAAAAATTGACACAAAAAAATGGGAGTAAATAATGAAATCTAAATTATTAAGCACTATCATATTATTAGTTTTGAGCTTTTGCTTTATTGGCTGTAATGAAGTCCAGAGAATTGACACAGTCAACGATGAGGGCAAAGAGGTTATGGATCTTGATTACCGCGACTTTGATTTGGTGGCGGGGAAAATGGCTGAATCAATACTTACCTCCGGAATATTGGATAACAATGGTAATAAATATGTAATTTCCACCGGCCAGATATTAAATCTGACCACAAGGAGAATAGATACCCCGGCACTGAGGGTGAAAATTGAAGAGGAAATAATCAACAGCGGCCAGGCAATTATGACATCTGCGGTGGGTGGCAAGAATTCATTGGATCCAATGGTTCATAACATTCGAGATGTTCGCGATTCCGATTATGGTGACGAATTCAAAGACGACACCATCTCAGGCAAAGGCAATTTAATTGCGCCAGACTTGAATATCTCGGGGAGAATTTTTCATCGGGAAATTGTTTCTCATGAGAAGGCCGAACTTCATGCGAACGATAATAGTGCCAGGTGGAACAGTGACAAACGT
>JAHJUV010000002.1 GCA_018828825.1 Planctomycetota bacterium | reverse complement strand
TGGGCGGCAAGTAGAAGATTTTTGCTCGCCGGCAAGGAAGACAAATCAGCTTTATCAATAGATAAAGTGGCTTTTGTCTGACATAGACCGGCGACAAAAAGATTTGCTCTGCCGCCAAAATGAATTTTTAGAGGTATCCTTAATCTTTACTTTTTGTACATAATCGTTTTAAACCAGACTTTTCAAGAACTATAAACGCCTAAAAGAATAAGGTCAATTTTACAGAAAACGGCATCTTATGGAAAAATTTTTGTATGATATATGTGTAATTGGGGGCCTCGGTCATATTGGTCTGCCCCCTGGGCATATCATTCGCAAAAACAGGAAAAAAAGTAATACTTTATGACATAAACCAGGACGCGATTGATATGGCGTCAAAAGGCAGGATACCATTTTTAGAGGCCGATACAGAAAAACCACTTCAGGAAACAATCGACAAAACTCTATTTATAAGCTCTGATAAAAATGTAATATCCCAGAGCTCTTTTGTTATTCTGACAATAGGCACACCCATAGACGAACATCTTAATCCCCAGTTTACTCTCTTTAAAAACTTCTTTGAAGAAATAATCTCCCTGCTGAATGACCAGCAACATATAATCATAAGAAGTACCGTTTATCCGGGCACAACTGAAAAAGTTCAGGCACTATTGAGACAGAATAATAAAAAAACGACGGTCTCTTTCTGCCCTGCGCAAATTGCTCACGAGTCAAAAACCCATTTGCTATCGGCATTTTACCAAAAGATATAAATGGTTCAATCGGTGATTTACATATTCGGCATTTTTTCATATACACCTGACCTTGCCCCATTTATTGTACCATTCAATAGTTTCTTTTAATCCTTTGTCGAAATTGGTTTTGGCTTTAAAGCCGAACAGCTTTTGTGCCTTGCTTATATCCAGACAGCGTCTCGGCTGTCCATCTGGATTGGCATTATCCCAACAAATTTGTCCACGAAAACCCGTGATACCGGCAATTTTTTCAGCCAAATGTTTAATTGTTATTTCAAAGCCCGTCCCGATATTAACCGGTTCAGAACTATTATAATGTTCTGTTGCCAGCAAAATTCCTTCGGCTGCATCCTGTGCGTAAATGAATTCCCGCGAAGCATTGCCCGTACCCCAGCAGCATATACGGCCATTCCCGTTTTGAACGGCATCAACACATTTTTTTATCAACGCCGGTATAACATGACTGCTTTGGGGGTCAAAGTTGTCCCTCGGACCGTAAAGGTTTACCGGAACAAGGAAAATAGAATTAAAACCGTACTCATCCCGATATGACTGCGATTGAACAAGCAGCATTTTTTTTGCTAAGCCATAGGGTGCGTTGGTTTCCTCTGGATAACCGTTCCATATATCTTCTTCCTTAAAAGGTACAGGCGTAAACTTTGGATAAGTACAAACTGTTCCGATAGCAACAAATTTCTCTATATTCCTTATCCTTGCCTGCTCGATAAGCTGAATGCCCATTATAAGATTTTCATAGAAAAAACGACCGGGATGGGCCCTATTGGCGCCAATTCCGCCGACAACGGCAGCCAGATGAATAACAACGTCCGGCTTCATATCCTCATACATTCGGATTATATCATCAAGCTTAACAAGATTATAATCCTGAATCTGGGGCACAAGAATATTTTTACATTCTCTCTTACGCAACGCTTCTGTAACATAGCTCCCAAGAAAGCCTGCTCCTCCTGTTACAACTATACGCTTATTTTTAAAGTAGTCTGACACTTATTGCCCGTGTTCTTTCAGTATTTTTTCCTGTTTCGCCAGTTTCATATCGGCATCTGTCATCATTCTTGCTAATTGTTTAAAAGTTACTTTAGGTCTCCATTTTAAATATTTTTCGGCCTTGCTCGCATCGCCCTGCAAAACATCCACCTCTGTCGGACGGTAATATCGTGTATCTTTTTCGACATACTTTTCCCAATCAAGCTCAAGATATCCAAACACTTCGTCCAGAAATTCTCGAACAGAATGCGTTTGGCCTGTAGCAATCACATAATCATCTGGTTTATCCTGTTGCATCATAAGCCACATTGCTTCCACATAATCGCCTGCAAAACCCCAGTCCCGCTTGGCATCCAGATTTCCGAGATATAATTTCTCCTGAAGGCCTAGTTTTATCCTTGTCGCTGCACGGGTTATCTTTCTCGTTACAAACGTCTCCCCTCGTCTGGGCGACTCATGATTAAACAGTATGCCGTTGCAGGCAAATATTTTATAGGCTTCACGATAATTTACCGTCTGCCAAAAACTATATACCTTCGCACAACCGTAAGGACTCCTCGGATAAAAAGGCGTTTTCTCACTTTGAGGCATTTCGACTGCTTTGCCGTACATTTCGCTGCTTGAAGCCTGGTAAAACTTTGCCGGTTTTTGCATTTTCCGCACAGCCTCAAGCAACCGAAGCGTTCCAATTCCATCAACATTCGCAGTATATATCGGCTGGTCAAAACTGACTCGCACATGACTCTGAGCGGCAAGATTATAAACTTCGTCGGGCTTGATATCGTTTAATATACTGGAAAGATTGACACCGTCTGTCATATCTCCATAAACAAGCTTGAGCCTGCTTTTCTCATGAGGGTCTTTATATAGATAATCGATTCTGCCTGTATTAAATGAAGAACTTCTTCTGGTTATGCCCCAAACCTCATAGTCTTTTTTTAGCAGAAACTCTGCCAAATACGAACCGTCTTGTCCCGTTATCCCTGTAATCAGAGCTATTTTCATATTCTAATCACCATAAATAATAAAAAACCAACTTACTCTTCTAAAAACAGCTAACTCCTGCAAAATCAATGCCTCGATAATTAAATCTTTTCTCTGCTGTTTTCAAGCTTATTTTTGCCCGTACAGCAAATATCATCAGGAGCAGCATATCACACATTATACAATCCGGCTTAAACCTTTACAAATTTATCCTTGACGCGCAGACAGAAAAAAAGCTATATTTCTCACTCCATTAGAAAATAAGGTTTTTCAGGGAGTAATTGTGAAGGCAAGTGAATTAAGACCCGGTATGGGCGTTATGTTTGACGGTAAACTCTGCATCTGTGTTCAATCAACACACGTTACGCCGGGAAACTTGCGGGCGTTTGTACAGGCTAAGCTTCGCAGCGTTAAAGACGGTATTATGTTCGAAAAAAGACTCCGTTCAACCGAAGACGTCAAGCAGGCCTTTCTCGACAGACGCGATAAGCAATATCTCTATTCCGATGCCCACGGTTTGGTCCTGATGGACAACGAAACATTCGACCAGGTTACCATACCGAAGGAAATGGTCGCCGAACAAATCGGCTATCTTAAACCCGATGCCATTATTACGACCCTCGTACACGAAGGAAAGGTAGTATCAATCGAACTGCCGAAAATCGTTGAATTGACCGTTACGGAGACGACGCCTCAACCGAAAGGGGCAACGGCAACAAATCAATTGAAAGACGCAGTGCTGGAAACGGGCCTGAAAACGCGAGTTCCGCCTTTTATAGAGGTCGGCGAGGTTATAAAGGTCAGCACGGAAAACGGCTCATATTTATCAAGAGCTAAATAGTCTTAACTTGTCCGCCTCTGGCGGATTAGCTCCAAAATCATCGGCGCCGTTTTAGGCGGTCTTTCGATCACATTCGTAATATACTCAATCAGGATTTTTTCAACATCCCCAAGCACGGCAGGTTTGGCATTTAAAACCTTTGCCGGCTGATTCAAACAGGCAGCACAATCAGGAGTAATTATTTTCTTGTCAACAAAAGCTGGTTCGCAATCGCGACAGACCAGGCCCGGAGCAGAGTGACTGAAAAAATATTGTTTCCATCCGGCGTCAAATTTTCTTTTGCAGTTTGCGCAGCTGTCGCAGAGCGGCTGTGAGCCTGTTTGCTCCAGCAGTGCAAATTCGAACAGTATCAGGAACGGAAGAATCTTGTCCGGCGGATTTTCCTGAAGTTTTTGCAAAAATAATGCCGCCTCGTCAAAAAGAGCAGGATGCGGGTCGAGTTCTTTTGTAAACAGGTTCAGCATTTCGGCAACGAAATACGCACAATTAAGGGCGAGCAGTTTTTTGCGGATATCAAGGCCGAGAAAAGTCGGGTTAAATTCCGTTAGCGTACCAAGTTTTTCGTTGTCCCTGTGCGAAAAGACCATATCGCCGATGGTGCAAATTTCAATAGTGCCCGTAAAAGACGATTTCGGCCGTCTTGAGCCTTTTGCAATAACGCCTATTTTGCCGTTGTCCCGGCTAAAGAAAGTCAGTATCTGCGAACTTTCGGAATAGTCCGTGGTACGAATGCAAATGCCTCTATCTTTTTTCAGCATCATACACAGCACCGAAACCAAATTTTTCCAGAATATCGTCCTCTGTCTTGTGCATTTTGGCGGCCTTGCGGCTTGTCGAATCGTCAAATCCGAGATTATGCAGCAGGCCGTGCAGGATATAAAGTGCAAGCTCGGCCTGGGCGGTATGACCGCGGTTTTGGGCCTGTTTTTTCGCAAGTTGGGCGTTTACGGCGATATCGAAAGTTTTTTCTTTGCTGTCGTCGTCTGAAATATCAAAGCTGATAACATCCGTAGTACCATTCTTATCGAGAAAGCGGCGGTTTATATCGACAATTTGCCTGTCATCGAGAATAGCGATATTTACCTGAGCTTTTATGACATCGAAATGTTCGGCGGTCTGGCTGACAAGATTGATAATCTGCCGTTTGTCGAAAGCAACAGCCTTGCATTCTGTACAGATATTTACCTTGATACCTGATGATGGAGTAACATTCTTTTTAGGCATTTTCGGTCTCTTGTTCAGCGGCGCTGTGCTGAAGCTTATCGGTAGACGGATATGCCACTCTGCCGTGATAATGTCCGGCAAGGCTTTTCGAAATCGCTTCTTCTATCTTGCTCAATTCCTTGAGCGTAAGCTCGCACTGGTCGAACTGGCCGTCCTGAAGCCGTTTCATCGCCATATTATGCACAACTGTCTCAATTTTCGTCGGCGTGATTTCGGTCAGGGACCTTACCGCTCCCTCGACTCCATCAGCCAACATAACTATCGCCGCCTCTTTGGTTTGAGGACGCGGGCCGGGATACCTGAATTCCGATTCCTGAGGCTGATTGCCTGTGGGGTCGGCTTTCTTTTTGGCTTCCTCATAAAAATATTCAATCAGGGTCGTGCCGTGATGAGTTTCGATAAACTGTCTTATAACCGCAGGCAGCTTATATTCCTCGGCAAGCTCTATGCCGTCCTTGACATGACCGACAATCACCAACTGACTCATAACAGGAGAAAGCTGGTCGTGGCGGCTCGCGGTGCCCATCTGGTTTTCAACGAAATAGCGAGGTTTGCCGATTTTGCCGATGTCGTGATAATAGGCGCCGACCCGGCAAAGCAGACCGTTTGCGTAAATCGATTCGGCCGCGGCCTCGGCGATGGAACCTATCAGAAGACTATGACTGTAAGTGCCGGGCGCCTCCATCGCAAGTTTCTTCAGCAATGGCTGGTTGGCATCGCTGTAATCCAGCAGCGTCATACTCGTCGCGATGCGGAATACCTTTTCGATTATCGGCAACAGCGCCTGAATAAAAACGCTTATGGCTATCACAGCCGCAGCGGTCCAGCCGGCATCAGCAAAAATATGGCGGTTAAAACCGAATTCAAAAAGGTCCGTCGCAAAACTTATTACGAAAACCGCAGCGCCGGCGAAAACTCCGACTTCGAGAATCTTTATCCGTGTCCTGATTTCCCGCAGCAGAAAACAGCTCGAAACCGTCCCGGCACTCATAGTGAGAAACAATCCGAAATCCGTCTCGAAACCGGCGGCAATACAGGCCAGCATCGAATACAAAACTCCCATAGCCAGTGCAAACCGCTGGTCATAGGCAATCGTAAGAATTATCGAACAGGCGACCGCGGCGGCAACCGACATATAAACGCTGCCGGGGAAAAATGTGCCGAGCTTCGTAAACGCAAGCAGGATTAAAAATAAGCCCGCCAGCGCTATCGCACGAAGAGGCGTTCTAATAAGCCTGTAATTATAGCGGTAAATTTTGACGGCAGCGGCGAAAGACAGGGAGGCGACAAAAAGAACAACAGCCAGTATCTGATACCAGGGCCGCCAGGCAAGAACCTCCCGCCCGGTTTTAAGGCTCAGCAGCAGCGAACAGACCGCGGCAAAAACAACGAGTATCGACACCGCCGTCAGCATACCGCTGTTGACTATCCCGACAAGCTTGGTAAATCTCTCGGCGGCCATAGCCTCCCGGATTTGCTTACGCCTCGGATTTAAGTTTTTTTTTAGTATCGCCATTTATTGCCGCGTATGCTTTTTCTTTTTCGCTTCGTAAGCCTGTACTATATTCTGGACAAGATTGTGCCGGACAATGTCCGTGTCGTCAAGACCTATTAATGATATTCCTTCCGTCCCGGCAAGGGTCTCCATCGCATCGAGCATTCCGCTTTTTACGCCCCTTTCGAGGTCAATCTGGGTAATATCGCCTGTGATAATCATTTTCGAGCCCCTGCCCATACGGGTAAGGAACATCAGCATCTGCGTCGGCGA
Source organism: Planctomycetota bacterium (assembly GCA_018828825.1). GTDB lineage: Bacteria > Planctomycetota > Phycisphaerae > Sedimentisphaerales > UBA12454 > UBA12454. The sequence goes on along the minus strand of JAHJUV010000002.1, from coordinate 10,431 downwards.
AGTATTCTGCGCCTCGTCGCAGATAATACAAGCTTCATTGAGGGTCCTGCCTCGCATAAACGCAAGCGGAATAACCTCGATAATGTCTATTTCCATCAGTTTTCGCATCTGGGAAAATTCCATCATATCTTCGAGGCTGTCGAAAAGCGGCCGAAGATACGGATTTACTTTCGCCTGCATATCGCCCGGCAGAAAGCCGAGTTTTTCGCCCGCCTCGACCGCGGGCCGGGCAAGAACAATTTTTCTTATCTGTTTTTCCTTCAGCATTGAGACCGCCGCAGCCACGGCAAGATATGTTTTGCCCGTCCCCGCCGGCCCCGTGCAGAAAGTCAAATCGTAATTCAGCATCGCCTCCATATACCGCCTCTGTCCGCGGGTAAAAGGCTTTATAACCTTCTTGGGCGAATATACGGAAACACCGAAAACCTCGTCCGGCTCGACATCGAGTTCGACCTTGCTCATCAGCCCGATTATGTCGTTGGCGTTGAGCCTGCCGAACCGGGTAAGGTGCTTTTCCATCAGTCCGACAACCTGCTCGGCCTTTCGGACGGCCTGCTCCTGGCCGGAGATAACAACCGAATCGTCCCTCGCGGCAATGTGAACTCCGCAACGGGCACGAACCATTCGCAGATGTTCGTCAGCAGGACCGAAAAGTTCAAGTCTCTTGCTCGAAAGTAATTGAACAGTAATTTCCAATCGACCGCCTTAAAAAATTATTAGGAAAAATAAATAAGCAAAAACAGCAGTAGCCAGCGGCGAATCAATCACGTCAAGAATTCCGCCAAAACCGGGAACGCTGCCGGCCGAATCCTTTTGCTCGGCCGCACGTTTGAGCATCGACTCTGCCAAGTCGCCGAGCTGGCCGAGAAAGGCAAAAACAACGCCAAAAATCGCCGCTTCAGCAAGGCTCATTATATCAAAGACCAAGGCGAATATCGCCGCTGCGGCAACGGCGAAAATCACCCCGCCGGCCATACCTTCCCACGTCTTTTTGGGGCTCAAAACCGGCGAAAATTTGTGTTTGCCGAAAAGCCTGCCAAACGTGTAAGCCCCTATATCAGAACACTTTATAGTAAAAATATATGCCAGAAATACGATAGGGCCAAAATCTATTCTTATCGCTATTACAAAACTGGTCAACGCGCCAAGATAAACTATCGAAAGAAGGTTGGCCCCGCAATTCGCGAACGCACCGACGGCTGCGTAGCGGATGCCCTGCCATAAAAAAATTGCAAGGGTACACAGGCAAATAACGAGAATAAAAAACAAGGCCGCAAATCGATTGCTGTCGTCAAAAAACTGCGACCAGTACCAGCCGGTGGAAAGCAAAATGCTGCCCGCTATGGTAATGGGCAGGAAAATTTTAGCCCCGCTCGAGTTTATAAGTTTGGACAGTTCGATATTCGCAGGTATCGCTACGATAATTAAAAAAATCGTAAGAAGTGTCGCCTGTACAGCGGCATCGGGTTCTTGCGAACTCAAACTGCCATCCAGCCGGCCGTCAAAAAACACCAGCCCGATAAAAGCTATCGTCATTAATGTACCGAAGATTAGTCTGTATTTAAGCATTGATAATTTCCGATAAAAATCAGACCAAAGACGGTTTTATATCTCCCAGACGTCTTGCGCGTTTGGAGTATTCGATTATAGCCTTGTCAATATCCGCAGGAGCAAAATCAGGCCAAAGAGTGTCTGTCACATAAAATTCGGTATATGAAATCTGCCATAAAAGAAAATTGCTGATTCTTTTCTCGTCCGAAGTCCTTATCAGCAAATCCGGGTCAGGCAGCGAGGCGGTATAAAGACTATTGCTGATAAGATTTTCGTCGATTTCTTCTACATCCAGCTCTCCATCGACGCACTTGCGGCAGATTTTCTTGACGCCGTCGATAATTTCCTCCCGGCTGCCGTAATTCAAGGCCAGTGCAAGAACCATACCCGTATATTCTGAGGAAATTTCAACTGTTTTATTCAGTTCCCTGACAAGTTTGAGCGGCAGTTTTTCAGTCCTGCCCATGTGAACCAGCCTTACATTATGTTCTTTGAGGGTTTTTCTTATCCCGATAAGATAACGGGTATAAAGCTGCATCAGAAATGTAACTTCCAGCTTCGGCCGTTTCCAGTTCTGCATACTGAACGAATAAAGCGTCAAAGCTTCAATCCCCACATCGACGCAGTAATCGACGATTTTCTCTACCGTTCTGGCGCCCTGCCGATGACCCTGGAAACGCGGCAGTCCCCGCTTCGTCGCCCACCTGCCGTTGCCGTCCATTATAATCGCGATATGATGAGGAATCTTTTCAAGCTCGATGCCGAGCCTTTTTGCCGTCGCAATGCGGTTCGCCTTGATATCCGGTATTTGTTTCGGCGTCAAAATCCTATTTCCTGAAAATTGTCTGCTTCCTTGCCGGGCCTATGCCGATTATTGTAACGGGTATTCCAACGGCCTTGGCAACGGCTTTGAGATAATTTTTCGCCTGCTCGGGAAGCTTGTCAAAATTATCAACATCGGTTATTTCCTGGCCGAACCCTTTTAACGTCTCGAAACGGCACTGGACTTTCGCAAGCCTGTCGATATTGACGGGGAACATTTTAACCTCTTTTCCATCGCTCGTATAGCCTGTACATATTTTAAGCTCGTCGAGTCCCGCCAGCGTATCGAGATGCATCATCGCCATTTCAGTTATGCCGCCGATTTTAACGGTGTATTTAACGGCCATTGCATCAAACCAGCCGCACCGTCTCGGCCGGCCGGTAGTCGTGCCGTATTCGTGGCCTTTGTCCCTTATATATTGACCGATTTCGTTATCAAGCTCTGTCGGAAACGGTCCCGCCCCGACACGGGTCGTATAGGCCTTTACAACTCCCAAAAACCTGCCAATCATCCCTGCCGGCACACCGCAGCCCGGCCCGACTCCCAGAGAGCTTGAATTCGAGCTTGTTACAAATGGAAATGTACCATGGTCAATATCAAGCAACGAGCCCTGGGCGCCTTCGAAAAGGATATTTTTGCCGGCGTCGATTTGTTCGTGCAGATACGCTGTAGTATCACAGACATATTTCGACAGCTTTTGGGAATACATTTTGCATTTTTCAAAAATATCCGCTGCACTTAGCGGTTCGGCGTTATACAGCGCTGCAAAAATCTTATTTTTATAATCGACTATTTTCTCGAGCTTTTCCTTTAAATTTTCCGGCTCCAGCAAATCAGCCATTCTTATCGCAAAGCTTCTGCCAACCTTGTCGGCATAACAGGGGCCGATACCGCGAATAGTCGTGCCGATTTTATCTTTGCCGAGGGCTTCTTCTCTGAGCCTGTCTTCGGCCTTGTGATAGTCAAGGACAACGTGGGCGTTTTCGCTGATGAATAACCTGCCGTCAAGGCCGATACCTTTTTGCGCAAGAGAATCAATCTCGCCGAGTAATACTTCCGGGTCAACGACAACTCCGTTTGCGATAACGCAGGCAGCTTTCGGCCTGACAGAACCACTGGGCAGAAGATGCAGCGCAAATCTCGTATCGCCGATAACTACCGTATGGCCGGCGTTTGCACCGCCGCCGTAACGGACTACAATATCATTCTCTCCGGCAAGAATATCGACAATTTTGCCCTTGCCTTCATCGCCCCACTGCAAACCAACAACGCAGGTATTCACATCGATTCCTTATAAAAAATTACGAATTAACCCCCCTCCGCTAAAGCTACGGAGGGCAGGCACAAATGAACGCTAATTACTTCTCAGCCGGTGATTTTCGATACAAGTAATTCAACAACTGCATCAAGATTATCAAAAGTTCGGTTGCTTATCTTCTTTTGCAGTTCTTTGCCGGCACTATCTTTATAGGCAATAATAAAATAACCCTTTGAGTCGTAATTTGTTTTGTTAATGCTTTCTATGGAGCTGTAGGGGATTTTTTCCTTTGCGCTCAGGACAAGCTCCTGCTCGTCGGCTACAATCTTTTTATTTCTTGCTATCAGCGAATAAACCGCAATCACCACTGCCCCTGCCAAAAGATAAGGCGGGCCCTTGCGGTGAAAAACAAGGGTAGAGTCGGCAACACCGTCTTTGGTATGCTTGGCCTTGAATTTCCTGCTGAAATATCCATCATAAGCAAACCACGCGGCCGCAACCACCAGCATAAGGATGTAAATTTTATGATTTGTTTTTTTGTACTGACTAAACGGCGCAACAACAGCCATATCTAACCTCCAAAAAATCCTTTAAAACCGTAATTCTGTTATCTTCTGTGCGCTATCGCATTAGTAAGAGGCATAACAATGTTCGGCACCACTTTTTCATCCATAATCTCGACCGCCAGCCCGCAAAGCTTGTTAAAAACAGGAATCATCTCGAAATTCTGTCCGGCCTGCGGATACTGCCTAACCGTCAGATACATACTTATGGGCTTGTCGGAGTCAAATTTTCCGCTTCGCATCTCATCCTCATTGGTTCTGGCCTCAACGGCGAGTCTCGCCCTTGTAGAACAGTCGTCATCAAGAGCAAGTATTACAGAAGGCGAAAGATTCAGCGGTCCGGAACCGGATATACCGAAAACCTTCGAAAAAGAAGAACCGCCAAAAAGCGCCTCGGCGATTATCTCATTATGATTGCACGCGTAATCAAAATCCATTCCGAAAGTCAAGTCCAGCGACTCGATATCCAGACTGCGGATGCCGAGCATATAAGGAATAAGCTCGATTACAAACTTCGGCAGTTCAAATGCCTGTTGGAAAGATTCCGGACTGACACAGCCTGCGCCCAGACGATCGACATCCACACTCGCCCAGCGGTTCGGTTCCGACTTGGGGTCTTCATCGAGACAGAACTCGGTGCCGTCTCTGCCAAGGGTGGCCATTGATGGAAACTGCTTTTTAATTCTTTCGAAAAAGGTAAGCAGGATGTCCCTGTCCGAAGGCAGATCAAACCGCGTGTTTATATACATATCAACGTAAAAATCGTCACAAAATGAATTGTAACTAATCGACATAAAGCCTCATCCCGTTAGAAAAACGACAATAAACAGCTACCGGTAAATCCTGTTAGAAAATACTGCGATACAAGGCTTTCTATCGGCCTGCAATTTTCTAACGGGACTCACTCCATAAAACTCATTTCGGCGGTATTCTCCCATAAAAGCCCGATAAAAACAAATAAAATTCGTAACCCTTTTAATTTAAACGGTTTTCGACATCCGGAAGTAACATTTCGGTAAAAATTGCTCCAATAATCGATACTATCGTGAATCCGAAACATCGCCAAATTGCGGAAATAATTATATCAGTGGCGGGTTCGCCGTTCATAATAACACCCAAAAGTGTATAAACAATTGCCGTAAAAAAGCCGCCTGCAGCAGCAGTGGTAAATCTTTTCAAGAGCCCCGCCTTGCCGCAGTAAATTGTCGTCAATGCGCCTCCGATAAGAGAAATTAAAATGACAGCGGTATTAAAATGCCATTGCACAAAAAACTTCAGCACCATCACAGCGGCAATAGCAATCGGCAGTATGTGCCAATATCGCACCGTCAGTTTTTCGCGAAGCGCCGCCCTTGCCTGCATACGCCTGCGGATTGTCAGCGGCCAATTATAAAAAATACAGAAAATTGCATGTTCGAGCAACGCGCCTCTTTCTCCGAAGACCGGCACAATATGCACCGCATCGGTCGCCCAGTGCGCCGCCATAAATCTCGCAAGCGCAGGATAGCGGTATGTCATCTGTATCGGAAACGCAAGATAGCCGACATATTTAAAAAATCCCAAAAAGACCGCAATATTATAATCCTTGAAACTTCTGTCCTTTATAACCATATAAACGACATATAAGCCGCGGGTAAGCGAGCCGGGCGAAATCGGAACCACCTGAAAGATTGCGATAATACCCAACCCAACTGCCCATGCATTTGGGTCGCTCCGATGCGTAAGCCAGTAAATAACCGCAATCGCAACCGAAACAATCTGCGTTACGGGCAACGTACAAATGTGAACCGCAAGGCTCTTTAGATACTTGTCGATAAAAGGCTCATTAATTTGAGACAGAATTGTCTGCGCATCTTCATCGGCGAGAATATGTTTTTTCTGCCCCTGCTCGACCATATCACCGAGCCATTGCTTGCGAAGCTCGGCGTTAAAATACAGCCTGACCGGCCTTACCGTTAAATAATAAAGTTTTTCCTTCGCGAACTGCCAATCCGTCAAAAGCCTGTGCAAAAATGGAAAGACCAAAAGCAGAAACGGCAGATGATACAAAATCCGCCACCGCTGCTGCAAAAATTTCTCTGCCTTTGCCTGAGAAATCGCCCCTGCCCTGTACCAGGACATCGACAGTTCGATAATTTTGCCGTTGAGAGCCTTTTTGAAATACCCCGCACTGGTCAAAATACCGATGTAGTGTTTTCGCCAATATTCGTGACACCAGAATTTCCGAAAACAGGAGCCCAAAATCGGCAAAAGACCGAGCAAAAAGAAAAAAAAAGTCTTGAATTTGCTGTTGCGTAATTTCTCAAAACTTTTTTCATCGATGATATTCCTTACTCTCCAGCCGATAACTGCACTACTGAAAATAGTTGACCACAATTTGCCGCTGGACAGCAATCGAATATGATTGTGCGTTATATCAGGAATCGAATTTCTATAAATATCATCAGCCTCAGTAAGTTTATCAAACAAATCCTGCATATCGCTGAAGTGTTCTTTATGGTCGTCGATATAGCTTTTCAGCTTATTTAAATCACCCCTGTCAAACTGCACCAGCGAGCCTCGATTCAGGCCCTGCCAGATAAGTTTTATATCGCCCGGACTCATCGGCAAAAATGGAAGCAGCGCCAGTCCGGCCCGAAAATCCACCGCCACAAGTCCCTTTTCCGGCTCGTTTCCAGTATCAAGACGCTTAAGGCAGTTCGGCTGGCTCTTCAGCGTTGTCCATTCGTATTGCCTGGCGAATTCATGCGCGCCGACTTCGTGCAGCAGCTTCACAAATTCGTGCATAAAAATATGTTTTGTGCGGTATTCAGGAGAGCCGAGTTTTTCAGTGTTGAGCTTCTTCCCTTTCCGCCATTTTTTAAGCAAACCAATATGGTCGTCGACTTCCAGCCGCCAGGTCCGCCCGTCAATCCATTCGCTCAGTTCGCCGCAACTGCCCATTTGATTATCGACAAACGTACCATAAATATCGACAACGCTTCTTTCATCTGCCGTAAGGCATCCCCCAGCGGAGCCGAATTTTATCCCAGCCGCCCTGCGGATAAATTTCTGCCACAGCGCCCCCGCCTTTGCCGCTGCCGGATTGACCTGAAGCTGAAACGGCCCGCCAAAGCCGACCCAGTAAAGAAAATTACGGAACAGTTTGCTGAAACCTGATGGCGGGATGAGAATTTTTATCGCACAAATCTTGCCAACCGATAATTCCGGGCAAACTTCAGGCTTGGCAATTTCGAGTATTTTTACCTTGTAAACCTGCCCCGCGAACCCGCCGCCGACAAAATGCTCGACAATCAACTTTACTTTGACTTTCTCGCCACCGCCGACAGGCTCAAAATCATAGACAAGCTCGGTCCCGGGCTCATATCTGCCGGGATACTTGGGCCGGAACAGACCCAACTGCTCATAGCGGGAATTTAAACTTTTGCAAAACTCTATATTATAATCCAAGGCCATAAAGTCTCTTGTATAGTTTTAAAGTTCTACGGAATGATACTTTGTAAGAGGTGATTTATCAATCACTTAATTGCACCAATGTAACAAGGAACGTAATTATACATAGAACCGTTCCAGCCATAATTCCTGCGACTAAATCGTCGATAAGAACACCAAATCCGCCGCTGAGATGCTCGATTTCTCGTATCGGCGGCGGCTTGAGAATGTCAAAAATCCTGAACAGCACAAACGCCCCGACCGCGGATACGAGTACCTTTTGGCTTGTTATGGCCGCGGGCAAAAGCGCCATCGCCTGCCCCGCTACTTCATCTATAACTATCCAGCCGGGGTCTTTAACGTCGTACTGTTTCTCAGCCTCGCCGGCAAAAAGCAGGCACAAAACCGATGACACAATCATTATTATGACAACGGCCGAGCCGCTGATAACCGGCACAGGATAAAAATAATGTATAACCAGAAAAATAAGCAGCGTCAGCAAACTGGCCCATGTACCGGGCGCTATCGGCAAAAAACCTACGCCGAAACAGGATAGAATAAGTTTCTTTGCATTCATAAAATCAATCCTTTATTATCTCCAGACAATACCAGTCCGTCATACCGGAAATGTAATCGCAGACGGTTCTTTCAAGGCCAAACTCGCCGGCAAGATTCTGATAAAATCTCGGCATCAGTTTGGGATTGTTCCTGAATTTATTAAATATCTTCTCAAGCCAGCCCGCCGCCTGACCCGAAACAGCTTTTACTTTCGGATTTTCATACATATTTTTGTGCAAAAACTTCTCCAATTCACCAAGGCCTTGCTCGGCGTCATCGCTCAAGGTTATAAAATTCCTGTCGTCGTTCAAAACCTGCTGCAAATTCTCCAAACCAGCGGTAATAATTGCACTCCTGCTCGTTTCGATACAGTCGCCGACAAGCATATCGATAATGGTTTTTGCGATTCGGGTATTCCTGATTATACTGTCGCTGATTTCATCGGCCTGGCAACGCTCGGCGGCCTGTGCGCAGAGCCGAACATCCATAATCATCTTGTAATTCAGCAGATTTGCCCGCAGTCCGTCTTCAAGGTCGTGGCAGTTATAAGCTATCCTGTCGGCAAGGTCGGCAATCTGGCCTTCGAGCGAGCAGTTCTTCTCAGTAAAGCTTCGTTTTTGCGGACTGTCGTAAGCGGTTTTATGTTTCGCAAGTGCAAGTCTCGTCTCGTACATCAAATTCAGCCCCGCAAAATCCGGATAAGGCCTTTCGAGCAAATCGACTATCCGCAGTGTCTGGCCATTATGCTCGAACCCCCCGAAATTTTTCATAATCTCATTAAGTGCCGTCTCGCCGCTGTGTCCGAACGGGCTGTGTCCCAAATCGTGGGCAAGGCAAACGGCCTCGGTCAGCGCCTCGTTAACGCTGAGCGATTTCGCAATTGTTCTGCCGATTTGTGCTACTTCTATGCTGTGCGTAAGGCGGGTGCGGTACTGGTCGTTTGTCTGCGGTATGAAAACCTGCGTCTTGCCTTCGAGCCGTCTGAACGCCGATGTGTGGATTATCCTGTCCCTGTCTCGCTCGAACGGCATCCGGTAAGCGTGCCCCGGTTCGGGACATTTTCTGCCCCTGCTGTTCGATTCGCTGACTGCGTAAGATTGTAAAAAATCAGCCATAATCAAAGGCCCGGCAGATTATTTTCTGCGCTTGCGTTTTTAAGCTGTTCGTATAAATCCTTCATCCCCTGGCTTATTATATCGGTGCCGGCACAAACATCCATAAAGTTGGTATCGCCGTCCCATCTTGGAACAATATGGATATGCAAATGCTCCGGCAGTCCTGCCCCGGCACATCTGCCGAAGTTCATTCCCACATTAAAGCCGTGCGGTTTTATCACCGCCGTCAGAGCTTTCTGTGATGCCGCTATAAGTTTTGTAAGTTCGAGCATCTCGCTATCGTTCAATTTTTCAAGTTCCCCGATATGCCTGATGGGAGCCAAAAGCAGATGTCCGTTGTTATAGGGAAATTTATTAAGCATTACAAGACTTAGCTCCGTCCGCCACAGCACAAAATTGTCGCTGTCACCGGCCGGATTTTTTACATTATCGCAGATAAAACAATCGCGTTTTTCGCTCAGCCCCTTAATATATCCTATCCTCCACGGCGCCCAAAGATTTTTTCTTTCCAACCGGGCAGCCCTCCTGTCTTATTCAATAAGAGTCGTTGTAATCATCTGGTTGATTTCTATATTCGGTTCAACACCGCCCAGACCGAAAATAGATGCCGTAACCTCGGCTTTATACTGCTGGGTGTCGCTTTTAATAAGACCTTTTTCGATATCGTAAAGCTGCCAGCCCGTACCTTCGATAGAAAGCACCTTATAGCCCTGCAAAAAACCGAATGTCCCTCTCATCTGAAACGAACCGCTGTAAGGAAGCGGTACTTCTTTCAGCGGCAATTTGCTTAATTTATAATTGCTTGTTATCAAAGCAAGAGAAACGCCATTGTCGTCGACGACATCTGCAAGCTTATATTCAACATCTCTGCCAACCTTCGAGACAAACGGCATAGGTGCCAGAAGTTTCGAGTCCCATTTGCGGTTCTTTTTCAGGCCTTTCAGCGGTTTTTTGATACTCGACACCGAATCCCAGATGCTCCATTGCGTCGCGACAAAATCCATAATCATATCGGGGTCTTTTATCCTGCTTCTTTTCCTATCCCCGCCAAAGGCCTTTTGGCCGAGTTCTTTAATCAGAGACTCAAGACTCGAATAATCCGTTACTTTACCTATCGGCGTAATCTTCAGC
>JAHJUV010000039.1 GCA_018828825.1 Planctomycetota bacterium | reverse complement strand
CATTTAACTCTTCGCATAGAAAGCCCTATTTTTCTCGAATCACTGTCAACTCTGAGGATTTTAACTTCGACTTCCTGCTGCGGTTTTACGATATCCTGTGGGTTATCGATCTTGTGGTCCGCGATTTCAGAGATGTGCAGCAGTCCTTCGAGGTCCGGTTCGAGTTCCACGAAGACGCCGAAGTTCGTAATTTTTGTTACAACGCCCTTTACAATCTGGCCCGGCAGATATTTTTCCGTAATAGCGTGTACCCAGGGGTCTTCGGTAAGCTGTTTTACGCCAAGCGATATTCTCTGCTTTTCCTCATCGACTTCGAGGACAACGCATTTGATTTGCTGGTCTTTCTGCAGAGCTTCGCCCGGATGGTTGTACTTCTTCGTCCAGCTTATATCGGAGATGTGAATCAGGCCGTCGATGCCCGGCTCGATTTCGACAAAAGAGCCGTAGTTCGTCAGGCTGGTTACTTTTACTTCGACAATAGTACCCGGCGGATACTTTTGCGAGGCAACCGCCCACGGATTAACTTCAAGCTGTTTGACGCCGAGCGATATTTCCTGCTTGTCCTTGTTGACTTCGAGAATGACAACGTCAATCTGGTCGCCGAGCTTGTAGAGATCGCCCGGATGATTGATTTTCCTTGTCCAGCTCATTTCGCTGATATGCACCAGGCCTTCAACGCCTTCTTCAAGTCTGACGAAAATGCCGTAGTTCATCACGTTGACGACTGTACCTTTTACCTTCGCGTTGACCGGATAGCGGGTTTCTATATTTTCCCACGGGCTCGGAGACTTCTGCTTGAGGCCCAGCGAGACTTTTTCGTTTTCCTTGTCAATGCCGATAACCATACATTCTATTTCCTGGTCGAGACGCACGACTTCGGACGGATGCGATACCCTGCCCCAGCTTAAATCGGAGATATGCAAAAGGCCGTCAAGGCCGCCAAGGTCAACAAATACTCCGAAATCGGCGATGTTCTTGACAACGCCTTTGCGAGTCTGGCCGACTTCGATTTCCGCAAGGAGTTTTTCCTTGCCGGCGGAGCGCTGCTGTTCGATGATTTTTCTTCTCGATATGACGATATTTTTGCTGTCCGTATCGATTTTAAGAATTTCGCAGGTAACCTCCTGGCCGATAAATCTGCTGATATCACCGGGTTTTCTAATATCGACCTGCGAGGCAGGCAGAAAGACCGGAACGCCGATATCCACAAGCAGGCCGCCCTTTATCCGGCGGATAACTTTACCGGTTACAATGTCGCCTTCTTTCTTTGTGTTTACAATCTGCTGCCAGCCCCTGATACGGTCGGCTTTTCTTTTGCTCAGGAGAATAAGGCCGCCTGAATCAACTTCTTCGAGAAGGACTTCTATCTCGCTGCCAATCTGTATTTCGTCCTGGCCGTCAAACTCAGAAACATCCACAACGCCTTCGCTTTTAAGGCCAATTTCAAGAATCACATCGTTGCCTATCTGCTGCATAATCCTGCCCTTGAGTATCGTGCCGGGCGTTAAGGCGTCAACTTTCTTTTCGAGTGCCTCAGACAAAAGTTTGTCATCATCAGCGGTAAACAATTCATTAACTTTGCTGTCGAGCTCCTCGGGGGTAAAACCTAATCTGCTAAAAATATTTCTATCAACCATAAAAAACCTTCCTTCTGTTCGTGGAGTACATTAATCAGCCGATACGTCCTCCACATACACTTTAAACGCAATCGCTGCCGTGCGGAACCGCACTTTTTTATAATCGACATAAAAACGCATTGACCTCTCTGTGCCAATGCGTATCTGTCCCTGACTCGCAATATCTATTTTTTTGGCTTTTTTCTGCTGCCAAACTTTCGCAGGTTCTCGACGAAATCATCAATAATCCATTGCGGCGTAGAAGCTCCTGCCGTTATACCAGCAACATTATTACCGAAAAGAACACTTTTATCAAGTTCTTTATAATTTTGCAAATGAAAGGTTTTCTTATTGTATTTTTTGCAAACCTGGGCCAGTTTCCGGGTATTGGCGCTGTGCAGACCCCCTAAAATGAACATTATATCGACCTTTTTGCACAATTCGACCGCACAGCTCTGCCTTTTAACCGCTTCCTTGCACAAAGTATTAATCACTTTCAGCTCCAAAAAATCAGTCTTGGCTATGGCAGCAACCATCTGGGCAAAATGCTCAGGACTTTGAGTTGTCTGGCAGATTATTCCTAACTTCTTGAAATTACTAAGATTAGAAACGTCTTTTTTACTGCCGATAACTACGATGTCCGGTGCGTAGCCAAGTACAGCCTGTACTTCTGGATGGCCTTTGTCGCCAATCATCGCTACTTTATAGCCCTGCCGGTGCAAAAGAGCGGCAATTTTCTGGACTCTTTTTACGAGCACGCAGGTGGCGTCAACAATTTTGAACCCTCTTTGCCTTATTTGTTTTATCTGTTCGGCCGTTGCTCCGTGCGAGCGGATAATAACTGTGCCTGGTTTTGCTTTTCCGCTTTTTCCGAGACTTTTTAGTCCCGCGGCGGAAAGTTTTTCTACAACGTCTTTGTTGTGTATGATTTCACCCAGGCTGTAGACGTTTTTCTCTTTGGCGAGGGTTTTTTCAGCCATAGTTATGGCATTTTTTACCCCCGGACAAAAACCGCAGCTTTGTGCGACTATAACTTTCATCCCGCACCTTTCAAAGATTCATTTTTTTCGGAAGAACATATATCCAATTAAAAAACAGAATTTTAGTAGGTTTAGACAAGATTGAATAGAGGAAAGGTGCGGGATTCATTGGTCAGTCTCCTCATAATCAAACGGTTTTCTGCCGACCCGCTGCCTAAGCTCGGCCTGCATATCGCGGAGGATTTTGGTGAGGTATTTGGCAAATTCCCTGTCGCCCAGTTCGGAGACCTTTGCCGCAGGGATGGGCTGACCATAAGTTACATATATTTTTCCGGGCGAGAATAATTTTTTATGCCTCGGCCAGCATTCATACGCCCCGTCGATGACAGACGGTACGATAGGAACGTTTGCTTTTCTCGCCAGCAGGCTAAAGCCGGGTTTTATCTCAGCGATTTTGCCGTCTCTTGTCCGCGTAGCTTCTGGATAAAGAACAAGGCCATAACCGTCTTTAAGTTTTTCCAAAAACATCTTCATAGCGGCAAGGTCGGCCTGGCCGCGTCTTATCGGTATGGCATTAAAAGAGTGGAGGAGTCTGCCGAGAATGGGAATCTCAAAAAGATTGTCTCTGGCAGCAAAACAACACTGTCGTTTTAAAGCATTGGCATTAAGCATCGGATCAAGGAAACTTTGATGGTTGGACAGCAGTAGAAATCCGCCTTTTTCAGGTATGCGATTAAGATTAAATGCCTTTGGCTCAAAAAATACCCTGCAGAGCATCCTGCATGCCGCCCGCCACAGGCAGTACCAGAGATAATTAATTTTTCTCTTAATCATTTTCCAGAATCCTGATAATCAAAAGGAACTCTGCCGGCTTTTTTGCGGAGCTCGGTCTGCATCTGCCTCATTCTGCTGGTAAGTATTGATATAAATTCTCCGTTATTAGCCGTATTTATTTCGTCCGGCATCATAGGTTTGCCGTACTGTATCCATACTCTGCCCGGTGAAAATATCATTTTATGTCTCGGCCAGGATTCAAAGGCACCGTCAATAACAACAGGGACTATCGGCACAGATGCTCTTTTGGCGAGAATTGAAAAGCCTGGTTTTAATTTGGCGATTTTGCCGTCGCTCGTTCTGGTTCCTTCGGGATAGAGGACAAGACCGTAACCGGCTTTTAGTTTTTCTATGCACTCTTTTATCGCGCCAAGGTCGGCCTGGCCTCTTTTTATGGAAATGGTGGTATATAAATGAAGCATCCATCCAAATATAGGCATTTTAAAAAGGTTGCCTCTTAAGGCGAAAGCACATACCCGATTCACAGGCGTAACAACAAATATAGGGTCGAGCCAGCTCTGATGATTACACAGCAGAATAAATCCGCCCTTCTTCGGAACATTTTCAATACCAAAAAATCGCATCTTCCAAAACAGGAGGCAAAAGAATCTGCACGGCCAGCCGCAGATAAAATACCAGATATATTTAAAGAATCTTTTAATCATTATTTTTTATCAGTCCGAGAATTTTTTCGACAACCTGTCCCAGTGCCAGACTGGTAGTGTCTAATGTTATTGCGTCGGCAGCGGCAACAAGCGGCGCGATTTTTCTTGTCGAATCCAGCCTGTCGCGATTTTCGATTTCCTGCTGCAATTTATCTATATCGACCTTATGGCCCTTTTCGGCCAATTCCTTTGCACGTCTTTTCGCACGTTCGGCGGCATCGGCGGTGAGAAAAATTTTAAAATCGGCATCCGGAAAAACGACCGTTCCCTGGTCCCTGCCCTCGGTTACGATTTTTTCGTGTTCGGCGGCAAATGCTCTCTGCATTTTCACAAGCCTGTTTCGCAGCGATGGCGCCGAGGCTACAAACCGGACGTTCGCCGTTACCTGCGGGTCGCGGATTTGTTCGGTGGCATCGCTGTTATTTATTTTTACAGTCATTTGGCCAGCTTCAATTTCAAATTTAAAATCGGTGCTATCGATAACTTTTTCGAGCCGGGCCGTATCGCCGAGGTCGCAGCCGGTCTGCATCGCGGTCAAAGCTGCCGCACGGTACATTGCGCCAGTGTCGAGAAATGCCGCTCCAAGCTTTGCGGCAAGAAGTTTTGCTACCGAGCTTTTCCCGCTGCCGGCAGGACCGTCAATTGTTATTAAAAGTTCAGTCATTTTTGTCCGAAACCCTGACTACAACGATGCTCGTATCGTCTGTCTGGTGCGCAAGGCCGATGAATCTTCTTCGCCAGGCAAGAATACCATTTACAATTTCACGAGCCGTACCTTCGGCGCACTGTCTGAATATCTTATACAGATTATTCACGCCCCATATTTTTTCGTCGAAATTAACAGCATCGATAAGACCATCGGTATAGAACAAAAACCGGTCGTCATCTTTGATCTCGATTTTACCAATTTCATATTCGGTATCTTTTGTTACGCCAAGAACCAGGCCGCCTTTTTTGAGTTCGCGAATTTTACCGCCCCGCCAGAGCAACGCAGGCTCATGTCCGCAGTTGCAGTATGTCATAGTCATCTCTTTTATATTGATAATCGCATAAAAGAAAGTGATAAACTCTCCGTCTCTGCATTCATCGCAGGCGGTACTATTAAGTTTGCGGATGATTTCGGCCATAGTGTGTCTCTTGTGGCCGCCGTCAGCGTAAGCCCTTATCATACCCCTGAACGAGCTCATCATAATCGCCGCTGGAATACCCTTGCCGATGACATCTGCGATGGCTATGGCAAGATTGTCTTTGTCGAGCTTGATAAAATCATACAGGTCTCCGCCGACGCCGAAGCAGGGGTTATACAAAGCGGCAATATCCAGGTGCGGCATTTTAGGCGCCGATTCAGGTATCATTCGTCTCTGAATAATTCCGGCCAGTTTTACCTGCTGAGCGACCTGTTCGCCCCGAATCGCCCTTGCGTAATATTTTGCATTGGTAATCGCCACCGCGCACTGCGAAGCTACCGACCTTGCCAGGGCGATATCGTCTTCGGTAAAGCCGCCGACTTTCGGTCTGTAAAGCCTGAGTACGCCGACCGGCTTATTTTTAAACTGCATCGTAACGGTGAGCTGGCTTACAAGGCCTTCTTTTGCCGAGGCCTGTGGATACTTTATCCGCGCATCATCCCGCATATCGTCGATGATTACCGCTTCGCCAGCAAAGGCCGCCTTTATAACGGGGTCATCCTTCGTAACCGGCCCTTTGTTCCTGTATTCGGCGCTGAGGCCGAAAGTGCTGCGCATTTTCAATTCGCCGGTCTCATCGTCAAGCAGTCTTATCGAGCAGGCCGAAGCGCCGGTTATCTCTACCACTCCGCGGGCGAGCCTGTCCAGCACATCGCCGAGCGCAAAACCGCCCGCTACCAGCGTCGTAAGCTGGTAAAGCTTTTCTTCTTTTCTTGTCGGTCTTTTACTAATTTTCATAACACTTCACAATTTCAGATAATTAAAAGTGACACTATTATAACCATTTTTAAACAATTTTAAATAGATTACGGATATATTATTCAGGGTTATCTCCCCCCCGCTGAATCGGCAATTTTTGAATAATTGCCAAATGAGGCAGTTTATATTATACTTGCCGACAAGGAAAAAGCAATGGCAGATAGGGCTAAACATATATTTTTCAGCGGCCAGGTCCAGGGCGTCGGCTTTCGTTTTACAGCTGAACGTATAGCCCGACGATATGAACTGGCCGGCTTTGTCCGCAATGCCTCCGACGGCAAAGTCGAAATACTCCTCCAGGGCCGAGAGCAGGACATTGACGACTGCATCGAAGACCTGCAGCAGGCTTTCGCCATAAGGAATATTCAGCTCGAAGATGCGCCCGTTGATTCTTCCTACGAGGATTTCAGAATAACATTCTAATCACGTCAGTCTTCAACTTTTCTTCTTTGCTGCTTGAGCAGGCTCTTTAGCTTTTTGGATTTGAGTCTTTTTTCGACCGAAGTTTTAGTGGGTTTTGTCAGCCTTCTTTTTTTAGGTTTTTTCAGCGCGTTTTCAATAATCCTTTCCAGTTTCTCAACGGCGGAATCGCGATTGGCTTTTTGGCTCCTGAATTTCTGACTTTCCACAATCAGCCTGTTGTCTTTTGTCAACCTGGCGGCAAGTTTCCTCAGGACAATTGTCTTTTGCTCGACTTTGAGAAAACTGCAATTTGCAATATCGACTTCGGCACTGATTTTCGTATTGAGTTTGTTTACATTCTGTCCGCCGGGGCCGCTGCTCCGGCTGGCCTTGAATACAAGCTCGTTTTGGGGTATTTGGATTTTATTATTAATTGTCATTTGGCTAATCTTTTGAACAGTAAAATAGCTGAGCAGTAGACCGCCCCGATAAATCGGGGTTCACCTGCTCTTTTTGAATCCCGATGTATCGGGATTCAAAACGCGCCCGGCAGGAGTCGAACCTGCAACCTACGGATTCGAAGTCCGCAACTCTATCCAATTGAGCTACGGGCGCAAGACTGTTACAGTTTTCCGTAAACGAAATTTTCCGAACGTTTATCCGCTTTCCAGCTTTCGATACTAAAGCCGTTTTTGTCTTTGTCGGTTATCAAATTCGTGTTCGGCACAATTTCATCGAACAATTTTTTCAACTGCTCATCACATAACGACCAGTCAATATCCGCCGACAATGGCGAAATCCCAGCCTCACATTGAGGGTTATACTTTCCGGAACAGAAATACTCGATTCTGGTTTCCCTATCGAAGAAATTCCCGTGCGCAAAGCCCGGCGGAACCCAAATCCATTCGTCATAATCGTTATTACTTTCGGTCGGCATATCGTAGCAGATAATTTCCCCAAACGTGGGCGACCCTTTGCGGATATCGAGAACCATATCGACCATCCTGCCCGATATTGTCCGGACAAGTTTGCCCACATACGGATCCCACTGAAGATGCAGCCCGCGAACTGTGCTCTTTTTCGAGCAGCTTTCGTTGGCCTGAACAAATTCGACTCCCCGCATAAAACTCAAAGCAGGATTTTCCTCGAAGTCGCTCTTGCGGTAAATCTCCGTAAAGTATCCCCGATTGTCGCCGAACCGTCTGAAACGTATCACCTTTACCGCCTCAATCGCCAGACTCTTAACTTCGATTATCTTCATTCGCTGTCCCTTTATCCACTATTCACCTGCTCTAATTTTTCAGCAAAGCTGAAAAATTGGGCGATACAGGATTCGAACCTGTGGCCTCACGGGTGTGATCCGTGCGCTCTAACCAGCTGAGCTAATCGCCCTTATTGGGACTATCGTTATTAAACCGCTTTTATGGGGCAATTGTCAAGCTTTTTAGACCTCCCCCGCCATCGTGCTTATAAATTAGCCGTTATTTTTTCTCTCTTTTTCTTTTCGTCTTTTTTGTTATCATTTTTGTTATGTTTGATATGTTCGATTTTATAAAGGGCCGTCAGCTTTCGACTCGGCTGGTAATGCTCGCCGCCGCCGCTGGCCTTGTCGCTATAGGCCTTATGATGATTTACGCCTCCGGCAATCCCGCCGATTCCGGCAGTAATATCAGCTCGATTTCAGGTATGTGGAAAAAGCAGGCCGCTTTCGCCGCCATAGGCTTCATCGCCTTTGTTATCATAAATTCCTTCAACTACAAAAGACTCGGCCCCGCAAGCTTTTGGCTCTACACCGCTATCCTGATTCTGCTCGCCCTGCTGCTGCTCGACAAAGTCGTCAATCTCCCGTTCATCCCCGTAAAGAAAGGCTCACGCCGATGGATTCTCATCGGCTCGCTCTTCCAGTTCCAGCCCTCGGAGTTTTTCAAGCTCGTTTACATAATCGCGCTCGGCTGGCACCTGCGATACCGAAGCAACTACCGTAATTTTTCCGCGCTCGTTCCGCCGTTCATTTTGACGTTCCTGCCGATGATTTTGATTTTGCTCGAACCGGATTTGGGAACGGTCCTCTTAATGATGCCCGTGTTTTTGTCGATGCTTTTTATCGCCGGCGCCAAAACAAAACACCTCGCTGCCATAATCGTCCTTGCCCTCCTTGCTTTTCCGATTCTCTGGATGGGTATGCACGACTATCAGCGGATGCGTATCAGCTCGGTACTTTTGCAGAGCGACGTTGACGGCAGCGAAAGCTGGTTCAAAACCCAAAGCCGCACCCATCCCTGGCTCGGCAAAATGCTCGGCGTAACGCCCGAACGTCTTCGCAACTGGGAGGTCGGCGAAGGATACCAGCTCACACGCTCCAAGCTCGCAATCGCATCAGGCAGACTCAGCGGCCAGGGCTACAGAAGCGGCCCGTTCATCAGATACAGGTTCCTGCCCGACCGTCACAATGATTTTATCTTCGCTCTCGTCTGCCATCAGTGGGGCTTTGCCGGCGCCGTCCTCGTCATCGGTCTATACGCTTTGCTCATAGCCTGCAGCCTCGAAATCGCCGCCGCAAGCTCCGACATCTTCGGCAGCTACCTCGCCGCCGGTATCAGCATAATCTTCGCTATCCAGGTTCTCGTAAACATCAGTATGACTATCGGAATTATGCCGATTACCGGAATCACCCTGCCGTTCATAAGCTACGGCGGCTCAAGTCTCCTCGTAAATCTTCTCTCTGTCGGTTTAGTCAATAATATCGGCAGAAGATAAACCCCCACATCAAATTGCACAATGGCTGCGTAGGCGGAAAATGTTTTGATTGTATATGGTTTTGAATCTTATAGTTGCGCTACAGGGCAATTTGGTGTGGGGGTAATTTCAGCAGTCCAAAATCGTTCGACTCGGTCAGTACTACCCACGCCCGCCAATCCTTCTTGTTAATTCTCACAGGCTTGATTTTTCTAACGTTTTTCATCCAGACCAGAACCGCGAATTTGCTGTCGCTTTTGAATTTCCAATACTCATCTTCACCGAGGATTTTATCGTTAAATTCAGCCTTTAATCTGGCTATCTTTGCCGGCGTCAGATTTCTAAACTCTGTAAATGCCGATACTCTCGCAACGGCGTACACCGGCCCGGAAGATTCTTTCAAAAATAATCTATCCCCGACAGCAATATTTCCGAAAGGTGGAACAGCCGTTTTTGTAAGCCGCAGCTCTATGCTCTTGCTGCCGTCAAGGATTTTGTCCAGATAGCACTTTTTCAAGATAACCAGATGCGTTTTCACCATATCTGCAATTAAACTCCTCAAAGTTAATCGTTAACGGCTCTGCCGTTCGTAGCGCAGCGAAGAACGGAGAGGGCGGGATTCGAACCCGCGGTACTCTAACGAGCACACTGGTTTTCGAAACCAGCTCGATCAGCCGCTCCGACACCTCTCCATTATCAACTGTTGGCAATAACAGGTAATTTTACGCAAATTTCGGCAAAACTCAAGATATTTAGGCCCCGCTTTACATTTCCCCAAACCGGCCTTATACTGTCGATATACTTGATAAATACCACAGGAGAAAATTATGATAAAATGTCCATATTGCGGCAAGGAATTCGACGAAACCGGCAAACCGAAAATAAAATGGTATTTTTCCACCTACTGGGTCGTAATCGGGCTGTTATGCGCCGGGCCGTTCGCCCTGCCCCTTATATGGTTCAGCCCCCGCTATAAACCCGCGACAAAATGGGTAGTCTCCATAGTGGTTATCATCGTTACCATCTGGCTGACCTTAAAATCAGTGGAATTAACGCAAACCCTAAGGCAGCAGATACAGCAGATGAACGCCGAAATGGGAGGCAGTTTTTAGAGCGGGAATCCTGAAAATGAAAAGAGCGAAAAATCGAGGCTTCGCACTCATCGCCATAGTCGTCGCAGTGGCAATTCTCGTACTGCTATATATGATTAACCAAATATCACTGTTCGGGCCAATAGACAAAAATCGGGCCTACGAAGAAAGACCCTGGTTCGAAGAACAAAGACTGCTGGGCAAAAACGCCCTCCCAATAAAACAGACCGGCAAAAAAGGAAAAACCGTCATAAGCAGCCAGACAATCCTCAAAGGAAACGTCCAAAGAAACGATGAAAACAGGGGCAATCTCGAAATCGTCATCGAACCCAACGGCCTGGCAGCAGGCCGCTGGCAATGCGAGTATGAATATACCGACAGCAGCTATACCATAAGCGCACAATTCAAAGGCAATATCGACCCGGCAAAAACCTTTGAAAACGAAAACGGAAAAAACAAACAGCTTCTATACCTCATCACAAAAGGAAAATACGAGCAGATAAAGACAGACAAAAAAACCGCCAATCAATGGCCGATTAAACAGACAATTTACGTCGTCGGATGGATTTATCCCGTTAGAGACAAGGCGTCCACGACGCCTGATGACCGTCAAAGGGGGTCTGTCTCTAACGGGATTGACAAAGACTACTCAGCAAAAGGCAAGCTGTTCCTGATGGCAGATGACGATGAAGAAAGCCGCGGAAACGCCGAGTACGACTGGCAAAGCAAATAGATAGGATTTCTATTTTTTCTATTGGCCGAATTTGCTTTTGAGCGTCTTGAGCATTTCTACGATTTCGATCTTCTGGGTGCACTTCGGTTCGCATTTTCCGCACTCGATACATTCGCCGGGGTCAGCGGATTTGCTGGCGTTGCTCGGATTTACCAGCCAGTTGTAAACGTCTCTGGCCCGTTCGTCGGCTTTGAGAAATTCACTGAAATACGCAATGTGCATAAAGCCGGGGATATCTATGCCCTTCGGACAGGGCAGGCAATATTTACAATCGACGCAGAAACCGACGTTCTTTTTTGAGATTTTGGCGATTTCCGCACTGAGCCGCTGTTTCTGCTCGGCAGTTAACGGGTCTTTCTCATAATTTTCAATGGTTGACGTTATATCCGACGGCTTAGTTATGCCGCAAATAATCGTGTCTATATTTTTATTGCTTTTGAGCCAGCGATGAGCGATTTCGATTAAATCCGCAGCTCCAATCGCATTTTTCACGGCGTCATTCAACGGCGGTGAATCCTCCGTCAAAACTCCGCCGCCGATAGGATTCATAACAATAGTCGCAATACCTTTTTCGTGAGCTTTTGCGATTGCCTCTTCGTAACTCGTATCGAGAATATTATACGTGAAAAGTATCGATTCGCACCAGTCGGCCTCGTCAATATACCTGCTGACGTTTTCCGGCTTGTCGTGAGTTGTAAAACCGATATGCTTTACAAGGCCCTCTTTTTTCGCCCGGAAAATCCCATCGAGCATTCCGCCTTTGCAAGTGGCTCCAAGCCACTGCTCGTTATTATTTATGCTCCAAAGCTGATAAAAATCCAGATAATCTGCATCGAGCCTTTTCATCGATTCGAGCAGCCGTTTATATACGCACTCGGCGGAAGTGTCGTCGGTCGGCTCGATTTTAATGTTCCACGGACACCATTTCGTCGAAAGGATTACTTTTTCTCTGTAGCCGTCCTTGAGGGCTTTGGCAAGTTTCAGCTCGCTGTCGCCGTAGCCTCTGCTCGTATCAATATAAATCATTCCTGCGTCAATCGCCTGCCGCAAAAGCGATACCGCCTCGCTGTCATCCTGCGGCAGCCGCATCGCGCCGATACTTACAGGATAAACCTTAAGCTCGCTTCGCTTTCCAAAATCAACAAGTTTAGTTTGTGTAATTTTCATCCCGCATCTTCTTTTTATTCAATCTTCGTTAAACCTTTCATAATTCTATTATTCATTAAACTCTTTAAAAGGTCTATATGATATACTGAATATTTAGAAGGTGCGGGATAAAAACCCCCGGAAAAATCGAAAGTCATTAACTGTTCATTGCCTACTGACTACTGCCTAATGGCTATCGTCTAATATTCACTAAAGTCGTTAAACTTTGCGCAGCTTAACATCTGCCCCTCATTATTACACCAAAAATCAACCATTTCATTTGGTTGGTTTTTTCGTGTTTAGCCCTGCCATCACAATGGCAGGGTTTCGTTTAGTTTAAATAATTTGAATTTTGGTAATTTGGATTTGTTTAGGATTCTTGTCCGCCATAGTCTTGACGACGGCGGATAGAAATTAGGATTTAGAATTCTTCATTCTGTCTACTGAATTCTGCTGAAGCGCAGCGAAAGTCCCGAGAATCGGGATATTCTGAATTCTCTTCTATACTTCCGCTATATCGACATTTTTCGCCGCGGCTGTTTCGTCCAGTCTGCCGACGGGGGTAGTAATCGGTGCGGCTTTGAGTTTTTCCGGTTCGTTCTTTGCGATTTGTGCAAGTTCAATCATTGTCTCGATAAACGCATCGAGTGTTTCTTTGCTTTCGGTCTCAGTCGGCTCAATCATTATCGATTCTTTGACTATCGACGGGAAATAAACGGTCGGCGGATGAAAGCCTCTATCTATAAGCCCTTTGGCGATATCTATTGCGTGGATACCGGTTTCGATTTGTTTTGATGCGCTGAAGACGCATTCGTGTTTGCAGACTTGGCCGTAGGGCAAATCGTAATGGGCTTTTAGTTTTTCTTTTATATAATTTGCGTTCAGAACGGCGTTTTCAGCAACGCGTTTGAGGCCTTCTTTGCCGAGCATAAGGATATAGACATAAGCCCTCAGGATTATCGCGAAATTGCCGTAAAACGGCGCGATATATCCGATGGATTTTGGTCTGTCGTATTCCAGCGCGAAAGTGCCGTCGTTTCTTTTTACCACAAGCGAGACAGGCAGATAGTCGAGCAGTTTTTCAACAACGCCGACCGGCCCAGCCCCGGGTCCACCACCCCCATGGGGACAAGCGAAAGTTTTGTGGAGGTTCAGATGTACAATATCGAAACCAAAATCGCCGGGCTTTGCCTTGCCGACAATGGCGTTGAGATTTGCGCCGTCATAATAGCAAAGGCCGTCAACGGAATGAATAATTCTGCAAATTTCTTTTATGTCAGGCTCGAAAATGCCCAGCGTATTGGGGCAGGTAAGCATTATGCCGGCCGTTTCGGAATTAACTACCTTTTTTAACGCGTTTATGTCCATTACGCCCCTGCTGTCGGAAGGCACCGAGACGACTTTGTAACCTGCAATTGCCGCGCTGGCCGGATTCGTACCGTGCGCGCTGTCGGGAATCAGGACCGTTGTTTTTTTATTGCCCTTGTCGCGATGATAGGCGGCCATAATCATTATGCCGGTCAGTTCGCCGTGAGCCCCGGCCATCGGCTGCATCGTAAAACCTGCCATCGCGATTATTTCGCAGAGGAATTTATCCATATCATACAGCACTTCAAGCGCGCCTTGCGTAAGAAGCCCGCCCATCCGCAATTGCGGCATAAGAGGATGAAGATGCGCAAAGCCCGGATAAGAGGCAATCCTCTCGGCAACTTTTGGATTGTATTTCATTGTGCACGAACCGAGCGGATAGAAATTCGTATCGACGCCGAAGTTTCGCCGCGACAGTTCCGTAAAATGTCTCACAACATCAAGCTCGCTCAATTCCGGCAGGCGGGCATCTGTGTCCCGTCGAAGTTCCTGCTTTATATTTACGGTAGTCGGCACATCACTTGCGGGCGGCATCACGCCCTGACGGCCTTGCACGCTTTTATCGAATATCAGCATAAAACAGACTCCAGCGATTCAGCGAGCATACCTATCTGCTGTTTGGTTCTTTTTTCGGTAACGGCGATGAGCAGCGAATTTTCCATACCTTCGTAATATCTGCTCAGCGGGAAGCCGGCCGCGAAACCTTTTTCAATCAGTTTGCCGGCGACATCAGCGGCGTTGGTCGGCAAATCGATTACAAACTCGTTGAAAAACCACTTCGCCTCAAAACGCGGTTTTACACCTTTAATCGAGGTCAATTTCTGCAAAGCGTAACTTGCCTTATCGGCGCATAACTGAGCCGTTTGCTTTAGACCCTCTTTGCCAAGCAGCGACATATATACGAGAGCCGTCAACGCGCAAAGAGCCTCATTTGAACATATATTCGAAGTCGCCTTTTCGCGGCGGATATGCTGTTCTCGTGCCTGGAGGGTTAAAACAAAACCTGTCCTGTTTTGATTATCTTTTGTTCTGCCGACAATCCTGCCCGGCATTTTTCTTACATATTCTTTTTTCGTCGCCATAAATCCGAGATAAGGGCCGCCAAATGACATTGTTAAACCGAGGCTCTGGCCTTCGCCGGTAACGATATCGGCGCCCATTGCGCCGGGAGTTTTTAAGATGCCCAGCGAAATCGGGTAACAGGAAACAATCAGCAAAGCGCCTTTTGCGTGGGCGGCCTCGGCAATATCGGTAAAATCATCAATGCAGCCGAAGAAGTTGGGATTCTGCAGGATTATCGCAGCAGTGCCGTCATCGAGTTTCTTCAGAATCTCTTTTCTGTTAATCAAGCCCTGGCCGTTTTTCGTTTCCTCAAGGTCTATGCTGAGGTTTTTGGTATAAGAATGAATCATTACGCGATAAATAGGATTGACACTGTCATCAATCAGGATTTTATTTCTGCCGGTAATTCGCAGCGCCATCATCATCGCTTCGTACAAAGCAGTTCCGCCATCGTAGAGCGAGGCGTTTGCGGCCTGCATTTCTGTGAGCCGACAAATAAGAGACTGATACTCGAAAATCGCCTGCAAAGTGCCCTGCGAAATTTCGGGCTGATAAGGCGTATAAGCGGTGTAAAATTCGCTTCTGCTGATGAGCGAATAAACAGCGGCGGGAATAAAATGGTCGTAAAATCCGCCGCCGAGGAAACAGGTAAGGTCGATATAGTTTTTGCCGGCAAGAGAGGCAAGATGATTTCGGACCTCGAATTCGCTCATTCCAGCGGGCAGATTAAATTTCTTTGCCAGAAATTCCTTTGGGACATCGGCAAATAAGCCATCTGCCGAGAGGCCGATTTCCTTAAGCATCTGCTTTTGCTGCTGCGGCGTGTTTGCAATAAAAGGCATTTTGACCTCAGGCTAAATAGTTTTCAGATATTCTTCGTACTGTGAGGCGTTCATAAGATGTTTCGTATCCGGTGCGGCAATTTTCAGTTTGAAAATCCAGCCGGCCTTGCAGCAATCTTCGTTGATAAGCTCAGGCTTTGCCTCAAGCTCATTATTAACTTCTGTCACCTGCCCTGTAACAGGACTGTAAACATCGCTTGCGGCTTTTGAGCTTTCCACTACCGCCGCGACATCGTGAACATTTAACTGCTTTCCAGCAGCGGGCAGCTCGACAAAAGTAATCTCGCCGAGCGAGTGCTGGGCATAATCGGTAATGCCGATTGTCGCGGTATCGCCTTTAATATCCGCCCATTCGTGGTCTTTTGTATAAAATAAATTTTCAGGTACCATACGCGACTCCATTCTAAAACTTTTCGAATCTTTCAACTACCTGTCCTGTGATATCGGCAGTTAATTTTGCGCCGAGGGTTACTTTTTCTTTCCTGCCCTGCTGGATATGACTCTGGTTTCTGGCAAGATAATAAACCCCGGCAGGTTTGCCTGCGACATTGAATTCTTTTTTAATCAGGGCAAGAGCAATCTGTTTGTCGCCCACGCCGGCACAGCTTAAAACCTGTCCGATGCAAACTCCATCGCTGTTTAATATCCCATCCAATTGTCTTATTGGTCTTATACCTTTGCCGCCGTCGAATTTCAGTCTGGCGACTTCCGTATCGAAATTTGCCTTTTTAGTAATCGCCTCTTTGCCGATAAAGTTTTCCTTTTGCAGTTTCACCGCCCATGGGTAACCTACCTGGAAAGGCGAGATATTAAAGTCTCCTGCAAGTTCGTGGCCGTATAAAGGCAGTCCCGCTTCGATTCGCAGGCTGTCCCTCGAACCCAGCCCGCACGGAACAATGCCCAACTCGGCGCCTTTTTCGAGAATTGTATCCCACAGCAGCGGCGCTTTTGACGGATGAACGAAAAGTTCAAAACTGACTTTCGCGCCGGTATAGCCGGTCGAGGTGATAATGACGTCCAGATTTTTTGCTTTCGCGGTGATAAACGACAGGGATTTCATCCCGCCTGCTTCGACGCCGAAAATATCTTTCAGACATTGCGCCGATGCAGGACCCTGCAGCGCGATATCTACTCTCGCATCAGGCAAAGAGGCATCTTTGAGGTCGGCGACTTCGAACTGCCAGTTTTTATCTATCCCAATCGCCTCTGCTCTGACTTTTTTTATCCAGTCTTTGACTTTCTGTTCGTTTGATGCGTTGGCGACCACCATAAAATTGTCGCCGGCTTGACAATATACTATTATGTCGTCAATTATATCGCCTGCCGGGGTAAGAATATATGAATAGCGGGCCTTGCCGGGTTTTAACATCGAGACATCATTGGTCGTGAGGATATTAAGAAAATTCATCGCGTCTTTACCGGCGATTTTCAGCACAGCCATATGCGTGCAGTCGAAAAGTCCCGCTTGTTTACGGACAGCGGTGTGCTCAGCCCTTATAGATGTGTACCACAGCGGCATCATCCAGCCGGCAAAAGGTACTATCTGAGCCTTGCCGGCAAGAGCGGCGTGCTTTTCAAACAGAACTGTCTTCTTTGCTTCGGTCATTATTAAGGCCTGCCGAGTCGTAGCTCGGAATCAGGTTTCATTAAATAGGGGAGCCCGTCTTCGTCCCGATGAGTCAGGACTTCGACGCGGCAGTCTTTTCTCGTCGCTCTGCTCCGAGCGAAGACTGGCGGAATAGTGCTAAATCTAAGCAAAATTATGCCGTTGTCAAATAGATTTTCCAAATCGTTCTCATAATTCCAGCCCCAGTCTTTCGGCAACAATTCCCAGACTATTTTCCCTGAATTCCTTTATATCCATTTCGAGCAACCTGCCCCTGAAAGGGGCATTTCTTAAAACCGGAAAGTTCAGCGGCGCATATTCATCGTCGCCGGCCTCAATTACAAACTTATCGTGAACCAAAGCGCAGATAATCCTGTTGTCCGGCTCATCGTACAAACTAAAATTCAGCCTCTTGCCCTTCGGCTTAAATGTCGCCCGCAGCCGTTTTCTCCCCCTCAGAGTCGTAATGCTTACTCCGATATACCCTGTGCTGCTGTTAGGCGTTCGGTTAATTGCGTTTTGTCTTGAACTGACAATCCGCAGATTACTCCTTCGATTATCCAGCGGATTTCTATTGCGATGGTCGACCAGCTCATTTTCTCCTGCCTGCATCAGCAGCCGCGTTAGTGAATACGTCTTATCGCTCCCTATTCGGCACCGTACCAGCTTATAGTAAAAGCTTATTCCTCTTATCGACTTGAACTTATGGTATGGCCGCCTCTTTGCCCCTTTAACTATTCGATAATAAATATCCTCATCAACTATCAATGTTCCGAACGGATACTCTATCTTGAAAACTTCCTGCTCTGTATCGCACATCCCGCACCTTCTTTCTATTCAATTCTTAATTTAATCGATTCAAATTGTCATTTCGGATGCTATTTCAATATCGCACCTTAAAAATGATGAACGAGCATTTAGAAGGTGCGGGGTCTCCTCAAATTTCCGGCATCCTGAATAATGTCCTCGCAAGTTCCGCAAGGCTGCGTCTTTTCACAAATGGCCTGACAGAATACAGCGGGCACGTCACGGCCTTGCATCCTGTTATTTCGTCTTCCTGCCACATACTGCATTCAAGACAAAACGCCTTTATTGCCGCACGTTTGCTGCCGCCTTTGACCGCCTTTTTGTAACCCTTGCGGTAAGGCTCAGGAATTTCTCCTGTTCGTTTACTGATTTTCTTCTCTCTTAAATTTTCCATATTGGAGTTCTCCTTAAAATTTGATTTGAACCATAAAGTTTCGCTTTGTCATTGTGAGCGCAGCGAAGCAATCTCGTTCTTGATTAAAATTTGTGTGGTTGAAAGATTACCTGCCGAAAGGCAGAAATTGAGGACTTAATATAAGTAACGCCGCCTTAACGGGTTATGTATATTTTAAATCTTAAATTTTAAATCTGTTAGGCATCCGCCTAACAATATGCGTATTTTACCATATTTTTAATAAAAGTCAAGGAAAATGGCACTTTTTTCTTAAAAAAGTGCCCTCCTGAGCAAAGCAAAGGAACTCGTTTTTTTACAAAAAACTGGGGGTTTTTCTCTCTCCCCTATCCCCTGTTTTAGCATCGCGGCGAAGCCGTAGGCGAAGACGGATTTCCGTTGTTTCCCCCTCTTTTTAAGGGTACAATTTGGCAAAATGCTTTAAAAAGAGCAGCACAGAAATATGTGCAACAGATAAACAAGGTAGCTGTGAAGATAGTGGAGAAAAATTTATGAACGAGATTTATAACATATATTGTGATGAAAGCTGCCATCTGGAAAACGACCGGCAGAAAGCCATGGTTCTTGGGGCCATCTGGAATCCAAAAAGTAAGTCCAAAAATATCGCTGAAAGAATTCGGGAACTCAAAATAAAACACGGATTAAATAAATATCAAGAAATAAAGTGGATAAAAGTATCACCGAATAAGCAGGAATTTTATCTTAATTTGGTCAAGTTCTTTTTTGAATGTCCGGATTTACATTTCCGCTGTGTTCTTATTCCAGACAAAGATATACTTCGCCACGAACAATTCAATCAAAGTCATGATCTCTGGTACTATAAAATGTATTTTGTGATGTTAAGGCAGATATTCTCACCCAACGATAAGTACTATATATACCTCGATATAAAAGACACAAAGGGGAATCAAAAAATTCATAAATTGCACGAAGTGCTTTGTAATAGCATGTATGATTTTTCGAAAAACATTATCCAGGATATGCGATTGGTACGATCGCATGAAATAGAACAAGTTCAATTGGTCGATTTATTGATTGGCGCTATTTCTTATCTAAACAGAGGGTATTCCGGCAATGCTGCAAAAGTTGCTGTCATAAAACAGATTAAGACATTAACTGGATATAGCCTTGAACAAACAACTTTATTAAAAGAAGATAAATTTAATATATTGAGATGGACTCCTCCTGAAGGAATAAGTGATGTGTGAACACCCGGAATGGATTCCTAATTATATAGAACTCAATAATTCCGCAGGCAATTGGTCTAATTATCTGAACCGAATTTATAAAAGATTTTGTGATGATTTGGTTATCCGAAAAGCATTTTTTAGAGATGGATATGTCGGGGTTAGAAAGATACCAGAAACAGACGGCAAGGGATTTGGTTTTTGGCATTGTATATCGGAAGGGAAAATGGAAGAAAAAAGAATTCCGGATTTAGAACGATGCAAGCGTATTGGCTGGATACGTGCCATAATTGATAATACAGATAAAATAGAAGTCGAACACTGGGAAAATATAAGAGGTCGGGAAAAATGTCATCTTCTATGGTATAGAGAAGAATATCTGGTGGTGTTAGCTGAACGTAAGAATAAAATAAATGGGAAAAAATATTATTTACTCAAAACAGCTTATTGCACTAAAGGACAAACGAGAGTAAAAAATCTGAGAAGAGAAAGAGATGCTTACAAAAAGACCGACGCCGCCCCGTAGGACGGCGTCTAATATTCATTCTACCATAGGTAGATGAAACCACGTTTAAACCGCAGATTCGCCAGGCTGGCTCTGCGGAAGCCTTGATAGATTCTACTGCCACTGGCAGAGAACTCTATTAGATTATACAAAGCAAGTATCGGTTTGTTCAAGCTAAAACTTTATCATTTACATAACTATTTATTTGAAAAGGAGTTATAAATTAAAAATTTAAAACAACAAATAACAGAAATCGTAGCTGCCAAACCACAATGGAATACCCAATGAAAACGCAAATCCTGAAAATAAACGACCCTGAAAAGGACATAGAAAAGCTTAAAAAAGCCGCTGAATGTGTCGCCTCCGGCGGGCTTGTAGTTTTTCCCACCGAAACCGTTTACGGCATCGCCTGCAAGGCGGATAAAAAGAGCCTGGCCAAACTCGACGAAGTAAAAAAACGGGATACCGATAAAAGATACACCCTGCACATCGCAGGTAGTGACAAACTGTCCGATTACGTTTCGCACTTGTCTGGGCCGGAGAAAAAACTTGTCAAAAACGGCTGGCCGGGCCCGCTTACGATTGTCTTTGGGGTCGCCAGGAAAGACATCAGCGAAAATGCGAAACTGCTTTATAAAGATAATACCATCGGGATTCGCTGTCCTTCAAATGATATAGCACGGGCGTTTCTGAAGCTTTGCGATTTTCCCGTTGTCGCGCCGAGCGCAAATACGGCAGGCAAAGAGGCGGCAGCAAACGCAAAGGATGCTATTCAGCAGCTTGATGGCCTTGTCGATATGATTCTTGATGGCGGAACGTGCAAACACAAAAAGAGCAGTACGGTAGTAAAAATTTCGCAGGCAGGCTTTTCAATCCTGCGGGCGGGTGTGTATTCCGAAAGACAAATCCGCAAAATGCTCACGATAAATATTCTTTTCGTTTGTACGGGAAATACCTGCAGAAGTCCTATGGCCGAGGGGCTTGCCAGAAAGGCGATTGCCGAAAAACTTGGCTGTAAGGTTGACCAATTGGCTCAAATGGGGTATAAAACAGGCTCTGCTGGTAGTGTGGCAATAAACGGCATTGGCGCAAGTCCTGAATCTATAAGGTTTTGCGATTCCAGAGGCGTTGACATATCCGGCCATAAAAGCCGACGTATTACGCCTGAAATGCTTGATGAGGCCGACTATATTTTTGCGATGTCAGCGGGCCATAAAAATGATATAATGCGGCTTTGCCCGACGGCAGGGAAAAAGTGTATGCTGCTAAGCGATAGCGGCGATATAAAAGACCCGATTGGCGGGGATTTTGAAACGTATAAAATCTGCGGCGGGAAAATAGAAAAAGCAGTTAATAAAAGGATAAGCGAGCTGTTGAAATGAATCCCGCACCTTCTAAGTATTCTTTGGAAGATGTCGGGAAACAAGAAAAACTTAGCTTGCACACTGGATATATCAACAATATGAAACGCAAACTGGAATAAACAGAAGGTGCGGGATGAAAGTAGCGGTAGCGAACGACCATAGAGGTATCGAAGCAAAGGAGCAGATAAAGGTCATTGTAACCGAACTGGGTAATGAGTGTATCGATTACGGCACGAGCATCGAAGGCCCGGTCGATTACCCTGACCTTGCATACGCAGCGGCATCGGCGGTATCGAAGAAAGAGGTCGATATGGCAATCCTCATCTGCGGCACCGGGATTGGCATGAGTATTGCTTCGAATAAGGTGCACGGCGTTCGCGCGGCGCTATGCTACGATGAGCTGAACGCACGCATCAGCAGACAGCATAACAACGCAAACGTCTTGTGCTTAAGCGGGGATTTGATAGGCTCGCAGGCATTGAGGAAAATAGTCGAAGTGTGGCTGACAACGGAATTTGCCAACGGAAGACACCAGCGAAGAGTCGATAAAATCACGGCTATCGAACAGGGCCTCGACCCTAAAACCGTCAAAAGCGGCAGTAAATAAATGGTTTAGGGGATAGGGTAAAATATTAGAATATTAAATCTCTTTTAAGTCTTGATGTCCCGCCCGTTCGCAAGGATGGGCTTTTTTTTAGCCACTAAGGCACAAAGACACAAAGAATTTAGCCATCCCGATTCTCGGGACAGAAAACGGTTAAGGCAGGGCTTTTTTTGTTATCGGTTTGCTTTGTAGAAAAGACTAATCAAAAGGCTTAAGTCATGACGATAAGTAATAGTAGAACAACAAAAAACAACCTTTACT
>JAHJUV010000038.1 GCA_018828825.1 Planctomycetota bacterium | reverse complement strand
GCTCTTCAGGTGTCCCCATCGAAATTGTAATTCCAATTAAGTTTAAGCTTATTATCCGTCCGCCATTAGCGGATTGGCTCATTGCCGTTGCGCTTCGCTATCGCCGCTGGCGATATGGATATACCTTCAGACGCATTCGCCTTACGCGCGGCCAATATGCCAAAGTGGACGTTGAGGACTTCGAAAAACTGAACAGGCACAAATGGTGTGCGATTCCGAAACGTGATACCTTTTACGCCAAACGCTATGGTTATAAAAACGGCCGCCAAACCACTATCGCTATACACCAGCAGATTATGGGATTCCCTGCCGACTGTTTCATCGACCATCAAAACCACGACGGCCTCGACAACCGCAAGGCGAATCTCAGAATCGCCACCCCCCGCCAAAACTCCTATAACGTCAGAAAGGTCCTCAGACCCTGCAGCTCCAAATACAAGGGCGTCTCCTACGACAAGGACAAAAATCTATGGCGAGCAGATATTACCCATAATGGAAAACGAATATATTTAGGCTATTTTGACAAGGAACAAGACGCTGCAAGAGCTTACGACAAAGCCGCCCAAAAATACTTCGGAAGATTTGCTTCCCCCAACTTCAATCCCCACGCTTAGTTTTGCCCGCCGGCAAAACTGTGGGGATCCCCGCTCTTATGCTTATATAAGGCTTTCATATCAACTCTAAACAACATCTTTTAATGATTTAACCGGAGCTTTGAACACAACCCCGTCAAATTGTTCAAAATGTCGCTTTCCGCAAATGATTTTACATTTTTCTGCCGGAGCAAGTTCGTCAATATTATTTGTTCCTTTTGTTTCGGCAACAAAGTAAACTTTTTCGTCTCCTTCATAAACCAATGCCCAGTCAGGATTATATGTGCCAAGCGGAGTTTCTATTTTAAACCAGAAAGGCAATTTAAAGTAAAATTTAATATCATCTCTTTTTTCGCATTCTCTGGCAAAGTCCTCTTCGATATTACTATCTATTTGTATATAATCATACACAGTTTTTTCTTTTTTGGATACTTTAAACAAATCATCAACATATCCAGAAAGTTCTTCATTATCAAAAAGCATCTGGTCCCAGTATGAATTGCCTATTTTCTCGTATTTAATCCCATCAATAATCATTTCATTCAGAACAAAATTTATTGCTTCGCAGACTTTATCCATAAACTGCTGCGGATTGATAAAAATATCTTCAATTTTACCCGACTCAAGCAAAATCCTGCAAATTGTATCGCGGGTTAATCTGGTCTTGTTCTGGATATATGAAAGAATATCTGGAACAGTTTCTATGTCGCTATAGAAATCTCTGCTTGATTGTGTTATTAGCTCCGCCGTAACTGCGGTTTTGTCCATTCCAATATCTGCTTTGCTTCGCAGCAACTTTGGCTTTGTAATTTTGATTTCACCTATTTTTTTACCAGTAAGTTTTATCAATTCATTAGTATTATAATCAACACTGTAATGGGTCTTCTGCTTAATTTTATCCCATAAAAGTTTGAAATTTTCGTCAAGCTGCAAGTTCTTTTTTAGCTTTATTTCTTTCCTCTCCTTTTTATTCTTAATTCTCCCGCCGAATTTAACGCCGCATTCTTCTTCAATCTCAGACTGCAAGGCTTTCGCAAAATCTTCATAATATTCATTCGCCGATACAGTGAGAACGTTTATATTTTCGTCAAATACTCTTTTCCCGTCCTGATTAACAGGCAGTCTTAAACCTCTTCCTATTTCCTGTCTTTTCTTTAATGTTGACTGAGTTTCATTAAGCGTGCATATCTGAAATACATTTGGATTATCCCAACCTTCGCGCAATGCTGAATGTGAGAATATAAATCTCAATGGCTCGTTAATATCAAGAAGCCGCTCTTTATCCTTCATTATCAAAGCATAAGTATCATCATCAACAGCCGTATCTCCGCTTGTATCTTTAAGAACGCCTTTTTTGTCCTGTGAGAAATACCCATTATGAACCTGTTTGGTCTTATATTTCAGCAAATCTTTATATTTGTTTTGTTTTCTTATCTTTTCGTAAAATTCTTCAAACCATAAGGCTATTTTACCTTTAACTGGATTATCATTTTCATAATTACGGTAATTTGCCACCCGGTCGATAAAGAACAGTGTTAAAACCTTTATTCCCTTATCCTTTAATCGTTTTTCCTTTTCGAAATGATTACTTATTGTGCTTTCAATCTGATATTTCATTATCTCATCGGTTAATCCGCCCTGTTTTTGACCGTTATTAAGAACAAGACCGTTATTGAAGGTTACCGAATCCCTGTCAATTTCGTTTACGATGAAACCATCTTTATATAAATCCCTTTTGTTCGACTTATCATATAGGTCGTCACCGATTGAGACATTTACATCTTTTTTACCAACCCCATCTTGTGTATTAACATCTATTCGCAGCTTTGCGATTATTTTTTTCGTTTGAGGCCTTATGCTTTTCACCTCAATATATGCCTGATTAAAACTATCAGCCTCCGTTATCCCGTCAACTTCAATTCTTTTGACAAGCCCTAAACCATAAGCCTTTACCGGGTCAAGCCGATATATTTCATTGTATTTTACTGTGTGTGTCGCCGAATATCGCAGCGTACATAATGGATTTAACTTTGCTATCGCCTGTCTCCTGATTTCCGTCTCCATATTCTGCGGTTCATCGATGATAACTATCGGCCTTGTCGCACTGATAAACTCCGCCGGAATCCCCCAGTCACTTTGCTGAAAAAATATATTTCCTGCCCTTGTGAACTGGTCTATATTCATTACCATTATCTGCAAAGTGTTTGTAGTCGCGAAATTTCTGGCAAGCCCTCTTTTTTTCGGGCTGAAAACATAAAAGTCCATTGTCGGCTTTTCATAAAGCATATCAAAATGCTCTTTAGTTATTTCAAGATTTTTTAATGCACCCTCTTTAATCGCTATACTCGGCA
This sequence comes from Planctomycetota bacterium, assembly GCA_018828825.1. Taxonomy (GTDB): domain Bacteria; phylum Planctomycetota; class Phycisphaerae; order Sedimentisphaerales; family UBA12454; genus UBA12454. The sequence continues at coordinate 21,783 of JAHJUV010000038.1, read as the reverse complement.
CCACGATAATAAACTTCTTAAAACCATATTGTTTATAAAGCTCGTGAATGGTTCGCAGATATACATAAGTCTTGCCAGTGCCGGTTTCCATCTCTATAGAAAAATTGAACCCATCCAGATTTTTTGATTCTTCAATATCATCTCTTTTTTGGACGGCCTGAAGATTTTTTAATATCGTTTCATTGTCGAGAATAAGATTATTCGCAACAACGCTTAAAAATGTCCCGCCGACCGATGTAGCCTTTGCATATGCAAAATCGCTTGCCCCCGCAGGCTGGCCTTTAAATAAATCGACTGCTGCATTTATCGCGTCTTTCTGAAATTCCTGATTTGCGTCAAATTGAAGTTTCATATCACTTTAAACTCTATCTTTTCTGCTTCCATCTGCAGTGCCGTATTTGTCTTTAACTGGTCGTTATCCTTAAACGCTACATCAAGACAGGTAAACTTTTCTGGCTTTAATTGGATTATCTTTTCGACAAGTTTTTTTGTAATTTTATCAGCCAGACAGATAATTTCTATTCCATCGGCAAGATTATAGTAATCAATCGCATCAAAATTTTTCTTTTCAATCTTTACATTCAAATCGAACCTGCTGTTTTTCAGGATGATCTCAAACAGCATATCTTCCGGCTTTGCCCCTTTTGCAACATTATCAACCATTTCCAAAAGATTCTTTTTAAATTCTCCAGGCTCTTTTATATTTTCTCTCCACTGTTTGAAATTGCTCTGCTCTAACCTAAATACCTTAAATCCCAAATCAAGTTTCCCGTCGTCAAAATTCAGTTTCCCTTTTGCCTCTTCTTTTATCTTCTTCGCCGCCCGCCGTATTCTTTCCTTGCCAATCTCAGCAATCGTCTTAAAACCGGCTTTATACGCTTCACTCTCTTCTTCGCAAGGCTCCGCCAATTGAACACAGATAAATTTTTTCTTACTTCTATCTTCGGCATTTAATTCCATAACTGCCTGAGCAAGAGGGCATGAGCCAGCAAAAAAATCTAAAACCAACTCATCTTTATCATCTTTATTATCAATTCTATAACTTAAAATTTGTTTTAATAAGTCCTTGGGCTTTGAGAATGGGAACACATCTTCTTTGAATAAGGCTCTCATATCCATAGTTGCCTCTTGCGTATAAGGACCATTAAAAATAGAAAGTGGTTTGCCTCGTCTCATAACACCATTTTCGTCTTTTAAATACTGCTTGCTTCTGACACTCCATTTGCCCTTATATTTGATAATTTCAACCTCATCATTTTTAATTGCTTGTTCCATTCTTTCTTTTGACCAAACCCATTGTTTGTCTGGCCATATTTCCTCACCTTGATACATAATTGGATAGATTAGATTGGCTCTGTCTCCTAAACTCTTAGTCTCCAGTGGCTGCGTTCTATAACCACCTCTTATAGGGAATTTTGAGTCCTTCTTATTGTGTTTCTTTATTTCGCTCTCTCCCAATGGCGAGTCAAGATTATCAATCGGCTGTTTGCTGTAGCATAAAATATATTCATGAATGCTAATAAACCCCTTTGTTTTAGCACCTGCGCCATACTTGTTTTTCCATATGATTTGTTCAATAAAATTATGTTCCCCGAAAATCTCGTTCATTATCATGCGGAGGTTATGGATTTCGTTATCATCTATGGAAACAAAAATAAGCCCATTTTCCTTAAGAAGGTTTTTGGCAAGAAAGAGCCGAGGGTACATCATGCTGAGCCAGTTTGAATGAAAATAGCCGCTATCTTTACTGTTTTTTCGCCAAAAGCCGTCTTTTGTTAATAATCCTTCAGCGTCTTTTATCCCTGCCCTTTGTTCATAATCTTCTTTTTCCTCTTTAAACTTGTCCGGATAAATAAAGGAGTCGTTGCCCGTATTGTAAGGCGGGTCGATATAAATCATCTTTATTTTGCCGTAATAATTTTTCTGCAGGACTTTCAAAACCTCTAAATTATCTCCTTCAATGAAAATATTCTCTGAATTTTGAGATTTCAAATCTGGGATTTTTAGTGTAGCTGTTGTAGTTTCCTGAATATGGCGAAAACATTCATTTTTCCCCGCCCACGTAAGACCGTATCGTTCATTATTGGTATCGAGTTCTTCTCCAAGAGCTTTTTTAAGTTTATCGCCGTCAATTTTGCCATCGGCAAAAACCTGTGGAAATTGAGATTTAAGAAATTCCGCAAGTTCCTTTTGCGGATTTAACGAGTTGCCGTCCACTTTACGTATTTTTGCTTTTACTGATCTTTTTTTCTTTGCCATTCCTTGATTACCTCGATTTTTTCTTGCCTGTCATAGTTTACCCCGTGAGATGTGTTTTAACAAGCTATCTCATCGGGGCTGCACGCTTTTTTATCTGCCTACTGCCTACTGTATTCTGAGATCTATATTCTTTCTTTTTCCCATTCCCTTATTCGCAATACTAACGATTTTCTTTTGTTTCAACAAGAGCGAAGCGGGGAATTCAAAATGACGGGCTGACGGCAAGTTTTATCCGCCTATGGTGGATTACTTGCAAGTAAGGCCCGGCGTTTCTAAATTCAGGGCAACTATTTTGCCGTTGAAACAAATACCTCTGTGTTCTCTGTGGCCTCTGTGGCTAATTATTAAAACTCCTTATTTTTTAGTGTCTTGGTGCCTTAGTGGCTGCTACTCCGGATACATAAACCCCGGCACTCTTTTTGGTTTGCCGTTTTCGTCCACACAGGCAAGTATGCTCGCCCCTTCGGCAAGCAATAATCCGGTTCCAGGCCGAATTAATTTATAGCTGTGTTCAATTTTGGCAGCGGTTACTCTTGTGCATTCCGTAACAAGCTCTAATTTTTCATCGTAGTACGCAGGCCTGTGGTATTTGACGTGCAGCTCCGCGACGACCATATAAAAACCTTCTTTTTCAAGGTCTTTGTAAGCGAGGCCGTTGGCGCGGAGAAGTTCGGTTCTGCCAAGCTCGAAATAAATCGGAAAGACGCCGTGATGGACAACGCCGGCCTGATCGGTCTCGCAGTACCGCGGAATGACGGTTATCGTATAGGACTGAACTGTCGTCTTTTCAGAAAATTTCATATTTAAAGAGGGTATCATATCAGCAGAAAAATTCAAGACCTCTGACAGCAGAAAACCGCAACGTCAGGTAAAAACAGCATAAAATACTGGAAATTAAGGTATTTGTGGATAGTAAAGGGGTATAAAATTAAATTTTTAATTCAAAGTCTGCCTAAATTGACATTTGAAGGATAATCTGTTAAAATAATGGTGTACAAGACGGCTCTTTGTTGATAAGTTTTGTTTAATACTAAAGTTAGTAAAAATTTGTTTTGGGGAAGGATAATGAGAAGATTTTTACCGGTTATTTTGCTTATGTTAGTTTTGTCGCTCGTAGCGATATCGGCTGTCGGCTGTCATGGTATGGGCGAAACTGCTGCAGAGAAGAGCGATGATAACGCCCGCACAATGCGGCTGAATGGTTCAATGCTGGTTGATGATATCGATATGATTTTTGGCCTGGAGCATCCGAGCAGATTAAGCGAATATACTTCAAGATAAGATAACGGCATGGACGGCTGTGCCGAACGCGATAAAAATGGATTTTGAGGCTTAACGTAATTGAACGCGATTCTTGAATATTTCAACCGCATCGCAACATACAATCCATTGATAGTTTTCATCGAACTTCTACTCATAGGTCTTGTTGTCTACTGGGCCGTGAATTTTCTCGAAGGAACAAGAGGCGAACGATTGTTTAGGGGAATAATTATTCTGCTTCTTGCAGGGTCGATGATTCTTAAACTGGTGATTGCACGATTCGATTTTGCAAGGCTTCAGTATCTATACGGTTTTTTCCTTATACTGGTTTTGATTATAGCAGTAGCGGCGTTCCAGCCTGAGATAAGGAGAATGCTTATAAGGATAGGCCAGGCAGGCAGCTTCGGCGGCTCATCGCATCATCAACTTGCACAAACGGTTGAGGAAATCATAAGCGCGGTCAATGCCCTTGCTGAGAAAAGAGTCGGGGCGATTATTGTTCTCGAAAGACGGGTGGCGCTGGGCGAATTTACCGAAATGGGGATAAAAATAGATTCCAAGGTCAAATCGGCGCTGCTTAAAACGATATTTTATCCCGGCACTGCACTGCACGACCTTGCGGTGGTGATACATGGAGACAGGATTGTAGCAGCGAGAGTACAGCTTCCGCTGGCGGAAAGTAGTTTTGCAGGAGGCGCACTCGGCTCACGACACAGAGCCGCAATGGGCATAACTACCGGCAGCGATGCGGTAGCCATTGTGGTCAGCGAAGAGACGGGAACCGTAAGCATAGCCGAAGACGGACGACTCGACAGACATATAACCGAAGAAGAACTGCGGAAAAGACTGACAAGCATAATTATCGATGCCGAACCGATGCAGCCAAAGCCGCATAAAGACATAGAAGACAGGAAAGAACCCGACCATATAAGTCATGGGGCATAAGCAAATGTTTGCGAAAGCGAAAAAAGCAATACTTGTAATATTTATAACCTGTCTGATATGGGTCTGGGCGGATTTGAGTCTCGACAAAGACCTGGCCGACCAGACTGTAACCGTGACGGTCAGCAAAGCCAATCCGCGGTTGTGGGTAACTATCGAAGGCAAATCTGAAGTACAAATCAAGGCTGATTTCAAAGGGCCGGCGAGGAAAATCGGAGAGCTTATCAGTAAAATGGAGGCCGGCAAGGAGAAACTCGAAGTTGCGTTCGACGCCGAGAAACAAAATATGGCCGCTGAAGGCGAATACACCCTGCCGGATGTGCGGAGATTTCTCGCTGAAAGCGAAAAGATGCACAATTATGGTCTTGCGGTAAAGGCGGCAAAGCCCGACAAGCTGCAGAAAATAAAAGTAGTAGAGCTTAAGGAAAAGACACTGCCGATTAAATGTGTGGATGAAGCAGATACGGAAATACCCGGGGCGAGGATAACGCCGAATATTATTACGATTCTCGCGCCGGAGCAGATGACAGAAGCAAAAGTCAAACTGGTTTCAATGGCCGAAAAGAAACAGGCCCGCGGCGGTGTGATTGACAAGAAGCCCTATATCGAGCTTGCCAAAGGCGAAGTAAGATATGCCGATACGCCTGTCAAGGTTGAGCTGCCGATAACCGGCGAGGATATGAAACAATATACGCTTCGCGGTACGCTCGGATTTGTATTCAGCGCAAACCTTCTCGGCAGGTACAGCGTTGAGTTTATCAAGCGGCCGGAGGTCGGCAGTATTCCAATACTTGCGACACCGGAAGCGAAAGACGCGTACGAACAAAAACAATTTGAAGTATTGCTTGAGCTTCAGGACGATGATGTGGGCAAGCCGGAAGTAACCCGGCAGATAGTTTATAATTTTCCCACGCAGTATATTCGCGAGGACAAAATTCGGCTCAAGGGCGACCCGGCCGAGGCGAAATTCAAACTTGTTCCAGCGACAGCAGCGGATCCAAATCAGCCGCCGATGGCGGAATAGATTTTCAATCAAGTACGGGTCAAACTCACTTTTTCAGCACATCCTGATTAGAGGTATGTTTTTTTGCCGGACGAGGCGAGCAGGATAATTGCCGTTTCGATTACCATCCAGGCCGCCAGAACCAAAACAATAGAACCTATTACCAAAAGTAAATGTTTTGAGGTGGAGGCGAAATCTTTGAGGTTACAAACCATCGCCCAGATTGTTATGACGAGCATAACAAGACACGGCAAAAGCGTGATGAGGTATTTTATTCCGCCTTTTCGTTTAAGATATATTGTTACCACCAATAGCGCAAGGGCCGCAAGGAGCTGATTTACAGCGCCAAACAAAGGCCAAAGAATCATTGCGCCCTGACCGTTGGCGCCTGTGGCAAATGCAAGAATTGCCGCGGTAACAACGGCGAATGTGGTAGCGGTGTATCTATTTGTAAACTTCGGGAGTTTTAAGCTAAGGGCCAATTCGCTGACGATATATCGCTGAAGACGAGCAGCAGTGTCGAGCGTTGTGCCGGCGAAAGAAGCGATAAAGACTCCCATAAGGGCAAAGCCGACAGAGTTTGGTATCCCGATAGAGTCCATGATATTTGCGGCGCCGAAAACGACGGCGGTAATCTTTGTATCGAGTCCCTGGGCGCCGGACCATGAAGCATAATGCTGCTGCCAGGCGGCTGTACCGGTGAGGATATTACCGGCAGAAGTTTTGTAAGCCAGGCCTATTCCCGCCGCGACGCAGATGATAATCAGGACGGCTAAAGCGCCTTCGGTGAGCATTGAGCCGAAGCCTACAAAAAGGGCGTCGGTTTCTTTTTCAATTTGTTTCGGACTCGTTCCGCTTGAGACAAGGGCGTGAAAGCCGCTTATCGCGCCACAGACGATAGTAATGAATAAGAAAGGCATCATCGGCGGAGCACCGGCGGGTGAAGGATTAAAAGCCGGCGCTACGAGCGGCAGACCTTTGGTGAATGATACGACCGCGACCGATACTGCTAATAGAATCATCATAATGAAAAGCTGCCAGGCGTTTATATAATCACGAGGCTGAAGCAGTGTTGTTACCGGAAGCGTTGAGGCAATAAATGCGTAAATCAGCAGAATAAGCGTCCACGAACCGGTCGGCGGCATCGTGCCGATAACAGGCATTGTGAATTTAAATATACTCCCGAGCCAGATTGTAGCGTACATTGCAAGCACAGCCAGTACAGTTGCGAGCGGGATGTTAATGTTTTTTTTGTAAACCGCCCAGCCCAGCGCGATAGCAATTGGAATCTGGAGCCAGACGGCCAGAACCGATGACGGGAATTTCGCGAAAACTATGGCGATAACGACGCCAAAGATTGCGATGACTATCAGCAGGACAAGAAATACTATTGCAAAGAAAATAAACCTTACCCTGCGGTTTATGTATTTATCCGCGACATCGGCAATGCTTTTACCATCATTTCGAAGCGATACGACCAATGTGCCTAAATCATGCACGGCGCCCATAAAAATACAACCGATGGTTACCCATAGAATCGCAGGCAGCCAGCCCCAGATGACCCCGATAGCCGGACCGACAATCGGGCCTGTACCGGCAATCGATGTAAAATGATGGCCAAAAATAACGATTTTTCTCGACGGTACGTAATCAATGCCGTCGTGCAGTTGTTTTGAAGGGGGCAGCCTGTCTGGGTCGAGCTTGAAAATTTTGCGGGCGAGATATTTACCGTATGTGTAATAGGCTATGATATAGGCGGCGAAACATAAAACCATCAATAATAAAGTCTGCATTTTTCAAATTCTTCCAGAGTCTCTTCTTCTGGGGCGGACGAGCAGTCTTATCGGCACTTCGGCAAAACCAAGATTGTCACGGAGCCTGCCGATGAGGAACCGCCTGTAATTTTCATCGAAAAGTTCGATTTTGTTGACAAACAAGATTAGCGTAACCGGTTTTATCGAAACCTGCGTTGCGTAATATATTTTCGGGAAGCGTGCGGATTTTGTTTTTCCGCCGAGACGTTCGGCGCTTATCTTTCCAATCGCGTCATTGAGCCGCGGTGTTGGAATTTTCGTCACGGCCTGTTTGTAAAGTTCGCGGGCAAGGTCGAGCACCGCCTGGATGTTTTTGCTTTCGGTAGCGGTCGTAAAAGCAATCGGTGCGTAGCTCAATCGCGGCAAAATCTTCGTAAGATACTCGGCATAGTCGTCGCTGGAGGCATTGTTTTTAGCCAGGTCCCATTTATTTACGACGAGGATGCAGGCCTTGTATTCTTCGGCTATCAATGCGCCGAGTTTTTTGTCAACCTGCGATATTGGTTCTGTTGCGTCTATTAAAAACAGAACGATATCCGCCCTTTTGACGGATTTAGCTGCCCTTACGTAGCTGTAAAATTCTATACTGTTGGCAAGACTGCTTTTTTTTCTTACGCCGGCGGTATCAATAACAATAAAAGTTTTGCCGTCTTTCTCGAATCGGACATCCACCGCATCGCGGGTCGTGCCGGGGATTTCGCTGACGATAACACGATCGGCTCCGACAATGGCATTTGTGAAAGTGCTTTTGCCGGCGTTGCGTTTGCCGACTATAGCAAGATGCATTTCAACATCTTTTGGTTTGTCGGAGACCTCATCCTTGAGCAGTTCGGTTATTTTTTCGACGAGGATTTTCTGGTTGAGACTATTCGCCGCCGAGACACAGAATGCGTTTCCGAAACCCAGTTTTCCGAAATCGGCAGCGGCGGGAAACATCTTTGCCTCATCGGCTTTGTTCGCAACAAGTAGAACATCTAAATCGTTTTTTCTCAAAAACTGAGCAATCTGCTCGTCAAGCGGCGCAAGGCCGTCGCGAATATCGACCACGAAGACGACAAGGTCGGCCAGATTTATGGCCTGCTGAATCTGGCTTTCGATATGCTCTTTGAGCTGGTCGGAATCGACGATTCCATAACCGCCGGTATCGATAAGCTCAAAATACCGCTCGTTATATTCGATTATCGCGCTTAGGCGGTCTCTCGTAACGCCGGCAGTCGGCTCGACAATGCTTATCATTTCGCCTGCTATGGCGTTGAAAAGCGAGCTTTTGCCCACGTTTGGACGACCGATTATTGCGACAACTGGCAATGCCATTTTTAATTTGAACCCAAAAAACCGATTTTTGATGTTAAAAACAGGGCAGGATTATAACAGAAATGTTTAACTATTTAAACAATTATTGATTGTGCTAAATGAAAAACAAAAGGGCAGACTTGTCCGCCTGAGGCGGATTTATACCTGCCCTTTTTATTTGCCTTTGCAAATTATTGTGCGTTGGCGTCCGTTTGTGCCTGTGGGGCGGAGCTTGCTTCCGGTGCGGCTGGCGGTGCTTCTTTTTTCTTGCAGCCGAAAGTGACAGCCATACCAATGACAACGAGAGTTATCAGAATTTTTCTCAACATTTCACATTCTCCTTAAAAAATAGTTTCTTTATTCAAATATAGTTTACTCATATTGTTCCTTTAAGCAGGATATGTCAATCATTAAATCGCATTATTACTACACTTAAATCGCCCGAGTGTTTTTAAGTTAAAAACTGATTTGAAGATAGCAAAGTTAGTTTTATTACAGGCGAGACTATTTTTGTGAATATTTGGGGCGTCCGGTTACAATTTGAAGTTCCTGGCTTCTTCACCAAAATATTGTTCCAAAAGTAACATATCTTTAGCAGTTATTATACCCAACCGGTTAAAATACTGTTTTTCTTTATGATTTTATTATTCGCCTATTGAATTATTAACCGGAGTATGGTAAACTTTGCCCTTGTTTTGTGCGAATTAAGCAAGCAATGTTTCAAGGACAAGCGAATTATGGAAGTAAAGGGATTTAAGGCATACAGGTTCAACTCTGACGTGGCCGGCAACACGGGCAAGTGTATTGCTCCGCCATACGATGTTATAAATTCTGTTCAGCAAAAAAAACTCTACGAGCAGAGTCAATACAATATCATCAGGGTCATCCTGGGCAAAAAAGAGCCGACCGATAACGATAAAAATAATCAATATACCCGCGCAGCAGAACATCTCAAAGAATGGCTCAATAAAAATGTCCTGAAACAGGATGATAAGGAAACAATTTACGCTTATGTTCAGGAGTTTGAAATCGCCGGCAAAAAAAATAAGCGCAGCGGCTTTACCGCACTGGCGAAACTGGCACAATTTGGTTCGGGAGTCAAGCCGCATGAAAAAACGCTGGACGGCCCAAAAACGGACAGGCTGAAACTTACGCAGGCAACAGCCGCTCAATTCGAACAGATATTTATGCTCTATGACGACTCGCAACTGATCGCGGATAAGATTATCGAAAACGCGGAGAGCAAAAAAAGCCTTATCGAATTTGTCGATGATGACGGCGTTGCACATAAATTATTTCCGATAGATTCGCCCCAGGACAAAGAAGCGATTGTAAAAATGATGGCTCAAAAAGAAGGTTTGATTGCCGACGGTCATCATCGTTATGAAACGGCGCTGAATTATTATAACCTGACAAAGAATCCGGCTGCACAATGGCTGATGATAACCTTTGTAAATATGTATAACGAGGGACTGGTTGTTCTGCCGACGCATAGACTTGTCGGGAATCTGGAAAATTATGACACTAATGAGTTAATAAAAAAATTACAGGCAAATTTTAAAGTAACCCAATTCGAATATAAAGAAGGGAAACAAAAAGCCCAATCGCTGATGCAGAAAAGACTCGACAAGGCTTTTGAGCAGGGAGAAAATGCTTTTGGAATTTACGATGGCAAAAGTTTTTATTTTGTCGTTCTCAAGAATAAAGATGCCCTTAAAACTCTTGATATAAGCGAGGCGTCCAAATCTCTCGATGTGGTCGTATTGCACAAACTGATTCTCGAAAGGCTGCTCGGCATCACAGACGCACATCTTGCGGGCGAGGCCAATATCGAGTACATTAAGGATATAGGCGAAGCTGTTGATGAGGCGATAGCAAAGGTGGATTCGGGCGAGAAACAGACCCTGTTTTTTATGAACCCGACGAAAGTAGAGCAGGTAAAGGCTGTAGCGGCGGCGAATGAAAAAATGCCGCAGAAATCGACGTTCTTTTACCCGAAGATTTTTTCGGGACTGACAATAAATAAACTTTAATTTTTGGAGAAATAAAAATGGTTGACTGGAAGAACCCGCCGAGGCTGTTTATCCCCGGGCCCGTGCATGTCCTCCCCGATGTATTGCAGCAGTTAAGCAGATATACTCTTGGCCACAGAGGCAAGGAGTATGCACAACTGCACAAGGAAACTGTTGACATGCTTAAACAAATCCTGTTCACCGAACAGAATGTATTTTTAAGTACATCAAGCGCATCCGGTATCTGGGAAGCAAGTATCCGCAATTGCGTTGACCATAACGAGACAGTCCTGTGCACAATGTGCGGCGCGTTCAGCGACAAATGGGCTGATGTCGCCAGGTCCTGCGGCAGGAATGTCGAAGAGCTTAGGGTTGACTGGGGCCAGCCTGTAACGCCGGAATTGATAGATAAGAAACTTGCCGAGGGAAAATACTCGGCGATTACCCTCGTTTATAACGAAACAAGCACAGGCCTGACAAATCCGGTTTATGAAATCAGCGAGATGATGAAGAAGAAATACCCGGATGTGCTGGTGTTTGTCGATGCGGTAAGCGCGATGGTCGGCCTGCCGCTGCATTTCGATAAGCTCGGCTGGGACGTTGTTTTCGCATCGGTCCAGAAGGCATTTGCGATTCCGCCGGGATTAGCTGTTTTCGCGGTGAGCAAACGAGCAATGGAAAAGAGCAAAAAAGTTACCGGCCGGGGTTATTACTTCGACTTCCAGCAGTTTGCAAAGAGTGCAGAAAAAGACCAGACGCCGACCACCCCTGTTATCCCGCATATTATGGCGCTGAATTATCAGTGTCACAAGCTGGTTAAGGAAGGTATGGAAAATGTCTGGAAGAGACATAAGGAAATGGGCGATTTTTTAAGGAGTTGGGCAAAGGAAAAATTTAACCTGTTCTGTGAAGAAAAATACGCCTCAAATACCCTGACGGCAATTAAGAATACTCGCGGCATGGTCGTTGGTGATGTGATTAAAGCTATTCAGGCAAAGCACAATACCGTTTTTGGCAACGGCTATGGCAAGCTGAAAGACCAGACGTTCAGAATCGCACATATGGGCGATATTACATTGAAAGATGTGAAAGAGCTTGTCGGCTGGATTGACGACGAAGTTAAATAAGCCCCCTGCCGTTCAAAAGCTCCAAAAGGCCCCCGCGCTTTCTTGCGAAAGCAAGAGCGGGGGCCTTTTTTATTTCGCACTGCCATACAGTTGGCACTGGAGACGGATAGTTATAGAGAAATCCTGTGTATTTAGCGATGTTTAGGATTGGATACTTTTTGCAGTCGCTTTTGGCGGGGTTTGCCCCAAGTGGGCAGCGGTGCTGTGACCGCGTCCAACCCGGCCATAAGCGACTTTTTTATTTCAAACAGTTGCCAGTCCGTGAAAAAAGGATTATTTTTGCTTTTCGGCTATATCTGACATTGATTTTGCGACTGATTCGAAAGCCGTCATTATCCGCCAGCCAATAACAAGAGACAAAACCATTGCCGCAAGCCCAATAAGTCCAGAAATTATCTCCACGATGAATCTCCTTTAAAAAATTTTATTGCGATTGAAAAACAATTATTCGAAATTGTAGTGTTTTTTTACAGCTTCGGCAACCTGCCAGGTACACTTCAGGCCATTGGGGAAAACAACAAAATCACCCGGCCCAAATGAAACCGCTCCGCTGCCGGGGCGGTCTTTTGCCGTTACTTTGCCGGCCAAAATCAGGCAGGTCTCTTTCTGGGTATAGTCCCAGTCGAAGGTGCTCACGCCGCAGGTCCAAATCGGCCAGCCGCTGCATTCCTTTTTTTCGGCTTCGGTGGGTTTTCTGACGATAACATCTTTAACTGTCGGCATTTGAAATCTCCTTATTGCTAAGTTAAACTTATAACAGTTTAAATAGAATAAAATATAAGTGCAAGATTTTTAAGTAAAACTATGGAACAAGACGCACTTTCGCGGTAAATTAACGGCTTTATTATGGAAAGAAATAATGACGAAACAGCAGCTTGAACAATTTAAGAGATGGTTTTACAGCTACGTGGCGGGCTTTTACGGCGATGACGAACTGACAAACGATAACATCAGACTGAAGGAAGACCACACCCGCAGAATGTGCGCCGACACCCCGCTAATAGCTGAAAAACTTGGTTTAAACCAGCAGCAGAGATTGATTGCTGAAACGATATCGCTTTTGCACGACATCGGCAGATTCGAGCAGTTTATAAAGTACCGTACATATAATGATGTCGGAACTGAAAATCACAGCCTTCTCGGCCTGAAGGTTCTTGCTGAAAACAAAATTCTCGACGGCCTGGACAGTTGCGAAAAGGAAATTATAGAAACGGCAATCAGGCTTCACGGCGAAAGAGATTTGCCGAAAGGGCTTAAGGGCGAAATAGAGTTTTTTGCGAAATTGATTCGCGACATCGACAAGCTTGACATTTATTACGTGATGATAGACAGGCTCGATGATTTTCGCAAAAATCCGGAAAAGGCAACGGCAACGCTGGGCTTTTCAGAAAAAGATAAATATTCAAAAAATATCATTCAGGCGGTTATCAAGAATCGTACGGTTGGTTATGAAGATATTAAATCGCTTAATGATATGGTGATAGCGATGCTCGGCTGGATATTCGATATAAATTTTACTATAACTCTTAAAGAAATAGAAAAACGCGGATTACTCGATAAGCTAATATCTTTCCTGCCTGACGATGAAGATATTCGTGAGGTTGCCCGGCATATAAAAAGTCAGCTTAATGAGCGGATTAACGCCGGCTAAGCAAAGGGGGATTTTTCCTTTTCGGCAATTTCAAGAAACCGCGAAGGTGATTCAGGCATACTGGTTCTTGTGCTCAAATAAGCGGCTTCGATAAACGCCATTGTCGCAAGGTCGAGACGCGAGCTGCTTCGCAGCTTGTATTTGTCCGGTTCGAGCAGTGCTCTGCCGAAATCTATAAACATTTCCGTTATGCACTTTTCGCTGTTGAGCGGGTATTTATGCTCCGCAATCAAAGAATCGTTGTTGTCATAAACAGCGAGCCTGTTGGGCGTTGCCACGATATTGTTTTCCGCGCCATAAATCCTTATAGGTGCCGCTGTGCTGCTGCCGGTCTGTTTTGCGGCGAGAAAAGTTCCTATCAGGCCATTAAAAACAAGCGAAGCGGTAACAGTATCTTCACCGAGATATTGTTTGGCCTTTTTGTCGGGGCTTTGATTTGTTATCAACGCGTAAATCTGGCCGGGCAGGGAAAAATTTTCTACGACAAGACTAATCATCTCGAAGCAGTCGTGAAGCAGAACCCCCCCGCCGGACAATTTCCGGTCGGCTTGTGCGTAGGATGCGATGGGTTGAAAAAAATTGCCGCCGAAAGATGCACAGATATTGATAAAGTAATACTGCTTTCGGTCTATTGTTTGCAGGTAATCAGTGAGACGTTCAAAACCGGGGGCGAATCGTGACGGTATTGCAGTAACGTATTTTACGTTATTTTTCTCAGCAAGACTTATGAGCTCGGCAGCCTGTTCGAAATTCGGCGCCGTGGGAACAAGTTTTAGAATATGACATTGTTTATTTAGGGCTATTCTGACGAAGTCGGCGCATTTATACAAAGGCTCCGCAACAATAAGCACATCCGGCTGGTTTTGCAGGATGAACTGCCTGTAATCGTCAAAAGCGGTGCAGTTATATTTTTGTGCGGCCTGTGATGCGTTTGTGATATTGCTGTCGGCCACGGAGATGATTTCATACAGTTCCGTTGAACAGGCAATGTCCAGCAGACTGGAGGTCCTGGTGCCGATGCCGAGACAGGCGGTTTTAAGTTTGCCAATGCTCATTTTACCGTTCCATCAGCTAATGCCTAAAGGGCAATATTTTTGTTATCGTCCTCTGTTTTTTTCGACATTGAATATCCATTGTCCTGACGAGAATGATTGACTTTGAGTTTTTGCACATAAAGATTATAGGCGTCCTCAGCGTCAAGACCGACGCATTGTGCCAGGCTGAGCCAGAAAAACAGCATATCAATCACTTCAACGCGGGCGTTTTGCAAATCATTCAGTTCATATCTCCTGCCCTGCTTTGCCTCCTTGCACCAATGTTTCCAGTAGGTGCAGTCCCGCAACTCTTCCAGTTCGTTGCTCATCGCGGCGATATAATTGTTAAGCCACTGCCCTGCCGCTGCATTGTCGAAGTTTTCACGCAGCGCCTTGGCGTCAAAGCCGGTTCGTTTATTCAACTCAGCCTGTTTTTCAAACAGTTCTTTGAACATATTTTCAAAATCCTTTTTCATCTTTTATATAAATGGAAATTTTTTCGCTGGTATTATAAAATGTTCCGGCACAGGGAATTCCGAGCATAAAAGCAAAGCCTCTTTTCCGGCCTGTGCGATAATATCTTCGTTATCAAGATTTTCAGCAACCTTGCTTATTAAAGAAGCGATAACTTTCATCTGCTCTTCTTTCATACCTCTCGTTGTTACCGCAGGAGTGCCTATACGCAGGCCGTTGGGGTTAAACGGCTTTGCAGGGTCGCCGGGGATGGTATTATAATTTGTTACAATCCTTGCCCTGTCGAGAGCCTTGGAAAGTTTCTTGCCGGGGATTTCTTTGTTGCGAAGGTCGATAAGAATAAGATGATTGTCGGTGCCGCCGCTGAAAAGTTTGAAACCTTTTTCCATAAGAGTTTCAGAAAGAACCTTGGCGTTTTTGATAACCTGTTTTGCGTAAGCGACAAATTCAGACGAGTCGGCTTCCTTGAGCGCGACAGCAAGAGCGCTTATTGTATGCATATGCGGGCCGCCCTGCAGTCCGGGAAATACCGCCTTGTCAATTGCTTTTGCAAGTGCCTCGGTGCACAGCAGCATTCCGCCTCGCGGGCCTCGCAGAGTTTTGTGCGTTGTTGTTGAAACTACATCGGCGTACGGCACAGGACTTTGATGAAGCCCCGCCACTACGAGACCGCTTATGTGAGCGATGTCGCTTAGATGATAGGCGCCGACGCTCTTTGCAATTTCGCCGAATGTTTTGAAATCTATTTTTCGCGGATAAGCGCTTGCGCCGGTGATAATAATTTTCGGTTTGTGTTTTTTTGCAAGCTCTTCAATTTTATTGAAATCGAACTGCCCTGTTTCGGGGTCAACTTCATAACTTACCGAATTAAAAACTTTACTGGTGAAACTTACTTTCCAGCCGTGACTCAAATGCCCGCCGTGCGGAAGAGCAAGGCCCATAATCGTATCACCCACAGCGGCGAGCGCGCTGTACGCGGCAAGATTGGCAACGGCGCCGGAGTGAGACTGAACATTTACGTGGTCTGCTTTGAAAAGTTTCTTCGCCCTTTCGATAGCGAGAGACTCGACAAGGTCGGTTATCTGCTGGCCTTCATAATATCGTTTGCCGGGATAACCCTCGGCGTATTTGTTGGTCATACAGCTTCCCGTAGCTGCCATAACTGCTTTAGAAACATAGTTTTCCGACGGAATCAAGCGGATGCAGGCACTTTGTCTGGTGCCTTCCTGACGCAGCAGTTCGTACATTTGCGGGTCATATTGTTCAAGTGCGGTAATCATATAAACTCCATTATAAAAAAGAAGTAATACGCCGAGAAGTTTAACAGAACATCTACCTGCGGTCTAATGATTTTTTGCAAATCCCCCTGCCAGGAAAAAACCAAGTGTGTTTGTTGTAAAGATAACAAAATCAAAAACAAGGAATTAAATATTAAAATCAGAAATTGACCATAGAGCAGATTAAGAAATTTTGAGATTCAAAAATTCACAGAATTACAGTTACTTTTTTTATTCATTTTTTGTTTGGCTTGTTTAAACGGAGTTTGGGCAGGGGGGAATTCTGGCCAAAGTTCCACGTGGAACATTCAACTTGTTTCCTGGGCATATTCGGTAGAACCCCCTGCCGGAGACTAAAAAATTCCCGTTATCAGTGTTTCACGTGGAACAATCTGCTCTAAATGAAGGAATTATCAAGTTTTTTATGGAAAAGCAGTCGGATATCTGCTAAAAAGTTCCAAGCAGTTACTATCACAAAAACATTGTGCCATTGAAAGAAGGAGCGAATATGACACCAAAAAATAAAGAAAAACCAAAACATCTCGGCAGGGGGCTTGAATCACTTTTAGGTCCTATAATAAACACGGTACAGGAAAATATGGATGCTTCTATGTCACCGGAAGTTCCTAACTATATACCAGATAAGGACTTGCAAAAAAGCATTGCGGAATTGAGCCTTGACGATATTGCGCCGAATCCCTATCAGCCAAGGCAGACCTGGAACGACCAGCAGCTTCACGACCTTGCAAGCTCTATCAGGGAAAACGGCATAATCCAGCCAATAATAGTAAGGCAGAAGGGGGATAAATACGAGATTGTGGCTGGAGAAAGGCGATTTAGGGCCGCTGGAATAGCGGGACTCCAGAAGATTCCGGCGATGGTAAGAACGACGACAGATTCTGAGATGCTGGCCCTTGCGCTGGTTGAAAATATTCATCGTGCCGATTTGAATCCGGTTGAAAAGGCAAGGGCATATCAGAGTTTTATGAAGACTTTCAATCTGACCCAGGAACAGGCCGCACAGAAACTCGGACAGGACCGTTCGGTTGTTGCAAATTATATTCGTCTGCTCAATCTTCCTTCCGAAGTAAAGCAGATGCTTGTTGAGGGTTCTTTGGATATGGGACACGCAAGGGCGCTCCTTGCTTTGCCGACAGATGATTTAAGAAAGAGACTTGCCAATCGTGCGTTGGCAGGGCGGCTCAGTGTTCGCGAAGTTGAACGACTTGTACGACTTGCCCTGACGGCAGGCGATGAGAAAAAACAAAAACAGATAATTGAAAAACCTGCGCACATAAAAGACCTTGAAGAAAAAATCCGCAGCAGGCTCGGCACAAAGGTAAGTATCCAGGCCCGCAAGAACGGCCAGCGCGGCAGAATAATAATCGAATTTTATTCGCTTGACGAGTTCGACAATATCGCGCAAATGCTCGGCGTAAGTTCAGACTAAAGGGGGTTTGGTTTATTATTCGTAAAATTTCAAAAAAAGCCGATTTTTTCTAAATCGGCCTTTTTTATTGGTTTTAGATAAAATATAATTTCCTTTAGACTAAAAAGACTGATTATGTGTCTTATTAATGACGGTCGTCAGTTTCGAAACCAAAAGGTAAAAACCTATGTTTGAAGACAAATGGCTACTCTGGAAACTTAAGCAGGGCAGGAGCGAGGCCCTTTGCAGCATCTACAAGAAGTACAAAAATAATATGCTGGCACTGGCTGTTGCTCTTTCAAATAATAAAACTATCTCAGAAGATATTGTACATGATTGTTTTGTTTCGTTTGCACAATCAGCCGGCCGGCTTCAGTTAAGAAACAGTCTGAGAAGCTATCTGTTAACTTCTATTGCAAATCGTGTACGGAATTTGGGCAGGGATAAAATTAAATCGGCATTAGATGTTGAAGATATGGAAATCGTAGGGCCGTCTTCGAATCAGCCGGAAAGATTGGCGATATCAAATGAGCGCATTCGGAAAATCAACTCTGCCTTGATACAACTGCCTTATGAGCAGCAGGAGGTGATAATCCTGCATTTCCAAAGCGAATTAACGTTTAAGGAAATAGCCGAGTCACAGAGTGTTTCGGTTAATACGATTCAAAGTCAATATCGGTATGGGATAGATAAACTGCGGTCGATTTTGGATGGTGAGGTATAAAATGAGTACTGCAGAAAGAATAGAAAAATTGATTAAAGAATTTTTTAAAGCAAAGCAATCATCCACTGTCGTTTCGCCTGGGATGGACAAAAAAGTTCTCGGTGATGCTTTGGCGGCGTTTGAGAAATCTAAAACAAACACGCTGGCCGATTTACAGCCGAGTGTATGGAGAATAATTATGAAAAGCAAAATAACAAAATTAGCAGCCGCGGCCGTGATAATCATTGCGGTTGTTTTAGGTGTAAATATTTTTAATAGGTCTATTCCAGCGGCATCGGCGACACAGATATTGCAGGATGCGATTAAAGCGGTATCGGATGTGTGGTCGGTACATATGAAAGCGCGTATGCGAACTTTGCCTGGCGATAATTTTTCATTTATTGGCTTGGAGCTTGATTTTGTGCCGATTGAAATGTGGAAACGCACAGAGCCTAATGGCCTATTGCAATGGCGAGTGGAAAAACCAGGTCGTGTACTTCTTATGGACGGTAAAAGCACGCTTATGCTCATTCGTCCGAATCATGGTGTCATAGAGGAAGAGCCCTGGCCTTTGGGCTGTTTCGATTCCTGGCAGGGTCTTTTGCTAAATGTACAGGATTTATTAGACAGTGAGCTGCAAATCTCAAAGAACGATCCTAGCCGCCAGGTTAGTCGTCAGGAGATAGAGGGAAAGGATAAACTTATACTTAAGGTTGATGTAAAAACAAATACTGCCAAAGATGACTATTTAAGGAATGCATTCATCTCTGAGTCGGACCACCTCAAAGTGTATCAGTTTGATACCCGGACAAAATTACTGGAAGGTTTTCAGGTATATGTTCATTCTGACGGTAATAATGTGCTGATTTTTGAAGTAACTGATATAGAATACAATAAAGAGATTGACGATAGTGTATTCATATTGGATTTACCGGAAAATATGATTTGGTATGGCGAGCCGCAGGTGCTGCCGGACAATGAAAAATATCAAAAAATGTCCCCGAAAGAAGTTGCACAGGTCTTTTTCCAAGCCTGCGCAGATGAGAACTGGGGCGAATTTTTGAAGTTCTGGTCGGTTTCTGACATTGACGAGCAGATAAAAGAGAATTATGGCGGATTGGAGATTATCAGCATCGGCGAACCATTCAGGGCCGGAAATTACCCGGGTTGGATTATACCTTATAACATTAAACTTCGACCAAAGGAAATCAATGTGCGGCTGTCCAACGCAAATTCCGCGGGACGATTCGTTATAACGGGAATGTACGATTCTAAACTGCAACTCGCAGAGGAAGTAACATGGTCAAACGAGCCAGAGGTACTGGCTGATAATAATACTTACGCCAAAATGTCGCCGGAAGAGGTTGCCAGAGCATACTTCGAGGCCTTTTCAAAGTTAGACTGGAGCGAGATGCGAAAGTTTGCGCCAGACTCTTATGTAGGGCCCATAAAGGGTGAATTCGAAATGGCGGCAAAGCATGTAGATGTTCAAAAACAACTCCCAACTATGGAGGTAGGAAAAGCTTTCTGGTCGGAGGAGCATTCCGCTTACTTCGTGAAGTGTCGTCAATTGAGTCGAGTTAAAGAATGGAATCTGGCGGTTCGAAACGACAATTCTGCGAATCGGTGGATTGTTGACGGAGGCTTTTAGTTTTATCTTTTTAAAGGATTTTTCTATAGCACAAAACAAGTAAAACAGTGGTAAAATATCTCTAAACCGAAGGAGTTAAAAATAGAATAAATTTTCAAGGAGAATGATTATGGAAAGTAAACCAACAAAATTTGCAATTGTGGCGGTGGTAGTCATTACAGCGGTTTTAAGTGTGAGTATTTTTAATGAATCAGCCCCGACCGCCTTTGGAATTGAGCAGGTAATTACCGACAATAACGATGTCCGCTATTTGCACGTAAAACAATTTATTGCACATCAAGAATTGCCCAACGAGTTCTGGATAAAGTCGGATGAACAAGGCCGTGTCGCAAAGGCAAGATATTACCTGCCCGTAACCGAGGACGGTGTAAAACTCATTACCTGGACACCAGAAAGAACAGAGATCTGGTTTAAAACCAAACGAGGTTTTCGTATTGGCAAATTCAAACGAGCCGAGGAATGGATGCAAAGTATTCTGGAACAGTGCCAGCCCAAATTAGTGATGAAGAAGCTTCTTGAGGAACAAAAAGCAGGTGTTGTTGATGTCAATACATCAAAACCTCAAAATAAACAGGAACCTGCCACAATCATTGCGACCTATAAATCCAAAGCCAAAAAGGAAATTTACTACATAAACCAGGAAACAGATTTAATTACGCACATCGAATTTTACAGTATCGAAAACGGTCAGGATACATTAATTTCTACAACGAAATTTTATGACTACAACGTCCCTATAGACGAAAAGATGTTTTCTCTTAAAGATGAAGTTCCAAAAGATATAGAAGCAGTCAATCAGCTTGAACAACTCATCGGCATTCCGCAGGGGGGTATGACCGAAAAAGAGGCAGCGGCAGAAACGGTTCGCCAGTTTTTCCAGGCGATGATTGACAAGGACTACAAAAAAGCAGGGCAGATATACTCCGGCATATCTGAAGAAAAAATGAGAGAACTTTTTGAAGGCAAGCTTAATGTTACCGCGATAATTTCAATTGGCGCCCCGATGCCATCTCCTCAGCATGGCCAACATGCCTTTAAAGTTCCATGTAAATTGGAAGTTGCCGATACCAATGGGAACAAGACAGCTTGGGAACCTTATGGCCCATTTACAAGATCCGGCGATGATGAAGTGCATCCCGACCGTTGGATAATCGTTGGCGGTGTTTAAAAAACACTTTGATTTTCTGGCAAGTTTCCAAGGGTCGATTGAAAAATCGGCCTTTTTTATTGGTTTTTAGGGCCAAAACAAAAATCCCGCCACCAAAAACCCCCATGTTTAAAATTATGCGCGTTCCTGCTTGTCCGCTCGTAGCCCCTGCCCTACATAGCACGCAGTGCGGCGGAGGGTTGGCGAAGACGGATAGTTATTGAAAAACCAGTAAGCTTTACCTTTTGCCTTTTTGTGGCGCCATCCCAATCGCGAAAGAATATACCAGATACTTGATGGCTGATACCGGATCCCGAAACGTTTTCGTATTATCTGTGCTATTTCCCGTAATGACCGAAATAGTGTTTTATTATTATCAGCGTTTATTTTTTTCAAGAGTACTACTTGAAGTTTTTGAAGCTGTTTTTGTGTCAGTCGGCACGGCCGGGATGGCGGCGTTTTACTTTCCAAAGCTTTTTGACCATATTGTTGATAAGCGTTTCTCCATCGAATCACTGAACTGGGCGATGCATAAACTCTCCTGGCTGTCTCACGGACTCCGCATCTCTTTATTATTAATAATTCAATTGCTTGTTTTCTGCGTTCCTCGAGCTGTTTTTGTGTCCCTATTGGCCTCATACAGAACCCTGTTATTTTTGATTTATTCGTTCAACAACCCCCACCAACTCCGCCAACCTCTCAATTTT
>JAHJUV010000037.1 GCA_018828825.1 Planctomycetota bacterium | reverse complement strand
TGCCAGAACCTATGAACTGCTCAAGGATAATGTCAATATCGACGCCATTATTCAGGGCTGATAACCTGATAAAAAAACCGAATTTATACCTCCAAAATAGCAAATTAACTCAAAACATACCTGTTTTTACCGCTATTTGCCTGTTTTTGGACTAAAATTGCGGAAAACCCATAATTCAACCCCCCTTATTTGCCAATTTAAGGGTATATGATAAATCCCACACCTTCTAAATATTCAATCAGGTGCAGGGATGAATAAAAAAGAAGGTGCGGGATGAAATTTGACCCCAGAAAGATGAAAGACTGGCAGATTGCCGAATCCGCCGAACTGAACGCAAAATCCATCGCTGACCTTGCCGCCGAGCCCTGTTAGAGACAAGGCAACAAAGTTGCCTGATGACCGCCAGCGACGGTCTGTCTCTAACGGGGCTCGGCACCTCTCAAAGAGCAAAGTACATCGACGTTACGGCAATAACGCCCACTCCACTCGGCGAAGGCACAAAGGCAACTGAAGAGTGGGTTAAAAAACATTTGGATTTGTTATGGGATGGCTGGACGAAAAAGCTGCTTGATAATCTGAAAGAGCAGCGTAAGCAATATCGGGCTGTCAAAAGAGAGGCAATTGATACGTTGATTCGGTATATTTCGACTAATGAAGAACAAATGCGTTACGATCTGTTTCGTGAAAAAGGTTGCGATATAGGCTCAGGTGCGGTCGAAGGGGCATGCAAAAATGTGGTTGGCAAACGACTAAAACAATCCGGCATGACATGGAGCAGAACAGGTTCCTCAGCAACATTAGCTTTGCGGGTTACTTGGCTGAATGATAGATGGGAACAATTATGGCAGAAAAAACCCTTGGCAGCCTAAAAAATCTACCTACAAACTACAGATGCACCCTATGGTAGATCGCACCTAAAGTCTTTATTGACAACACCTCTCATTTGTCTTAGCATATTGCTTTTCTAATTTAATTCCGGAGATTTGTTAAATGATTACAGTTACTTTAATTACCGGCGATGGTATAGGGCCGGAGATTGCTGATGCGGCCAGAAGATGTGTTGACGCAACCAACCCCGGCATCGAATGGGAACTGGCCGAGGCCGGCGTTGACGTTATGGCCAAAACCGGCAACCCGCTGCCGCAGGCAACTATCGACTCTATAAAGAAAAACGGCGTCGGCTTAAAAGCCCCAATAACCACGCCGGTCGGCACGGGTTTTAGAAGTATAAACGTTTTTCTGCGTCAGGAACTGGAACTTTACGCCTGTCTGCGGCCGTGCAAAAGCTACAAAGGTGTCAGAAGCAGATATAGCGACATTGACCTTGTCATCGTCCGCGAAAATACCGAAGACCTCTACGCAGGTATCGAATTTGAAAAAGGAAAAGACGATACAACAGAGCTTATTAACTGGATTAACAAGCACAGCAAAAGAAAAATCGGCAACGATTCCGGGATAAGCATTAAACCCATTTCGGTAAAGGCAACCGAAAAAATAGTCCGATTCGCTTTCGAATACGCAAGAAAATACGGCAGAAAAAAAGTTACATCCGTCCACAAAGCAAACATTATGAAATATACCGATGGTCTGTGGCTTGAGACAAGCAGAGAAATCGCGAAAAATTATTCCGATATCGAATTTGAGGACCGTATTGTTGACAATATGTGTATGCAGCTTATCCAAAAACCAGAGCTTTATGATGTGCTTGTTCTGCCGAATCTTTACGGCGATATTCTCAGCGACCTTTGCGCCGGCCTTGTCGGCGGACTGGGCGTTGCGCCGGGAGCAAATATCGGCGATAAAGGCGCAATCTTCGAAGCAACGCACGGCAGCGCGCCGAAATACACGGGCCAGAACAAAGTCAATCCGTGCGCTTTAATTCTATCCGGCGTTTTGCTGCTGCAGCATCTGGGTAAAATGGCTGAAGCCAAAAAACTCGAAAACGCCGTCGCTGCCATAATAGCACAGGGCAAAGATGTAACTTATGATATGAAAGCCGACAGGAACGACCCAACCGCTGTCGGAACGAGCCAGATGGCCGACGCCATCATAAAAAAAATTAAGATTTAAGATTGAAGATTTAAGATTGAAGACCATTTTCTGGAGAAAATTGGTTACGTCAAAAAACCAGCCTTTAGGCTATAGGTTATTGAGCTGGGTTTTGTTTGCAGTTTCTCTTTTTTATCGCTTCGCGGTCGCTTTACGGAACATTCTCTATAACAAATCAATCCTGAAAACTGTAAAGGTCCCTGCCGCCGTGATAAGTATCGGAAACATCACCACCGGCGGAACAGGCAAAACGCCTCTGGTCGCCTGGCTGTGCAATTACTTTGCCACCAAAAACATCAAAACCGCTGTGCTTACGAGAGGCTATAGAGTTAAAAACTCCGCTTTTGCCGATGAGCCCGCAATGCTTGCAAAGGCTGCACCGCAGGCAAAAGTCATAGTCAATCCTGACAGAATAGCAGGCGCTGAAAAAGCGATAAGTCAGCACAATGCCAAACTTTTGATTATGGACGACGGCTTTCAGCACAGGAAACTGGCCAGAGATGTCAATATCGTCGCCATCGACGCGACCGAGCCTTTCGGTTATGAAAAACTTCTGCCCGCGGGCCTGCTGAGAGAACCTCTCGGCTCGCTGAAAAGGGCCGATGCGGTTGTGATAACACGAATCAATCAGACCCCCTCTGCTTCTTGCCAGCCCCCGCCCCACTGCTTCGATTTGCGAAGCAAAACGGTGGGGCGACCTGCTGCCACGTCTTGCGACGTGAGTCGCAGCGGCAAGAGCGGGGCGGCGGGCGAAGCAAGAGAGGGGGAAAAAATAAGCGAAATCAAGGAAAGAATATCAAAGATTAACCCTGATATTGTCTTTGCCGCAGCGGTTCATAAACCGATGGGCATAAAACTGATAAAAGACAAGCGAATACCTCTAAATAAGCTTGCCGGCAGGAAAATTTACGCGTTTTGCGGCATCGGAAACCCGGACGCCTTTTTTCAGACCCTCTCAGATATGGCTCTTAACATTGTCGGCACAAAAGTATATAATGACCACCATAAATATACTGAATCTGATATCGCGGCTATTTATGAAGATGCCAAATATAAACAGGCTCAGCTTGTCCTGACAACGCACAAGGACTGGATGAAAACTGCTCTTTTGTGTATCGACAAATTTGAAATACCGTTTGCCGCCCTGATGATAGAACTTGAGTTTATCGATGGACAGGAAAAAATTATTTCTCTCGTAGATAAGGCTATTGAAAAATATGTATCCCGTTAGAAATCATGAAATTTAAAAGAAGTTTCTTAACGGGATAAATCTTTTTAAAAATTAAACGATAAAAACTATATAATGGAAAAAGGATTTCTAACGGGATGTATGACGAACTGATAAATATTGTTCAAAACCTCGGCTCGCCAAAAGTGCTGCTGGCGGGAGATTTCCTGCTCGATGTTTACGTTTATGGTGATGCACTGAGAATCAGCCCTGAAGCGCCTGTGCCTGTTCTGAAAGTTGTCAGTAGAGAATGCCGCCCCGGCGGAGCGGCTTCCGTAGCGGCAGACCTTGCCGCGCTCGGAGCAAAAACGATTTGCCTCGGAACGGTTGGAAAAGATATAAACGCCAAAACTCTTAAAATGCTGCTTAAAGGCAGCGGCGCAGACACTTCCGGCCTTGCTGAAATCGCGGACAGACCCACAATAACAAAACAAAGATTCGTCGGCCTTGCCCAGCATATTCATCCTCAGCAATTGCTGAGAGTAGATGAGGAAAAAGACGAGCCTTTGGACGATAAGCATTATCAGAAACTCCTCGACCTGTACAAAAAGAAACTCTCGCAAGCGGACATCGTCTGCCTTCAGGATTACAATAAAGGACTGTTCGAAAAAAGTTTTTGCGAATCATTGATTAAGCTTGCCAAATCGGCTGGGAAAAAGATTTTGATTGACCCTGCTCCGAAAGCGGACTTCGCAAAATATACGGGCGCCTCGGCAATCACGCCAAACCGTCTTGAAGCCTCCATAGCTTCAGGAATTAATATTAAAGCAGTCGACGATGCCGCTAAAGCCGCGGCAATTCTCATTAAAAAACTCAATCTTGACGCTGTGATAATAACTCTCGACAAAGAAGGCGCGTACCTGAAAACAAAATCCGTCGAACTGCACATCCCGACAATAATCAGAAAAGTCTATGACATCAGCGGTGCAGGCGATGTGGTCCTTGCCTCGCTCGCAGCTGCACTGGCGGCAGGTGTAGATTATGAAACGGCTGTCCAAATTTCCAACGTTGCAGGCGGTATTGAAGTCGAAAAATTCGGCACCGCGACAGTCTCCATCGAGGAAATAGTAAATGAACTGATGAGCCGAAAGCAAAAAAGCGGCTCTAAAATCAAAAGCCTCGACCAGCTTACAGGTCAGCTTAAGTGGCACAAAGGCCATAAGCAGAAAACCGTCTTCACCAACGGCTGTTTCGATGTTCTGCACAGGGGACATATAGAATTTCTTAGCTTCTGTAAAAAACAGGGAGATATCGTCGTGCTTGGTCTTAACAGCGACAAGAGTGTTAAAACGATAAAAGGCCCTGACAGGCCTGTTAATAACCAGCTCGACAGGGCAGCGGTTCTTTCCGCCCTTGAAACCGTTGACTACATCGTAATTTTCGATGAGCCAGACCCACTTGAGACAATCAAAAAAGTAAAGCCCGATGTCCTTGTCAAAGGTCAGGATTGGGCCCAAAAAGGCGTCGTCGGCAGAGAATTTGTCGAGGCGGCCGGCGGCAAAGTCGTGCTCGCCCCGCTGGTTGAAGGAAAAAGCTCCACTAATACTATAGAGAAAATGGAATCTTTGAAAAAGAACAAAAAATGAATCCCGTTAGAAATTACAAATGGAAGAACGGATTTCTAATGGGGCTAACGGGACTCAATAACAAAAACTTAAGAGTTTGCTATGAAAAAGAGAATTTCTAACGGGATGAAAAAACAAATAGTTAAAACAATCGCGATGCACAGAAAAATGCTCGACAGTCTCGAAGCGGATGGCATCGGAATTGTTGAGAACATCGCCAAAACGATTATCAAGAGCATTGAAAAAGGCGGAACACTGTATATCTGCGGCAACGGCGGCTCGGCTGCCGACGCTCAGCATATCGCAGGAGAATTTATCGGCAGATTTCTGAAGAACAGAAAATCGCTGCCTGCAATCGCTCTTTCTACGGACAGTTCAGTTATAACTTCCATCGCCAATGATTATGGCTTTGACGATATTTTTGTAAAACAGGTCGAAGGGCTCGTTAAAAAACAAGATTGCCTTTGGGCGTTATCTACAAGCGGCAGCAGCCCGAATATCATAAAGGCAGCCAAGCTCGCAAAAAAACGCGGCGTAAAGGTTATCGCATTTACCGGCAGAAAAAACAGCATTCTCGAAAAAATCGCGGATGTATGCCTCTGTGCCGAAGCGGATAAAACCTTTGCTATACAGGAGATACATCAAATCGCTTATCATATAATCTGCGGTCTGGTCGAAGGACATTTTGCATAGGAAACAAATTATGCCTGACAAAGCGATATTTTTAGACAGAGACGACACAATTATCGAAGATACCGGCTACATAAACAGTGCCGAGCAGGTCAAGCTCGTCCCTGCCGCCGCCCAGGCACTCGTAGAGTTGCGGAAAATGGGCTACAAGCTCATCGTTGTCTCCAACCAGTCCGGCATCGCCCGCGGCCTTTTTACCGAGCAGACACTTTCGCAGATACACGAAAGACTCAAACAACTTCTTGCAGAGCACAACGCCTATCTGGACAGAATATACTACTGCCTTTATCTTCCCGACGGCGCGATTGGCAAATACCGCAAAGACAGCGATTGGCGAAAACCAAAACCCGGAATGCTTCTTGCCGCCGCAAAGGAAATGAAAATTAATCTCGCCCAGTCCTGGATGATTGGCAACGCTTACATCGACGTCGCCGCAGGAAAAACCGCAGGATGCAGAACCATCCTTATAAAATCAAATATTAAACCACCTGTAAAAAATCAGGATGACCCCGACCCGGATTTTGAGGCAATAAATCTGAGGGAAGCTGTCAACGTCGTTAAAAGAGAACTTACCCGAAAGCCCGCTCCCCCGCCACAGCAGGAAGCCCCGAAAATCGAGTCCGAGCAGCCACAGCCGCAGGAAATACCGCAAATAGAGGACGAAGAAATACCGACCGAACAGCCGCAGGAAACAAAAACTGTCAATCAGCCTATTTCTGAACCCGGCAGAACCGAACAACTGCTCGAGGAAATCAAATTCCTGCTTAAAAGCCATCATAGAAGCCAGCAGTTTACTGAATTTTCCGCTATGAAGCTCTTCGCAGGCGTCCTGCAGGTTCTCGTGCTGTTCTGTCTCGTCGTGGCGATATGGTATAAATTGTCTCCCACGGGAAAAGATAACGCCGCCTTCACGGCTATCGGCTTTGCGATAACGCTTCAGCTCATAGCGCTGACACTTTATGTCATGCACAAAGACAGGTGACAAACTGGTAAATTATGAGCTGTCAAAATATATTAGTCTGGCTGCCTTCACCAATGGGCGACGCTGTAATGGCGACCCCGGCCCTGCGGTGCATCAAAAATCTGTTTGAAAACGACAAAATCTTCTTCTGCTCAAACAGGACTGTCGCCGAAGTATTGGCCGATTGCCCTTTTGCCGATGAGTGGATAACTCTAAAATCGCACAACCCTTTTGCGGTTGCTTCCGAGCTTAAAAAATATAATTTTGACTCCGCAATTCTATTCAAAAATTCATTTGCCTCTGCCCTTGCCGTATTTCTGGCCGGCGTCAAAACCCGTATAGGATATGCAAGAGACGGGCGAGGCATTTTTCTTACGGAAAAACTGGTTCCGCCAAAAATCGGCCTTTCCCGCTATAAACCAATTTCAGCCCTTGATTATTATCTGGCTGTCGCTTCCTGGCTCGGTGCGGATAGTTCAGACAGAAAACTCGAACTTTGTGTCAATGAAGAAGACAGAAAAGAAGTCCTTGAAAAATTCGGCGAAAAATTAAACGGCCAAAATCCTCTTGTTATACTTGTGCCGGGCGGAGCTTTCGGACCCAGCAAAATCTGGCCAGAGGAAAGATTCTCGCAAACGGCCGATTTTCTTATCGAAAAATTCTCAGCCAATGTCTTTGTCTCTGTAAGCCCGGCAAAAGAGGAAATTCAGATTGCGGACAAAATCTGCTCTAAGGCAAAACATCCGATTGTGAACCTGGCCCAAAATCCTCTTACGCTCAGCCAGTTAAAGGCCCTTTTCTCGTTTGCCGAACTCGTAATTACAAACGACACCGGCCCGCGGCACATTGCCATCGCTCTTGGCCGAAAGATTATAACGCTTTTCGGGCCGAATAATCCAATTTGGACAGAAAATGACTATCCGGACGAAATAAAAATCGTCGCCGATGTCCCCTGTGCCCCCTGCGACAAACCCGTATGCAAAAAAGATAAACATTATTGTATGGAATCGATAACCGCTGACGCTGTCTGCAAAACTGCCGAAAAATTCCTCGCCGGAGATAAAAAAACAAATGAACTTGTCGAAATTTCTCCAAATTTTACCGTCCGCAGCGACTTTGTCGATTGTTTCAAACAGCTCGGACTGGAAAGTATGGACGATATATTCAATTTCGCCCAGGGCAAAAGCCTGACAAAACCGAACCTGGCTTCCTTTCGCGAAAGAATCGTGTTCGATACACAAAATCCCAAAACGACCCTGTTTTTAAAGCGATATCAAAATATCCCGAAACTGAACCAGTTAAAAAACTGGCTTGCTCGGCGAAAAAAAATATCGGCTATGGCCTGCGACCATCAGCCTGCCGAAGAACTGCGGAAGCTCGGCATAAATACGCCGCGGACAATCGCCTTCGGCCAGCAATGGCGGGGACTGTTTGAAAAGCGAAGCTTTATCATAACCGAAAAAATCCCCGATTCGTCCAGTCTTGAGGAAAAACTGCCTAAAAACAGAAAAAACTTTATCGAAAACCTCGCCGCGTTTGTGAGAAAATTTCATAATACCGGTTTCCGCCATCGCGATTTGTACTTGTGTCATATATTCTGCGATTCGAGGGGACAGTTTACGCTGATTGACTTAAACAGGGTATTCAAGCCGCTGTTATTTTCTAAAAAGTATCTCATAAAGGACCTTACGCAACTCTACTATTCTGCGCCGGGCGATATCGTAACAAAAACGGACCGGCTCAGGTTTCTTTTGGCATACCTGCAGAAAGACAAACTCTCAAAACAGGACAAATTATTGATAAAAAAGATTAAATCAAAGGCTCGGCAAATGGTAAAACACGATAAAAAGCATAACAGAACCGCACCATTCGAAAGTTGAAAAATGAATCCCGTTAGACCTTATTTGTTTTATGAATTTGTTTTAATTTGTGAAAATACATACAATTCTTTACTGATTGTACCAATCAGGAGAGGTCTAACGGGATGAAAGTTGCGATAATAACAGAACGAGCAAATATCACTTTAGGCGGAGCGGAAAAGAGCGTTTTCGAGCTTGCCGCAGCAATGGTACTTGCCGGAGTCGATGCGAAAATCCTCGCCGCTACCGGCACCACCCACTCCCACAGGGTAAAAGTCCTCTGTGACAGTACAAAAAAACGCGTCAGCCTGAAAACTTTTGAAAAAGCTCTCAAGCAACACCTAAGCGAAAACCATTATGACATTATTCATAGCACACTGCCCTACACTTTTGCGGATATCTATCAGCCGAGAGGTGGAAGCTATCCGGAAGCGACTATCCGCAACGCATCAAGCTACAAACGCACAACTGTAAGATTCTTTAAGCTTTTTACCAGTTTCGCGAATATCAAAAGAACTATCCTCGCCCGCGCAGAGAAAAAATTGTGCAGGAAACAAGATGGCCCCATTATCGCTGCCTTGAGCGAATATGTAAAAACACAATTTAAAAAACATTACAATTTGCCTGACGAAAGAATCCGCGTTATTCCCAATGGAATCAAGCCCATCCGCAATATAAATAAGACTCGCAGCGACAAGCTCCGCTCGCAGATACTCGCAAAGCTCAAAATCAAAGAGGCCCATATGCCTGTATTCTTCGTCTTTGCGGCGAACAATTTCAGACTCAAAGGCCTCGTTCCTCTCATCCAAGCGATGAAAATCCTGACCGAAAAGTTTACTAAACGGCCGCCCTACCTGGTCATAGTAGGAAAAGGCTCGGCCGCTGACTATCGCCGGCTCGGCCGAAAACTTAAAATAGCAAACCGAATAATCTTTATCGGCCCGACCTCGCATATGCAGAACGTTCTCGATGTAACCGACGTCGCGGTGCTGCCGACCTATTATGACCCGTCGAGCAGGTTCATACTTGAAGCCCTCGCGGTAGGCAAGCCTGCAATAACAACCAAATATAACGGTGCGGTTGACTTATTCACAGCTGACAGGCACGGAAAAATTTTCGATTCGCCGGACGACGTCGACTCCCTGGCTGAATCTATGAAATACTTTTGCAATACCGAAAATCTCGCCGCCGCAAAGAAAGCTATCGCAGACGACAATATCGAAACTAAAGTGTCAATCAAAACGCACTGCCGGAAATTACTTGATTTATACGGCACTATAATCGAAAACAGGAAACAGGAATGAAAGTGGTTATTTTAATTATTGTTTCTTATCTCGTAGGCTCAATCTCCTTTGCCTGGATAATCGCAAAAGCCCACGGCATAGACGACCTCCGCACAATCGGCTCAGGCAATCTCGGCACAACCAATCTCGCCCGTGCCTGCGGAAAAAAATGGTCGTACCCTTGTTTTCTATTCGACGTTTTAAAAGGTTTTATCCCAAGCTTTGCCGCAAAATTCCTTATCATCTCGGAATCTATCACCCCTGCCACTCTTTCCCTCTGGCTGGCAGTCGGCATCGCTGCAATACTCGGCCACATCTTCCCGTTCTATCTTAAATTCAAAGGCGGCAAAGGCGTCGCTACCAGTTTCGGCGTCGCCCTGGGCATCTGGCCTTATTACACCATCCCATGTATCGCTGCTTTTGTCTTGTGGGCCGTTATTGTACTTATCTGGAAATACATCTCGCTTGCTTCAGTTATTGCCGCTGCGGTTTTTCCGATATTGATAATTATCCTTACATCGGTTTTGGACAACTGGCATTTCAATATCCTCTGGCCTTTGATTTTGATGGCGATAGTCCTGTGTTCGCTCGTAATATTTCTTCATCGTGCCAATATTAAACGTCTCCTCGCCGGTACAGAGCACAAAGTTCTGCAGAAACCGCCTAAGCCTTCAGCTTAGTCCCCAGAATCTTTGCTACTACCTGCGGATTTGCCGTCCCCTTTGTTTTTTGCATTATCTGCCCCATCAAAAATCCGTGTGCCTTTTTGCTCTTCTTGTCGCCGCTCTTGGCATCCTCAACCGCCTGCGGATTTGCGGTTATAACCTCATCGACAATTTTCTCAAGCTCGCCTGCATCACTTTTCTGCAGGAGATTAAGTTTTTCCGCAATTTCACCCGGCTGTTCTTTGCTTTCCATCATCTTTACAAAAATTGTAACCGCTGCCGTCGCGCTTATCTGACTTGCGTCCGTCATCTTCGCAAGCTCCGCCAGCCTCTTCGGCTCTATGCCGAGCTGGGCAACGCCGCAGCCTTTCTCGTTGGCCGTTTTCAGCCCTGTTTGTGTGATAAGATTGCAAACCCTTTTTGCATCTCCGCCTGCCTTTACGGCACTGTCAAAATATTCCGATGTCGCCCTGTCTGTCGTCAATACGGAAGCGTCATAATCGCTCAAACCGTACTGGCTCACAAATCGTCCCTGCATCTTCAACGGCAGCTCGCAAAGTCCGCCCTTAATCTCGCCAAGCCATTTTTCATCTACCACCACCGGTACAAGGTCGGGGTCGGGAAAATAACGGTAATCGTGCGCCTCTTCTTTTCCCCTCTGCAAAACGGTAACTTCCTTTACATCGTCCCAGCCGAATGTTTTCTTGTTGCCGCTCTGCATAACTTCGCCGCGTTCAATAAAATTATCAAGCTGGCTTCGCACCTCAAACCCTACGCTTTTTTCAAGAGCCTTGAAACTATTGAGATTTTTAATCTCCGCTATCGGCGTTTCGTGTTTGCTGCCGTCTTTTTTAATATGAAGATTAACATTCGGCTCAAACCGCATATGCCCCTTTTGCATATCCGCCTCGGAAACGCCCAGAAATCGCACAATCCGCTGCAGTTCCATCGCAAGCAGTCTCACTTCTTCAGCGCTGTTAATATCCGGCTCGGTTACAATCTCCAGCAGCGGCGTCCCGGCCCTGTTAAGGTCAACCTGTGAGAAAGACCCTGCCGTATGAATATTTTTCCCCGCGTCTTCTTCGAGATGTACCCTGCAAATCCGGATTTTCTTTGTTACCCCGTCGCCGACGGGAATTTCTATATATCCGTTCGACCCGATTGGCAAATCGTATTGGCTTATCTGATAATTCTTCGGCAAATCGGGATAATAATAACTTTTCCTGTCCCATTTCGTAAATTCCGCGACCTTGCAGTTAAGCGCCGTCGCCGTAAGTATCGCGAACTCTACCGCCTGTCTGTTCATCACCGGCAGCGCCCCCGGCAGCCCCAGACAAACCGGACAAACTCTGCTGTTAGGTTCTGCCGCGAAAACCAGCTCACAGCCGCAGAACATCTTCGTCCGCGTAGCCATTTGCACGTGTATTTCAAGCCCAACAATAATTTTATAATCGCTATTCGTCATAGTTCAGGTTTTTTCTTATGGAAATCTGTCTGACTTTCAAACATTCCCGCTATTCTGAGAAGTTTTTCCTCGCCGAAAGCAGGACTGATTATTTGTAATCCTATCGGCAGATTTTTATTATCGAACCCGCATGGAATACTTATAGCAGGCACGCCCGCCAAGTTAACCGCGATGGTATAAACATCAGAAAGATACATCTGTAATGGGTCTGCCGTTTTTTCTCCGATTTTAAACGCCGTTGTCGGACTCGTCGGCATCATAATACAATCCGCCTTGCCGAACGCCGCCGTAAAATCGCTTCTTATAAGGTTCCGCACTTTCAGCGCCTTTAAATAATACGCATCATAATAGCCGCTTGAAAGTACGTACGTGCCCAGCATAATACGTCTTTTAACTTCAGTTCCCAGCACCTCGGCACGCGATTTCGCATATACCTCGATATAATCGCCTGCGTTTTTGGTCCTGTGTCCGTAATGCACCCCATCGTAGCGGGCAAGATTACTCGACGCCTCCGCTGTAGCTATCAAATAATACGCCGCAATTGCGTATTCGAAGTGCGGCATTTCTATTTCGACAATCTCGGCGCCGAGTTTTTTATAAATCTCAATCGCACTTTTAACGCCGGCAACAATCTCACTGTCAGCGCCATCGAACAACTGCGGCACAACCGCGATTTTCAGATTTTTTACTTCTTTCCCGACTCCGCTCAGAAAATCGCACAAAGGCGCTGTTTTTTCATCAACGCTTGTACTGTCTTTTTCGTCGTGGCCTGCGATAACATTCAGCAATAATGCACAATCAGCGGTATCTTTTGTCAGGGGTCCGATTTGGTCGAGACTCGACCCATAAGCCACAAGTCCGTATCGTGAAACTCTGCCGTACGTTGGCTTAAGTCCCGCAACACCGCAGAAACTCGCCGGCTGCCTGATTGAGCCACCCGTATCGCTACCCAGCGAGGCAAAACACATCTGAGCCGCCACTGCCGCTGCCGAGCCTCCGCTGCTTCCGCCCGGCACCCTATCTTTGTCCCACGGATTAACTGTCTTTTTCAGGCCGGAGTTTTCCGTACTCGAACCCATTGCAAACTCATCGAGATTTGTCTTGCCGATTATGACCGCGTCAGCCGCCAGAAGTTTTTCTATCACTGTTGCGTTATAAGGCGAGTGGAAATTTTCAAGTATCTTCGATGCGCAGCTCGTCGCACCGAATGTCGTGCACATATTATCCTTAACAGCTATCGGCACACCCGCAAGAGCGCCGACAGATTGACCCTTGGCGATTTTTTCATCAATTTCCTCTGCCCTTTTCAGAGCATCCTGCTTAAAAGCGCTTAGAAAAGCTCCTATTTGGCCGTCATATTTTTCTATTCTCCCAAAAACCGCAGAAACAGCATCGCCGCTCTTCACCTCGCCTTTGGCGATTTTGGCCTGCAAGTCCCTGCAGCTAAGTTTTAGAATTTCTTTGCTCATAATTAACCGTTAAAACCCGCCCGGCTCTTCCAGAATCTTCGGCACTATGAAAAATTGCTCGTCCTTGTCCGGGGC
The DNA here is from genome assembly GCA_018828825.1 of Planctomycetota bacterium. Classification (GTDB taxonomy): domain Bacteria; phylum Planctomycetota; class Phycisphaerae; order Sedimentisphaerales; family UBA12454; genus UBA12454. The sequence goes on along the minus strand of JAHJUV010000037.1, from coordinate 7,423 downwards.
GTTGGCAAGGGTTTTTTCCGTTCCCAATGATTGCTTTACCTCGTCTTTCCTGAGGCAGTTATTAATCGGCAGGCAATGCGCCAAAGGCTCAACCTTGCTCGTATCAAGCTGATTAAGTTTCTCCACATATTCGAGAATCGCGCCGAGCTGGCCGGTAAATTGCGAAATTTCAGCTTCGCTCAAATCCAGCCTGCTCAGTTTGGCCACCTGTCTTACCTGTTTGATATCTATTTTTTTCTGACCCATAACATAAACCCTGATAACAAAAAAGCAGGATTTTAATCCTGCTTTTAAACTACTCGAATTTTATTAAATCTTCAACGTCTTATTCCGCCTTTTTATAGTTCCTTTTCACCGGCTTTTGTATCAGTCCCATCTTAATCGCCTTGGCAGAAACCCTTATTTTGCAGACCTTGCCGTCGATGACAGCACGGACTTTTTGGATATTCGGCTTGAATTTCCGTTTTGTTATACCGGTAGTCTTTACACCGACTCCGCCCAGATATTTCGCCTTGCCGCGGCGGGCTATCGTATTGCCGCTACTCGTTTTTTTACCTAAAAAATGACAAACTCGTGACATAACTCTTTGCTCCGTTAAAATTTAGCTCTGCTAAAACCTGTAAAGTCCTGCAAGTATAAGGATTTAAAGGACTTTTGCAAGGCTAAAATCAGATATTCATAACCCTTTCCTTGAAAAGAAGTTACGCTCAAACAGCCTCAATGCTACTTTTTCGGATACCCGACCGTCTGCGCCAGGATTATCCTCTGCTCGCTTCGCATATATCCTCTGCCAGAATACCAAAGGCCTGCATTAGAGGCTTGCCACCTTCCATTTGCGGCTTGGGCAATTTGATAATCTTCTCGCTTCACGAAATACACTTCACGTCGTACTAACGGCTATTTATCACTTTCTGTGCCTTTAGTACCTTGCCTGTCAGGTAATCTGTGAATTGCACTTTCAGTGTAAGGTCTTTTTCCTTGCCTGTGAGAATATCGCTCACATCAAATTGCAGTTTATAATAGCTTGTCAACAGCGAGCCTGACCATGTTTTCTTAAGTTCCTCCGGCTCAATCTCCCAGCTTTTTAAAAGAGCTTCGTTCGGCTCGGCGTTGAGGTTCCAGAGCTGCACTTCAGCTGCACCTGCCGCCTTGATACAGTCTCCCATATCGTCTATCGGCCGCAGATATACTATCAGCATTTCTTTTTTCTTGTCGTCGTTCTTATCGTACAGATTGCTTCGGCCGGTAACATCGATTGAAGTTATTGTCGAAATCGCCTCGATTCTCGCCTGCTTGTTGATTCCCATCAAACCTTCAAGCTGTTTTTTCAATTGCTTAATTTCAGCCGCGAGTTTCCTTGGCGAATTTGCATCTTTGGTCTCTTTCTGGCTCAGGGCCTGAGCCTTGCCGCCGGCAGGCTTTACCTTTTGCTGCTCTTCGCACCCGGCAATTAAAAAAATGAAAGCTAAAAAATAGAAAACAAAGAATTCCGATTTTTGATTCCTGATTTGTGCCATCCTGTCCATTTTTTCCCCTGCTATCCTTAACAGTTTTTCTTCTATTCTTCTTTGTCGGCTCTTTCTACCGGCTGGGGTGCTTTTTGCAGTATTTCATCGGCCAGGCCGTATTCGATTGCCTCTTTTGCTTCGAGCCACAGATTCCTGTCGCAGTCCGCTTCTAATTTTTCCACCGATTTGCCCGTATGGTATGCAAGTATATCATAGATTCTGCCGCGAATCTTGATAATTTCTTTGGCTTGTATATCGAGGTCTGTCGCCGGCCCTTCGAGAACGCCGTTTATCAACGGCTGGTGCAGAAGGATTCGGCTGTTATTGAGCATATATCTTTTTCCTTTTGCCCCTGCCGTGAACAGTATTGCGCCCATACTTGCCGCCTGTCCTATGCAGTATGTTGCTACCGGGCAACGCAAAAATCTCATCGTATCGTAAACTGCCAGTCCTGATGTAACGCTTCCGCCCGGCGAATTAATGTAGAAATTTATATCGTTTTTGGAGTCTTCGTTGCTAAGAAACAGCATTTGAGCGATAACCAGGTTTGCAGAATCGTCATCGACCTGACCACCGAGGAAGATTATTCTGTCCTTCAGCAGTCTTGAATAGATGTCGTATGCCCGTTCGCCGCGCCCGCTTTTTTCGATTACTATCGGTACTAAATGTTGATTTAGTGTCATTTTTTACCTTTTCCTTTTTCTTTTTCCGCTTCGTGTTCGTGCAGAACTTCGTCGATTAGACCGTACTCTTTCGCCTCTTCGGCTGTCATATATCTGTCGCGTTCTGTTCCAGCGGCAATTTTATCTATTGGCTGTCCCGTCAATTGTGACAGTATCTCATTTATCGTCTTCTTTGCCTTGAGTATCTCTTCTGCCTGAATCTTAATATCCGCAGCCTGTCCCGTCACCCCGCCCCAAGGCTGATGGAGCATGACTTTGGCGTGAGGTAGAGCGTGACGGCGGCCTTTGGCGCCGGCGGCAAGGATAATGGCTCCGCCAGATTCGGCACGGCCAATACAATATGTAGCCACAGGCGAACCGATAAATAACATCGTATCGTAAATCGCCATCGTGTCATCTACACTGCCGCCCGGCGAATTAATATACAAACTAATCTCAGTACCCTTCTTCTGATTGTCGAGATACAACATCTTCATAATCACAGTCGCAGCCAAGCCATACGATATCTCGCCAATCATAAAGATAATCCTGTTCTCCAATAACATATCGTCCAAAGTCATCTCACGCGTACGCTGATAACTTTGCTGGACCTGAAGCTTTGGTTCGATATTCCTAATCAGATTTCTATTCGGTTCGATAATCATTTTATTTCCTTAACTCGTTTTTTAAAAACGGCTTATAACTATTCATAGGGTATAAGCCTACTACTTTATCGGCTATTTTCCGGTTTAACTTTCCTTTAGCAATATCGATTTTTCAGCATTATTCAATACCTTTTGGGCCATGTCAACATAATATGCCATGTCGTATTGTGATAATCAATAGCCTGTGATATTGCTTAAATAAGCGACAAGTGCGGCTTCGCCGTCCGTGTACTGCCGGGGCAAAGGACCTCGCAGACCCATACGAACCCAGCATGATTGTATGGGAATCTACTAACTAAGAACTCAAAACTCAAAACTAAAAATAGGTTGTGTTCAAGAAGAAAAAGAGTAGAATTCTTCCAGAGCAGGCAACCAGCGAGGAAACAGCAACAGAAGTACTATTAGATAAAAATGGAAGATATAGAGTTTAGGATGATATATGTTTAAAGAAAGAGATTGTATGGAAAATTTAAATATAGCAAAATGGATAGAACTAGCTATACCATCTTTGACATTGGTAGCAATAGTAGTGGGAGGTATTTTCACCTATATCAAATATGATAATTACCGTAGAGAAAGTAATTATCAAAAGGTAATTACCCGTTATTTAGATAACAATATCGATATATTTACTTATGGATTGTCTTTTTACACAATAAATGTAGTTATAAATTTAGATTTAGCAAAGAATAATATGGTGAACGCAGAAGAGGGAAAAGACATATTCCGTTCTGCGCTTAAAGACTCTGAAGAATTGCGGTCTTCTCTACACAAATTAATGGTTTTTGATCCTATAGTATTCCAGAGTTACTTCAGAATAATTAACGAAGCAACTGGTTCCTTGCACCTAATAACTAAAGAACCTTTCGATATCGAGGATATTAAATCAAAGAAACGCATTATCGAGAATTGGTCTAGATTTATCATATTTAATTTACAAGATATAGGAGAATTGTTACGAAAGAATACTTATGATTATGATACACCTAACATAGAAAAATTTAAAGAAAAAGAGGCATATAAAGAAATAATCAATAGGTTCAAAAAATTTATTTGCTTGTGGGATTCCATGATTAATGCAAGAAGTAGTTTTAAAAGCTACAAGGAAAACAATAAAGATTTGCAAAGAACCAATCCTAATAAATTCAAGGGGGAAAACGATAAGTTGAATAGTATTTGGACCGCTAAGACGGCAGAGTTGTATAATTACGTTGCAAAATACTTAGATGAAAGAGGAATACCAACCGCCAAGGCTAAAGAGGATTGATAAAAATCCGCAAAGTCAATAAATAATATAGATTTTATCCCCGACAAACAATTAAATGGTGAATCTGCGGAACAGAATTGACATTCAGATTGGATTAGCATAGAATGGGTAGTTATGAATGATCAAACAATTATCCAAATATATATAAATAGTTTTCGAAAATTCCTGTCACCTTACCTCAGGCCGGAGATTGGCGTGTCCTGTAAAGTATTTCCCACTGAGGGTCAAGGGGCTATATTTGAATTTGTATTGGGACCCGATGTAAAAAATGAAGACACATATATGAAGCCCGAGCCTACCATAAATGCAGCTCTTAAAAATATAAATCAACATATGATCGGTGAGAATGTAGAGGGGGTTCATTTTGGTGGCACTAATATTTCCTTGGAAGGGAATAGAATTATTCTTATAAAAGCCGAGAACCGTATCGAAGAATGGAATGAAACAGGCGCCCAATTAGATGTAAATCGAATAACTCGGAGACCAAAATAGAAAATGGCAAAATCTGGTACTCCAAAAATAGTCAAAGATATGACATCAGGTGCCCTTGGGCCCTTTTTGGAAGCTGAAGTCTGCCACCATAAAGAAGTTTATCACTTAGTTTCAGAAGACAATCTTAAAGCCATCATGGGTAAAGGTCTATTATCTGATCTATTTCTGGTAATTACAAGTATTTTATGGGGTGCTTATCTTTCTTCATTTTTAACAATCAAAACGCTGGATCCGAAGACAACCTCAACTTATGCGGAACTCCATGCCTATGCAAACGCATTTCTTGTTGCAGCATTGGCGGCATCTGCGATCGCTGCATTATTGTTAATCATAAACTATTGGTCGATCCATAAGATAAGAAGACAACCAAAAGTAGAAGGCTAAAAGTTTACAAGAACTCCCTTTCTTTACCCGATAAATTTTACAAATATCATCCCCCTTTTATCGTGGAGTTTTGGGTTAGTACAGCCACTCAAAAACCCTTGACAATCCACTCATAAAATGATAGTATTGTTTTTTAGATTACCGGAGTAGGAGGTACGGTTGGGTCTATCAGGGTGGCGCATCATATTAAAGGGCGCTAAGAATTACCAGAGGAGGGCATTTATCTATATATGTCCTCCATTTTTTTATCACTGCAAATAATATCCCCCCTTCCCCCCTTTGAGTAAGTAATTTAGGGATGGATGCAAGGCCCCGACCCTTCCCCGTCCGAGGCTAACCAAAATTAATGACAGACAGGCAGAATCTGATTAAGATAAGCAATATGCTTAATTTTTCCCTACCCGAATTTCAACACGGCCGTTTTCACCAAAAGGCAAAAACATTATAACTCCCTTCAATTTATGCCATAGGTATCCGCCAAACTTGTCCGCCTTTTATCCGCCTCTGGCGGAATGGCGGATCTGCAGTTAATAGTTTTGAACATTCGAATTTTGGCAATTCGGATTTGTTTAGGATTTAGGATTTATTCCCTTTGTCCCTTTGTCCCTTTGCCCCTTTGCCCCTTTGCCCCTTTGCCCCTTAGTGGCTATCCAAAATTCAGCACCGCAAATTCACCGTAATATTCTTTCGCCGCCTCATCGTAAGCCTTCGCCGCATCTTCTTCGTTCTCGAAAAGTCCCAAATACTTGTCTTTTCCCTCATAGCTTATATCCGCCTCCCATTTTCTTTTACTTTTACGATAGCAAACCCCTTTATATTTTGAGCTGCACCCCTGTTTTTTCCCTCGATTGGTGTTATTTTCCGACACTGTTGCCAGCCTCAGATTGCCTCGGCTGTTATCAAGGCCGTCGCGGTTTTCGTGGTCGACGAGAAAGCCCGCCGGCGGCGACAGAATCTGATTGTGCATATAAACGCTTTTTCCGTTCTCTTTCCTGACCGCGTATGAATTTCGGCCGGCGATTTTGATGCTCCATTTGTGGCGATTGAGAGTTTCGTAATCTTCCGCGCTGACAATGGCGTATTTTCCTTTGGCCAGTTTAACAGCCTTTAATTTGCAGTTATGTTTTATCTCTTTGCAGCGCAGCACAAACCGGATGCAGATGTCAGCAATAAAATCCGGATAATAGATTGGCAGATAGTTTTTTTGCATAGGATTTGAACTCCTCAACTAAAAATTAAAAACTAAAAATTAAAAATTACAGCTTTATCTCATCGGGGTGCCGGGGGGACATATAAACCTCGGTTAGCCCTGCCAACACATTGGCAGGGTTCGTTTAGTTATTTTGAATTTTGATAATTCGATATTGTTTCGGATTTAGATATTAGAATTTCGGATTTCCATAGTTTAGACACTTAATTTTATTAGTTTTTTGTCTAACTATGGCCATATTATACCATATTTACAACAAAAAATCAACAAAAATACCCATTTTTTAATAAAAAAACTGGTTTTCTCCGGAGTTTACCCTGCCTGTCGCGTCGAAACAAAGTGAAGACGGATGGTCTCAAAATACTTCATCGCGGCTTTTTTGCTTATGTGGACAAAAAAGGACGTGAAATTAATCGCAGATTGCGCCGATTATTTGGCGAATCATTTTTCAAAAAAACCATTCTACAATCGTTTCATGGTGAATGCTCTACCGGAAGCTGTTTTGAGATATTTTTCAAAATCCATTGCTTTTTCTTCATCTGTAAAAGCAACGGCTGTTTTGATTTTCCACGGAATGTATTTTGAAGTGTGTTTACATTTCTTTCGATTGTGAGACTTTAAGCGGCTTTGCAAGTCGTCGGTATATCCAATGTAAAATCTTCCCGAGTTGCTTTCGGATTGTAGTATATAGACATAATGAAATTTCATACTGGCCTGCCGAGTCGTAGTTCAGAGCCTGTAAAACTATAGAAAAATAAGTCCGCCTTCGCTAAAGCTGCGTCGTGACAGTCTTCATTCATCGCTTTTGCTCTGAACGAAGACTGGAGGCGGCGGGATTCGAACCCGCGTCCCGAAACGTTTCAAAGTAAACTTCTACATGCTTAGTTATTCATTTGGTTCTCGCCGCACCGGCCGCCGAATAACAGGCTTACGGCTCAGCCAGTTCGTAGTTTTTTAACTCTGCTCGGACGAACGGCCTTGCAGAGCTGTCCCGCATTTTGGCGCCCTTGCGAAACTGGCGGGAGCAATCCCGCAGGACGGACCGCCTAAATTAGGCAGCCATACTTAATTGGTAGTTGCCAATTAAATTTGTGCCGGATGATTAGCCAGGCCAACCGACATCCTGGACATGCTGTTTACTCATCTACCCGTCCGGTCGAAGCCTTTCGCCCCCGAAAGGATACACAAATTTCAAAAGAGCATTTTATATTTATACATACGGGAGTTATTATATC
>JAHJUV010000036.1 GCA_018828825.1 Planctomycetota bacterium | reverse complement strand
CCATAATCGCTGTCCCAAATTAGCTGTTTTTTTATCAGCAGTGCCATACAGGTGGCACTTGAGCCGACTATCTTATGAGCTTTTTCTATCTTATTCCGATATTATAACTGAAATTAGTTGCGGAGTCGAGAAAATTTGATTCTCGAATCAGCTCGTTTACAGGCTGGGCGGGAACCTGTGAAACGGTAGATAACAATTGCGTCTCTTTTACGTCGGGCTGCCCAGGGGGGCCGGCCCGACATATTTTTGCGCTAATCGACAAGTTTTTTCCTGTAAAGTTTCGATTCGAGAGCCCTTACATAGGCTGTCCAGTTTGACTCGCCAGGTTCACTGTCAATTTTGTCGGTTACCTGATTGATTTTAGCGTCTATATTATCCAGAAAACTTATCAAAAACGCTTCAGCCGTCATCGGCAGCTTCGGCGAACCGAATTCATACTGGCCGTGATGAGAAAGAATTATATGCTCAAGGTTTTCAAGTATTTCTTTGTCCATTTCCTGGCCGGCCTTTTCAATAGCCCGGGCCTTTTTATTAACCATTATAACGGTCTGAACTATATGGCCGAGCAGCTGTCCGCTGTCCGTGTAGCCGAACGCCATCTGGTAAGAAAGCTCTTCGGTCTTGCCCATATCGTGAAGAAATATCCCCGCCAGCACAAGGTCGTTTTGAAGCTGAGGATAATACGGCAGTACGGCCTTTGCGACATTCAGCATATTGTTCGTATGCTCAAGCAAGCCGCCGATATAGCTGTGATGATGCTGAGTGGCCGCAGGCGCCTTGCAGAAATTTCCCATAAGCTCTTTATCTGAAAGAAACTTATTTACAAGAGCTTTCAAAAAGGGATTTTTTATCTCAGAAACAATCTTTTTTATTTCTTCGAACATTTGCGGGACATCTTTTTCGGTTCTCGGCAGATAATCGTCAATGTCCACTTTCTCGGCAGGTACGACCGTTATATGGTCGGCAACAATTTGCAGTGCGCTTTGAAATACTTCGCTTCTGCCCCTTATATGCGCAAATCCTTCTTTCGGCAGTGAGTTGTAAAGCTGTTCCGTCGCCTGCCAGACCCGGCCGTTAACTCTGCCGCTCTTGTCGCTTATGTACATAGCGATATATAAATCCCCGCGAGTGGTGCTGCGAAGAATAGGCTGGCTTATCATATAAATGTCATTAATTGTCGAGCCGGGCTGAATCTGGTCTATAAAAATATGAGGCATATAACGCTCCGAAAAAATCAAATTTAATATAGTCGGAGCATCTCCCTAAGGCAAGTAAAAGATTTGAATCGTATCGGCGGCTATTTCCCGCCTGTGCCCTGCTGAATCCTTGCGGTAATATCGTTTATCTGCTCGTTAAGCAGTTTTAATGTATCTGCATTATACTGCCGTGTTTCCGAAAGGTCTCTTCTGGCCTGGAAGAGTTTTTCCCTTGTCTGCTGAAACTGTATCTGCAAACTGGCAAGAGTTTTTTGATTCCTTTGCGCTTCCGACTGCCAGTTCATCATATCAATCTCATACATCCTTGCTTTCTGGCGGGTATTGTCATATTCGCTCATAAGTTTCTGAATATTCGAATATGCCTGCCGGAGCTTTTGCTGCTGGAAGTTTCTGTCTATGCTCACCATTCGGTAGGCGCTGATACTTATAAACAGCGCAACGGTTACAACTACTGAAACAATTCTCCAGACAGATATAATCTTGATCGCATCTATAATCTTTCTGGCACGGGATATCCTGAATCGGCCAAGCTGGGGCTCAAATCTGCTGATATTTTCAGCGGCGGCCTGATTCTCCTCCTGCGCAAAAAGATGCAAATCCGGTACCGCAGGCGGCGGTTCAGGAGGTAAACGCTGTGTATGCTTCGGCGGCTGAAAGATTTTGTTCATTAAATCGGAAATCCTCTGGGCCTGCGCAGCGGTATCTACCGGTTCAGGCTTCTGCTCGTCCTGCTGTTTTATACCCTTGTAAATATCCAGCGGCAAATCGACTATGTAGGTCTTGTCCTTGTGCTTTCTGATCTGCACTACACCCAGTTTGGCGCATTCCTGAACAACGCCGGTCGATACACCCTGACTGGTTGCGTATTGCTGTAATGACAAAAGCGATTTTTTCCTGCTGAAAACCGGCCCATTAAATGAACTTTTTTCACCATTTGCAGACATAGATTCTTTCCACAAAAAAGCTGTAAACTAACTATATTTTCGGACTTTTTACGCAAAATCTTGAATTTAAAGGCTTATAAACGCTTCTCTGCAAAAATTCTCACTGCCGATTTTAAACTGAAAGTGCCTATTGAAATTGTCCTATCGGTTTTGCTCCGATAAAAACGCATTATTCCATCAAAAAAGGCGTTTTCGCCTCTATGAGCAACAAAAAAACGTCAAAAAGTACCTGCTTTATTTTGTCGATGAAAAGACCAAAGCCCTTATCGGATAAAAACTTAAGTTTACAGGTAAGCGATGAAAGTACTCATAGCAGAAGATGATACTGCCTCAAGGATGATCCTGCAAAAAAACCTTCAAAACTGGGGGTATCAGGTCACAGCAGCAGAGGACGGCAACAAAGCCTGGGAAATAATCCAGACAAGCCCGCCGAGAATCGTACTTATCGACTGGGTAATGCCGGGCATTGACGGGCTTGAACTCTGCAAAAAAATCCGCTCCCTTCCCGACAAAAAATATACCTACGTAATTTTCCTGACGTCGAAAACTGAAAGCCAGGATATTGTAACAGCACTCGACACGGGAGCGGACGATTTCCTGAGCAAACCGTTCGATAAAAACGTGTTCCGGAGCAAGATGGCTGTCGGGGCAAGAACCATCGACTACGAAGACAAGTTGCTCCAGAGCGAGGAAAGGTATCAGCGAATCACCGAAAGCATCACCGACTATATTTTCACAATTCAAATCTCCGGCGGCAAAATATCGAAAATGCTGCACGCCGATGCCGCCATTGCCGTCACGGGCTACAGCGCCGAAGAGCTCAACGCAAAAGATTCGCTCTGGCTCGAAATGGTTCACAAGGATGACAGGGAAATTGTCTCCGCTCAGCTTCAGAAATGCGCCGGTAACCGGAAAATCGAACCGCTCGAATACAGGATTATACGAAAAGACGGCAATCTCCGCTGGGTCAAAAGCACAATTGTGCAGCACCTTGGCAAGGCCGGCCAAGTCGATTGGTGCGATTGTTTGCTGCAGGATATAACCGAAAGGAAAATTGCCGAAGAAAATATGATACAGGCCAAACAGAACGCCGAAGATGCGCAGGCCAAACTTGAAAAACTGAATATCCAACTTGAGCTGACTTATAAAAAACTGATGGAAGCGGCTCACAGTGCCGGGATGGCAGAAGTCGCCGCAAACGTCCTGCATAATGTCGGCAATGCATTGAACAGCGTAAACGTCTCAGCGGCTTTTATAAGTGAAAAACTTTCCAAGTCCGAAATACCGTATCTGCAAAAACTGGCGGACCTGGTTAAAAATCATGCCGATAACCTTGCTGACTTTCTGACAAACGACCCGCAGGGCAAATATATCCCGACATATCTTTGCGAAGTAAGCGCTCATCTTGTTCAGCAAAAAACCGAAATCCTGGAAAATTTAAGTTCGCTCATAAAAAATGTCAACCATATCAAAGATATCATCCATATGCAGCAGCTTTACACCGGTATCGGACATCAGCGGGATTGTGTCTCCTTGCCGGACCTCATCGAAAACGCCATCGAAATAAATAACGCAGGGCTGCAGCGAAACAATATCGAGGTCATCCGCGAATATGAAGACTTTGGAAACATATTTATCGATAAGCATCGTACCCTTCAGGTACTTGTAAATCTTATTGATAACGCCGAACATGCTCTTGCTCAAAGTACGGTTAAACCAAAACAGATGAAAATCCGCCTTACAAAACGCAATAATCTCAAAGTAAGAATAGAAATTTCCGACAACGGCATCGGTATAAAGCCGGAAGACTTAAACAGGATTTTCGATGCCGGTTTCACGACAAAATCTTCCGGACACGGCTTCGGATTGCACGGATGCCGGCTTACCGCAAAGGATATACAGGGCACTATAACCGTTAATAGTCCCGGCCAAAATCAGGGCGCAACGTTTATTCTCGAATTACCCTTAATAAAAACAGAGGTAAAAAATGGAAAACACAACTAACAAAGGCCAGCTCAGCCAAACTGAAATTAAAAATCGAAAAATTCTTGTTATTGACGATAAAAGGTCAATACACGACGATTTCAGACAAATTCTTTCAAATATAACGGCATATAATGTTTCTCTCGACCGCGCAAGAGCCGCTGTCTTCGGTCAGGATACACACAATTCCGCCATCACTTTCGATGTCGATTGCGCATTTAACGGTCACGAAGGGCTCGAAAAACTCACAGAGGCCAACCGGCAGGGAAATCCTTATGCTGTGGCCTTTGTCGATATGCGAATGGAGTCCGACTGGGACGGCATTGAAACAATTGAAAACCTCTGGAAGGTCGAACCCCGGCTCCAAATTGTTATCTGCACCGCGTATTCGGATTATTCCTGGCAGGAAATTATTAACAGGCTCAGCGAAACTGAAAAATTTTTGATTCTTAAAAAGCCTTTCGATAATACGGAAGTCCGCCAGATGGCCTGCTCCCTGACGGAAAAATGGGAGCTGCTGAACAATCTTGACAGTCTCGTACAGGAAAGAAGCGCTCAAATCGCCGAGACCCGCGACACCGCCGTTTTTGTACTTGCCTCGCTGGCAGAATCCCGGGACCCCGAAACAGGCGAACATCTTGAAAGAATACGCAGTTACTGCCACATCCTCGCTGAGGAGCTGAGCAAGAACAGCCCTTATGCCGAGTTCATCGACAATGTATTCATTGACGATTTGTACCGTTCGAGTCCGCTGCACGATATCGGAAAAATCGGAATCCCGGACAGCATCCTGCTCAAACCCGGCACTTTGTCGGACGATGAATTTGAGATAATGAAACATCATTCTATTATTGGCGCAGAAGCTCTCGGCGGAACAATAAAAAGGACTACCAGTGCAAGTTTCCTCCAAATGGCTGCCGATATCGCCCGTTATCATCACGAGAAATTTGACGGCTCAGGCTATCCGGACAGATTAAAGGGACAGGAAATTCCGCTCGCCGCCCGTATAGTTGCCCTTGCCGATGTTTATGATGCCTTGACCAGTTCGAGGGTTTATAAATCGGCATTCCGACCTGAAATAGCAAGGATTATGATAAGGGAAGAACGGGGCAGACACTTCGACCCTGTAATCGTTGACGCGTTTCTGGCCAGATATGGCGACTTCTTAAAAGTTCAAGGCCTTGTAGAGGCCGAAAAAGCCGTTACTTCTCCTGTATAAAGCAAAACAAACGAATAATCGCATAAAAACACTAAAGCAGGCGTCTATTAATAGACGCCTGCTTTATTTTTCGTAGCCCCAAGGGGATTTGAACCCCTGTCGCCGGGTTGAAAACCCGGTGTCCTAGACCGGCCTAGACGATGGGGCCTAAAACCAAATCGAATCTCGTATTAATTTTTTTGCGCAATCACGGCAAAATGATTACGCCATCTCTATCGCTTCGACAGGACACTCATCAACACATACACCACAGTCAACGCAAGTATCGGCATCCACTACCGCCTTGCCGTCAACCATCTTTATCGCTTCAGCCGGACAGGCATCTATACATGCCTCACAGCCGGTGCATTTGTCTTCATTTATTTTTGCCGGCATAAAAACACCCTTTCAAAAACATTGTAACCATAAAGCTTTACATTTTACTAACTTGGAGGCGGAAATAATACAAAAGTAAAGTCGGTTTGACAACAAAATTCTTATTAAAATCATAGACAAAAAATAAAAAAATAAAATTTATAACTCCTGTACAGAAAAGATGTAACAGCACAAATCTAATAAGAGGCTTAATACCGGACAAACAAGCTCTTGATTAATCTGTGAAAAATCAATCCTTTTTTGCCGGCTGTTCCGAAATGCCCGTCGCCAGTGCTGCCGCCATATCCTTTACTGTCTGGCTATTG